>DHSR01000083.1:0-121071 GCA_002410555.1 Bacteroidales bacterium UBA5281 | reverse complement strand
TGTCTCCCTGTTTCCTTATCTCCCTTATCTCCTTGTTTCCTTGTCTCCTTTTTTCCTTGTCCTCAAGTCCCCCCGTCCCCTCTTACCTCATCCGCCTCCGGCACCTTCTCCTATAAGGAGAAGGGACCTTCTAACTATAATTGGTTGTTCAAATAGCATTCTCTTTGTCTCCCTGTTTCCCGGTAGTGATCAGTGATCTGTAATCTGTTGATAAGTTGAGTCGTTGAGTTGTTGAGGAGTTGAGACGTTGGTCTCCCCGTCTCCTTGTCCCCTTGTCTCCCTATCTCTTTATCTTTTTATCTCCTTATCTCCTTTTCCCCTCTTACCTCATCCGCCTCCGGCACCTTCTCCTAAAGGAGAAGGGACCTTCTAACTATAATTGGTTGTTCAAATATCATTCCCCTTGTCCCGTCCCCTTGTCTCCCTGTCTCTCCCTCCCCCATCTCCTTGTCCCCGAAAAGTAGGATCTTAAAGAGAATGCCCGTCCCGTCCTCTTATTTCCTACAGTCAAATAAAAGCTGAATTCAGCCTAGCATGCATCGGCCTAAAAAAGGCATCCCAAACCATTCATTATAATTATCTTTGTGAGCTGAAAATGAATATACAACTTATGTCAACTGAAGATACTACACCTATGCGTACCGAGCTTTCGAGCCTGGGAGAATTTGGATTAATCGATCACCTGACCTCAGGAATGAAGTCAGGGAATAAAAGCACCATAAAAGGTGTAGGCGATGATGCTGCCGTAGTGGATGCGGGCAAAAAATTGATGCTGATATCGAAAGACTTGTTGCTCGAAGGCGTTCACTTTGACCTCACTTATACGCCACTGAAACATTTGGGCTATAAGGCAGTGGCTGTGAATGTGTCGGATATTGCCGCTATGAACGGAAAGGCAACGCAGATATTGGTGGGCATTTCGGTATCCAATCGGTTTTCAGTGGAAGCGCTTGATGAACTGTATGCCGGCATTCGTCTTGCCTGCGATCGATTTAAAGTGGATCTGGTAGGTGGCGATACTACCTCATCGGTCTCTGGATTGTTTATCTCAATTACAGCAATAGGAGAAGTGGACAAGGGTAAAATTGTTTACCGAAATACAGCTCATAATACTGATCTTATATGTGTTTCCGGCGATCTGGGTGCTGCCTACATGGGACTTTTATTGCTTGAGCGTGAAAAGCAGGTATTTAAAGCCAATCCTCAGATGCAGCCCGACCTTGAAGGATTTGACTATGTTTTGGAGCGTCAGTTGAAGCCTGAGCCCAGAGTGGATGTGATTGTGAAGCTGTCCGAAGCCGGAATCAGGCCCACTGCTATGATAGATATTTCAGATGGCCTGGCAAGTGAAATACTGCATATCGCTAATGATTCCGGTTTGGGATGCCGCATTTATGAAAATAAATTACCCATTGATGTTCAAACGGCCGAGGTAGCCTCCCAGTTTAAACTTGATCCAACCACAGCAGCCATGAATGGAGGCGAAGATTACGAAATGCTTTTTACTGCAAATGTAAATGATTTTGAAAAAATTAAGTCGATAAGTGGTCTTCATGTTATTGGCCATATGACTGATAAAGAGGAAGGTAATTACCTGATAAGTGCAGGGGGCAGTCTTTATCCCATTGAAGCACAGGGGTTCAATCACATGCGGGAGGTAGAATAAACCACATGGAAATCTGATATCATGTCCAGGAAAGCACTTCTTCAGCAAATACTTCAGACCCTGCCCTCCAAACCAGGGGTATATCAGTACTTTAACAAAGAAGGCACCATCATATATATTGGTAAGGCGAAAGACCTTAAAAAACGGGTATTGTCTTATTTTAATAAAGACCTTTCGCACTCCGGTAAAATAAGGGTGATGGTATCAAAAATAACTGACATTAAATGGATAGTGGTGGACAGCGAGTCGGATGCCCTGCTCCTGGAAAACAATCTGATTAAGGAATATCTTCCCCGTTACAATGTAATGCTTAAGGACGATAAGTCCTTTCCCTGGATTTGCATAAAGAATGAACCTTTTCCACGGGTTTTCCCTACACGAAATATTGTTAAGGATGGCAGTGAATATTTTGGTCCCTATGCTTCGGTAAAAATGATGCATACATTGCTGGATCTTATCCGTCAATTGTATCCATTGCGCAATTGTAACCTCAACCTTACCAAATCCAATATTCAGAGCGGAAAGTTTAAAGTTTGTCTTGAATATCATATTGGCAACTGCCTTGGACCCTGTGAAGGCAGGCAGAGTGAGGAAGATTATATGGAAACCATCCGCAACATCCGCAGCATTATTAAAGGTAATATTGGGATGGTTAAAAGCCAGTTGGTAACTCTTATGAAACAATATTCAGCTGATTTCCAGTTTGAAAAGGCTCAATTGGTCAAAGAGAAAATTGAATTGCTCGATCGTTACCAAAGCAAGTCCATGGTGGTAAACCCGGCCATCAACAATGTGGATGTGTTTTCAGTAGTAGAAGACGAACATGCGGCTTATATAAACTTTCTGAAGATAGCCAGTGGAGCCATCATTCAGTCACATACGGTAGAACTTAGAAAGAAACTGGATGAAACTACTGAGGAACTGCTCACCATGGCCATTTCTGATATGCATCCACGGTTTGGTAGTGATGCCAAAGAAATCATTGTGCCATTGATGCCGGAGTTTACGTTGCCTGGAATAACGTACACCGTTCCTCAAAGGGGCGACAAAAGGCAACTGCTGGAGCTTTCGGAGCGGAATGCTAAATATTACCAATTGGATAAGCAACGCCAGAAAGACCTGGTTGATCCCGAGCGGCATACGAAACGTTTGCTCGAAACCATTAAAAAAGATCTTAATCTTTCAGAACTGCCGGTGTATATGGAGTGTTTCGACAATTCCAACATTCAGGGAACCTATCCGGTTGCAGCCATGGTAGTTTTTAAGAACGGCCGTCCAGCTAAGAATGAGTACAGGCATTATAACATTAAAACGGTGGAAGGGCCGAATGATTTCGCTTCCATGGAAGAAGTGGTACATCGGCGCTACAGCCGTTTGCTGAATGAGGGAGCGGATTTGCCACAGGTCATTATCATTGATGGAGGGAAGGGACAATTACATTCGGCATACCACAGCATCGAAAAGCTGGGGTTGCAGCACAAAATTCAATTGATAGGTATTGCCAAAAGGCTGGAGGAGCTATATTTTCCTGGTGATGCCTTGCCCCTGCATCTTGACAAGAAATCCGAAACGCTTAAAGTAATCCAGCAGATGCGCGATGAGGCTCACCGCTTCGGCATTACCCATCACCGTAAAAAACGGGAAAAAGGTACCATCAAAACTTCTCTTATGGAAATTGAAGGCATAGGCCCGGCCTCAGCTCAGGCTTTGCTGAGGAAGTTTAAATCGGTGAAACAAATAAGCAGGACTTCTACTGAAGAATTACAGCAGGTAGTTGGCAAAGCAAAAGCTGCTTTAATTGTCAAGCATTTCAAAAAATCATCAGATAGTTAATTATTAGCAACAGCATTAAACCAAACCCATTGAAATTTGTTGTATTATCATTGATTGAAAGGCGATCTAACCCATTAATTATTATACTTTATCAACTTTTAGCCGCATATTTTTTATGAAACGAATTTTTACCGGAATCATATTTCTTGCCGTCTGGCAATCAGTTATTGTAGCACAAACAGAAGTCACTTCCCCAAACAAAACGCATGATGTTTTTCAGGCCGCATTAATATTAAAATATCCTGATGCTTCAGAAGTGATTTGGTCGCCAAATTACGAGGGAAGGAGTGTTTCCTTTAAATCCGAAGGTCAATATATTGAATCTGTTTTCGATGAAAAAGCTACCTGGATTTGCACCCTTATTCCTGCAGAATTGGAACAATTGCCTCAACCGGCAAAAGATACCCTGGTGAACGGCAGTTTTAAAACCTGGCAAAAGGGAAGTGTGTATTATGTTAAATCATCAGAAATTCAAGATTATTTTAAAATACTGGTCTATAGCCCTGATTGGCATGAATTGGAACTCAATTATGATTTAACAGGAAAAAGTATAGAAGCCGGTTTACCCTAAAGTTTCATGCGGTAAGTAAGCTTATGCTGCTGCAGCGCAATGAAATTTTATTGGTTGAGCTAAAACTTATCAAACGGTAAGTGTGGATATCCGGAAACCATGCTGCCGTCCCGTTCCAGGTCAATGCTTCCGCCTTCGTACCCGCACTCGCCCATCCCTGGGGAATTAACTATCGGCATGCAGTCATACTCAGCAAAATCATCGCATTTTTTTCCATGTTTCTTAGAGCATTTTTTGCAATAAAAAGCATCTTCGTCCCATAGACAAACACTGCACAAGTTTACAGGCGGTTCTTTCCCGCACATAACACACATTATCTTTAATGGCTCATTAAAGATGCTTTGCAAGATGTTTGCCTATTACTTTTTCGATAACATCTGATCGCAATACAGGCATTTGCCTTCGGATGTGAATTCTGAGTTTTCCATGCTTTCAGTTTAATTGGTGGATAATGTGAGTTTTTATTTCATGTTACAGTTGAAATTCAGGAGGTTCAGCCGGATTTATCATTTCATGTTCATCAGTCAAACCAGCTTTCCTTCATCTTTTTCCATACAAACCGGAGCGCTTAAAGCTTTATAAACTTTCCCATAGCTTTCTGATCATTCCCATCAATTTCCACGAAATACATGCCGGGGCTTAATCGCCTGATATCAATCCCATTTTCTATGTTCGCTGTACTGACTTCCATTAACATTTGACCGGATGTATTGTATATCCTGATCTTCCCTGTTATTGCCTTTTCCAAATGCAGAAATAGCTTGTCAGAAGCAGGATTGGGGGAGATAGTTAATAAACAGTTGACTTGCATCGGGCTGCTTATCCCAACGATGACTTCTTCGCCGCAGGCAATACCATTTTTTTTAAAATAGGTTACCTTTTCACTGTTGGTATATGCATAGGGAGGGTAGCCTATAAAGCTTTCATCTATATACAAACCAAGTCCGGCAACATACCTGATTTCTTCAATGGGTGGCGGACCCGGAATGTCAAAAGGTCCCCAGCAATTGTCCTCCAGACAGTAGGCCAGATATTCCGGTTTAACGGAATAGGTCCACATGGGAACTCCGCAATAATCAACCAGCTTAAGATACCGGTGGTTCAGTGTATAATCGGGGTAAAATTTGTCGTATGGGAGTTCGGCAATAAATCCGTTGCGCGCGTATTTCAGGTATAAAGTGGTTGTGATTTCATTTGTTTCCCCCATGTCAAAAACGGTCCTGTTTACCAGATAAATTATGGAGTCCTGGGTATCTTGCCGATCAACATAAACATACTTTATAAACCGGTTGTAATGGTCGTAAGGAGGAGTATTATAACTGTAAAAAATCTTTTGATATTGTATTTCATCACCGGGTTGATGGTCGTAGATCATGGCATTGGTTAATTTATACAATCCTGCTTCGGGTGAGAAATTGCCAAGGATTGCAAGTGGATTCAGCACTTCAGGAAACTGATCAACCTGAAAAAGCCTCACCAGGCCAAAATTCTTACCAACAATGATTGCCTGGTTGTTTAAGGCGGAATTTATGGTGTTGCCCTGTAGGTCAGTATGAAGAATTCTGTAAATCTTAACGCTATCAACCAGGCCGAGGACTGACATTGTATCTATAGCTTCGCTGAAAATCTCAAAACGCTGGAACGCATCTTCATAGAACTGGGAATTTCCTCCGGTTTGCATCCCGAAGTCGAAATTCAGGGTATCGCCCTGGTTGTTGAAAAACCAATAATTGGCTGCATTGTCAGCAATTATTTTTTGGCCAATCCAGATTGGTTTGATTTGTGGATGGCAATCGGGTGGCCCCCAGAATTCGCAGTTTTCGGAAGTAAAATAGTAATCTTCTACGCCATAATACGGGTAGTAAACCGAATCGATTCCTGCTGTACGCACTGAATCAAAAGAAAGGCTGTACGTAGAATCCGCCTTCGGGAATTCGGTAAAGACTTTCTTAGAAACGCTGTTAAATAGCGAATAATTTTGTGCAGTAGTCCAAAGACTGGATATTGCAAAAACAAGGATAAGAAATTTTTTCATCAGTTCGCGATTAAGAAGTGTACCACTCTGATTTATCAGCAACTGCTGTTATTTCAGGTAAAGATAAGACATATGAGATACATGTCAATGCTTTTTTGCAACTTGTTTGGCTACATTTTATTTTGATGTGCTGGAATATTTAAGGCAATTTGAATTAAGAGTTTTTTGAGGTATAGATTCATGGAATGTAAGGAGCAGAATGTTCAACCCCTTCGGGGCTGCCTTAACTTGTGGGTGCTTTATACCGTGGGTTCCGTTACTCTCCACCCACGGTTATTGATATTGAGCATCCCGATAGCTATCGGGATCGGCGCTCTATGTTCTGAATGAATAGTTTCGTCCCCGAAGGGGGCGAATTTCAAATAACCGTGGGTGTAGCGAAGTGAAACCCACGGGTGCGGATGCAAAGATGAAACGGCGTCCCTGAAAGGGGCGAATAAGAAACAATCATTCTTCTGACACATCAAAATAAGATTCTGCAACTTGTTTCCTTTTGCGTTTTATTTTGGGAAAGAAGCTTATTGCTAATTAATATGCTCAATTTTGACATTATAAAGCGCTTCTGCGCCAAATAGTCTGAGCAAATAAATTCCTGACTTTAGTCCTGCCAGGTTCAAGAAAAAATCATTCCCCGGGACTTTTTCCTGCCTCACTAACATTCCATTAATGGCAAACATCTGGTAAGTTGTGAACACTTCCCCGGGTCCGGATATTTGTACCCTTGTTTCGTTGTGAGTAGCATTCCGGATGATGTTGACTTTATAATTCAGCTTTTCGTTGGTGGAAATTGATGTGTAAATAATGCTATCAATGAAGCAGAAGTTGTATAGTGGATCCTGATAAACCGCACCATTCGGGTCGTTTACACACAACAGGGAGTATGCGCCACCTCCAATCAGGAATTGCCCGTAAATTGGATCGAAAGGGCAATAGATGCTGCCCAGTCCCTCAATCCAGATTTCGTCCGGGTAGTCGAATTGAATGCGCTTTCGGAAGGTACCGTTGACTTCAACGGAATCTACATTTACAACATGAATCCAGTAATCAAATGGCAAACCATCTTCTATAAAAAGCGAATCCCCTACATTCAGTGCAAAATCATACAGCATCTTTTCACCGGTTAGGATGTCGCGATATTGGTAAACCTTTTGGTCTTCTTCGCGGTAAAGATAACCTTCAAAAACCCAGTTGCCCAATTGTGGGTCCTCGTTGGTCATAAAATGCTTTTTCCATATTTTGCCATTGACCAGAGTGTCGCCTTCAAGCCTAAAGGTTTTGGTAGTGTAGGTGATGGGGGAGATGGGAATGGGCATTTGAAAAACATTGAGTTCAGCCCATGTTTTACCCTCTTCAACAAACGGGAAATACTGCTGTGCATTTACGGTCAGGCTAAATGCAGTCAAGACCAATACGCAGATAAATTTGTACATAGCTCAAGAATTTGGTGAATTAAATGTTTTTATAAACCTACCCAAATAAACTTCAGTTCAATCGCAAATATATGACATTAATGATTCAAAGTTACAATTTTATAAAAATCATTTTCCTGTAAGGTGCCCATAGCAGTATATAAACCATGATGACATTGAAGCCAAATACAACAAAGGACAAACCGATTCTTAAATCATCAAGACTCTATAATAAAACGGTATTATAAAAAAGACCTAACAGATTTCAAAGAAACCTGTTAGGTCGAGGAATATTAAGTCGGTATTATTTAAACGCTTTTCAAAATCAGGGCTGTACCCATTCCGCCGCCAATGCAAAGTGAAGCAAGGCCCAGCTTTTTACCGCTGCGCTTCATTTCGTAGATAAGGCTTACGGTGATGCGGTTGCCCGATGCACCAATGGGATGGCCGATTGCAATGGCGCCACCGTTCAGGTTGCAGTGTGCATCAAACCAGGCGGCATCAACCTTATGGTCTTCGCTCAATTGTTTCATTACACCCAGTGATTGAGCGGCAAAGGCTTCATTGAGCTCAATTACCTCCATATCGGTGAGGTTGAGGTTGGCTTTTTTTAATGCTTTGGCCATAGCCGGAACCGGCCCCATACCCATATATGCGGGATCAACGCCACCTTGTCCAATAGATACGATCTCAACCAGTGGGGTCAGGCCATGCTTCTTAACAGCTTCTTCTGAAGCCACCAGGACAAAAGAAGCACCATCGTTTATGCCCGAGGAATTTCCGGCAGTTACAGTACCGTCTTTTTTGAAGGCGGGGCGTAATTTGGCCAGTTTTTCGGGAGAAGTGGTGCGATTTACATATTCATCCGTATCAAAGATGGTGGTCTCCTTGCGGGAAACAATCTCCACGGGAACAATTTCATCCTTAAATTTACCTTCGTCTATAGCCCTGGCTGCTTTTTGCTGTGAACCATAAGCGAAAGCGTCCTGCTCTTCGCGGGAGATGTTGTATTTTTCGGCAATATTTTCAGCAGTAATGCCCATGTGGTAATCATTGATGGCATCGGTCAATCCGTCAAGTATCATGTGGTCAACAGCTTTGAAATCGCCCATTTTTATACCGTTTCGGATAGATGCAGGCAGCAGATAGGGTGCGCCCGACATGGTTTCGGTACCTCCGGCAAGAATAAGTTCAGCTTCACCGGCTTTGATGTTGTTCACTGCGGTGATGATGGATTTCATGCCACTGCCGCAGATCATGTTTACGCCCCAGGCGGGAACATGGTCGGGAATCCCCGCTTTTATAGCTGCTTGTCGGGCAACGCCCTGTTTCTGGCCGGCCATCAGAATATTTCCTACAATTACTTCATCAAGTTTTGCAGGATCAATTTTAGTCTCAGCCAAAATGTTCTTTATGACTACAGCAGCCATATCGGCGGCTGACATAGCGGAAAGCGATCCGCCAAATTTTCCAACGGCAGTACGTTTGGCTGCCACGATAAAAACCTTGCTCATAATTTTCTATTTTTTTGACCCGGAGGTCGGTTATTAAATTTATTTTCATTCAAGATGTAATACCACGCAAAGACGCGGAGACGCAAAGTTTATTTTCTTTTTATTTAAAAAAAGCGTGTACATGCGTTGGGGCCTTTGACAAGTGCTCTGGCACCGGCGTGCAAACAATAATTTACTAAAAATCATTGCGTCCTTGCGTCTTTGCGTGATTCTTTTGGTCGTCTGCATAGAATCTCTATCCGTGCATTCTCTTATTCATCTCTTCGGCAATGTAGGAGGCCACATCGTCGGCATAGGAATTCATGCTGAAGCCGGCATCGTAGCCCAGCTCCTTAGCCAACTCGTGTGAAATGCGCGGCCCGCCGCAAATGAGTATCACCTTGTGCCGCAGTCCTTCGGCTTCAAGCATTTCCACCAGTTCCGTCAGGTTTTTTATGTGTACATCTTTTTGTGTAACCGTTTGTGAAACCAGCAATACATCTGCTTTCAACTCAATGGCTTTGGCAATGAATTCCTCGTTGAGTACCTGGCTGCCCATGTTCAGGGTGTCGAACATTTCATAGCGCTCCAGTCCGTAGTGGCCGGCATAGCCTTTCATGTTCATAATGGCGTCAATGCCTACGGTATGTGCATCCGTACCTGTGCTGGCGCCAATGACTACAATTTTGCGGCCGATGTTTCGGTTGATATATTCATCGGTTTCTTCCATGCTCATTACCGTTGATTCTACTTTGGGCACCGAAATGGTGGTGTAATCCACGGTGTGGGTGCAGCTTCCGTAGCAAACAAAAAAGGTAAAGCCGGGTGTAAGTTCCTTGTAATAAACAATTTGTGGATTTTCAAAGCCCATCTTCCGCATCAGTTGCCTGGCTGCTTCTATGGCTTCGTCGGTGCAGGGAACGGGCAGGGTAAAGCTGAGTTGTGTTTTTCCATCGTTCATGGTGTCGCCGTAAGGCTTAATGTGGGTAAAATCCAGGGTCTGATCGCCCACTTTTTTATCCATAGAATATTGTCCGCCGCTCATATTGTGGTTTCTCCTTTCATTAATCCAATAAATGGGTTGTTGTATTCAGCCGATTTCTGCACCACGCCCTGCAGGCCTTTGCCGCCCGTCTTGGCACGTTTTACATCACCAAAAATACCTTTTTCAAGAGAGGAAAACAATCCCTCATTATCAATGCGTTTCAGCAATTCAATGGCTTCTTCCAGCACCTGCTGAGCACGCTTGCGGATAATGCCGTCTTCCTTAAATTCCACTTCATCGCCAATGTTTTTCATGTTGCTGAAGATGTAACGTGCATTTTCGATAGCCACTGCGCGATCGCTCATAAATGGGGTGTGAATGGCTTCGGTCATCATGCCGAGCAGTTGAATGCCCTGTCCTGTCCAGATGGATATCTGATTGAAAAGTGCATTTTGAATCTGTCCTTTAAAAATATTACCGGTCATAAATTTGGTGGGCGGCATATATTTGAGGGTTGCTTTAGGGAATATTTCGCGGGTCATTTGTGCCTGCGCCAGTTCATAGAGGAACCCGTTTTCGAGTTCGGGGTTCATCTCAAAGGCGTGTCCCAGTCCCATTTGCTCTTCGGGCAAACCCGCCATGAGCGCCAGTTGCTCATTGATCAGGTCGCTGGCCAGCACAGTGCGGGCTTCTTCAAAAGCATCGGCAGTGGTTAGGTAGTTGTCTTCGCCGGTATTGATTATTACTCCTGCAAACGCATTGATGGCCCGTGAAAAGTACTGGTCAATCAGGGTGCGTTGCATATTGATATCGCGGAACAAAATCCCGTAAAGGGCATCGTTCAGCATCACATCCAGGCCTTCGAGTGCACCCATAGCAGCAATTTCGGGCATACACAAGCCCGAACAATAATTGCAAAGCCTAATGTAGCGGCCCACTTCTTCGCCCACTTCATTTAGCGCGGTGCGCATGATGCGGAAGTTTTCCTGGGTGGCAAAAGTGCCTCCAAAGCCTTCGGTGGTGGCGCCATAGGGCACATAATCGAGCAGGCTTTGACCCGTAGTACGGATAACTGCGATGATGTCGGCTCCCTGACGTGCAGCGGCCTGAGCCTGAATCACATCTTCATAAATGTTGCCGGTGGCTACAATTACGTAGATATAAGGTTTGCTGCCCCCGCCCAGGGTGGCGATGTAATTCTCACGGCGTTTCCTGTTGGCCGAGATCCTTTCAATGGCCTGTTTGATGTATGGATTCAGGGCAGCTTCCCGCTTTTCAGTGGAATAGACATTTATGCGATTCAAATCCAGTTTGCCCTCCGAAACCTGCTCCGCAATTTGCTGGGGATTCAGTCCGGTTTCTATCAAAGCGTTGGCCAGATGAAACAAAACACCCTGGTTCAGCACTCCTTTTTCTTTGAGGGTGTCCACCAGAATGTTTGGCAGCGGCACTTCGTTGGCATCAATGCCATCAATGCCCAGCAGCCGGCATAATGTGCGCTCTACTGTAACCGTGGTGTAGCCTTCAACAAACTGCTGCACCGGGATGGCTATGCTTTGCGCCAGTCGTTTGGCTTCTGCAACTTTGTTGAAATCAAGTCCTAATTTACTCTTTTGCATAGGTTGGTTATAAAAATTCTACAATGTTTTTCTCGTTTTGGTCGGCATAATGTTTAGCTCGCCGGATAAGTTCTGAATCTATATCCAGTATTTGTGCAATCTGCAGGGCTTCGCGCGGCACTTCATCGTGAGAATGTTCCATCAGGGAATAATCCATGTACCGGTTAATATTTGCTACCGTAATGGGTTCACTGTTTCGCGGAAAACTAAGTCCTTTTACGCGCAGTTTGCGGCAATGGGTTTGCAATCCGCTGTAGTGTGTGGTGATCAGGCTGCGGACATTTAGCTTCTCCAGTAAATCAATCAGCGCATTTGCAATGGCAATGCCTTCGTGGGGATTAGTGGTTCGTGCAGGTTCGTCTATCAGCACCAGCAGTTTGTTCCCGGCTCTTGCACTGGCTATGATGGATTGAATGTTCAGCATTTCGGCTGCGAAAGAAGATAGGCCGCTGAGTTCCGATTGCTCATCGCCAATGCCGGTCATGATTTTTTCCACCGTCACCATTTCTGCGGAAGCGGCCGCCACATAAAAACCGAACTGAAATAAATACTGGTTCAGGGCAAGAGTTTTCAGCAATACGGTTTTGCCGGCCATATTGGCGCCTGTAATTAGGCAGGGCGCTGGGTACAAACTGATGTCCCAGGGCTGGAAAGTCCGGTTTTCCTGCTCCAGCACGGCTTTTACCTGAGGGTGGAACAATCCTTTGAAGGTGGTAACTTCTTCCGAAATTTTTGGTTGCACCAGATGGTGGTCAATCGCCAGCCGGGCACGGGCCATTATAAAATCGAGTTCCGCCACACCCTGCCAGGCCAGACTGATGTCTGAATGCAAGGCCCAAAGCTTTGCCGAAAGTTCCTGGCGGATGGAATCTTCCAGTTCTATACATTTTTCATGGAGCACGTGGGCCTCATCTGACTGCGGATCTTCCGCCGCTTTCAACTTGTTTCGCAATTGAGCCAGCTTTTCGCTGTATGCAGCATAGATGAAAAAATGTGCGGTGCGGTTGCCTTCCGGATCAAGCAGTTCAACCACATCATTTAATGATGGAAGTTTAATGTCGTTGTAATCCAGCATTTTAAGTTGTTTGCCGATTTCATCTGCGATAAGCGCGAAACGTTTGATTTCGAAAAGTTCAATGTCATCCAGTACATTGCGACCGTCCAGATTGTTGAGGGTGCCCTGTATGTCGTGCAATTGCATCAAACCCTGAATAATACTGATGAATGCGCCCTGGTATTCCGTATCTTTGAGGCGTTCCACCATTCCCGAAAGAAGATTGAGTTCTTTTTCCAGTCCTGTTGTATCGGTGAAAAATTTCTGCGAAAGCATACGTTGCCTGCCAGCCGATGAGTGCAGTTGCAGCAGCCCGGTAATATAACGGAGCCCATTTTGCTGATGTATTGCGTTTGCGAGGGTCATAGTTTAAAAATATCGTAAACCGGAATACCTAATTTTCGGGCCAGCTTTTCGCGAAGCTGTTTTGAATCAAGGACATAGCCTTGTGGAGAAACCGGATTTACGCATACGGCAATCAATTTTGTATGCAAAAGTACTTTAATTTGTCCGCCTCTCTTCGTAAATGCCTGATAACTTTCCTTATCGGCGAAAATTCGGGAGAAGTCGCGGGCAATAATTACGGTTTCTTCAATGCCGGGTTGCATGCGTAAGAAGTTGAGCAATCCCGCGGTTACAGCACCACTCACGTAAAAAGTGTGACTATGGGTAAACAGTTTATCTTTATTGGATTCCAGTAAAAATGCCGATTCGATGCCGAGGTCATGAATTTCTCCTTTCGCATCCACTGCCCATAGTCCATTGGTTATCTGCAGCAGGGTTTCATTTTGCTGTGACTCCCATTCCGGCAGGCAGATCAACTCGTGCAAAAAGGCCGTTTTGGAAATCAACGTATGCATATTTGCTGAAAGGGCCGCTCCGGTGACTAAAACCATGCCGTCGGTAATGGCAGGGGAGCCAAGACTTTGCCTTGAAAGGGCTCCATCTACCAGTGTGGTATTTACCCCATATCGATCCATATCACCAATCAACTGTTTGAGCCAAAAGGTTTCCGAAGGCCCTGAAATCATGACTTTTCCGCTTCCGGTAACGCGTGCCGTTACCAGTCTGCCCAGCGAGGTGCGTTGCCTGCTAAGATCGAGTATTTCGGCATCCAGCTTTTTCGTGCGAAAATGAGCTTCGCTGGTTACAAATACATCACCCTGGTTCAGAAATATTTCCGGTTTATGGGTTTGGGTAACCTGATCCAGACCTTCACCATCCAGGCCAATGGAAGTGATGGCCAGTCGGTGGTTTGAGTTGCCCAATCGCCTCAAAATATAATTCAGACACTCGGTTTTGCCCGTGTTTTTCTCCATTCCGACAATGGAAACACTTTTGTATTTTAATATTTCATCTACAAAGGGCATGGTGTGAATGGATAGAGGAGGTTTAGGCCGGTTTGTATGTAGGGAGGGGAGTTTTGGGTGTTGAGAAAGCAGAGTTTTCTCAACACCCGGGCTCCCCTAAAATAATAACCAATTGCTTGTCATTCTGAGCGAAACGAAGTGAGCTGAAGAATCTCTTTCTTAAAATGAATTTCATCGGGGCATAAGTAATCCAAAATCACATCTCCCCCGATGAGCAGGGAGATGTAATTTCAGTTTAGTTTGCAGGCAAAAAGTTTATTGGACTTCCTCTTGTTTTACCAGATTGGCCGGAACACCAATTTTGCGTAATTTCCGGTTTAATACGGCTGGCTCGAGAGCGAGCTGCTTGCCGGCCAGCAGTGAGGATACTCCTTCGCTCTCCTGTTTGGTGCAATCTTCACAATGGCAAACATTTTCGTAATCAGTTGGTTGGGAGTAGGTGGTAATTACGCCTTCAAAATTGCGCAATGCTACTTTCTCAGGGCTTTGCGAGATGAGATATGTGGGCATTACCGGAATTTTTCCGCCCCCACCGGGCGCATCTACCACAAAGGTGGGCACTGCATAACCGGAAGTATGGCCGCGCAATCCTTCAATAATTTCAATGCCTTTTGAAACTGGTGTACGGAAATGTTCCAGCCCCATGGAAAGGTCGCATTGATAGATGTAATACGGACGCACCCTTATTTTCACCAGACCATGAACCAGACGTTTCATTACATTTACGCAATCATTCACCCCGCGAAGCAGTACACTTTGATTTCCCAAAGGAATACCTACATTGGCCATTTTGGCACAAGCCCCGGTGGATTCCGGGGTAATTTCGTTTGGATGGTTAAAATGGGTGTTCAGCCAGATGGGGTGATATTTCTTAAGCATATTCACCAGATCATCGGTGATGCGCTGTGGGCACACTACCGGCACACGGGTACCCAGACGGATAATTTCCACATGAGGAATGGCCCGGAGCCTTTGGATGATGGATTCCAGCATCCTGTCGTTTACCATTAGTGCATCGCCACCCGAAAGCAGTACGTCACGTATCTGAGGGGTACGGGCAATGTAATCAATGCCGGCCTGAATCCTTTCGGTTGGAGAAGCGTGGTCGGTTTGTCCGGCGAAACGCCTGCGGGTACAATGGCGACAGTACATAGAGCACATGTCGGTAATCAGGAACAACACCCTGTCGGGATAGCGGTGGGTGAGGCCCGGCACCGGAGCATCCTCGTCTTCGTGCAGCGGATCAAGCAAGTCAGCGGGTGAAATGTGGGTTTCGCTTCCCGATGGTATGGCCTGTTTGCGCACCGGATCGTTGGGATCATTCGGATCAATCAATGAGAGGTAATAGGGCGTGATGGCCATACGAAGGGTTTGCAGCGATTTTTTAACGCCTTCCTCCTCGGTTGGGGTAAGCTCTATGTACTTTTGGAGCTGTTCAAATGTTTCCACCCTGTTTTTTACCTGCCATTTCCAGTCGTTCCATTGCTCGTCGGTAATACCTGGAAATAGCAGATGTCTTCTTTCTATTGGAGTCATTTCATTCCTTTTTTTAAGTGTGGCAAATCCCTTTTCGCCACGAAGGCGAAAAGGGATGTATGATTCTGTTTAAGCCGTTTATGCGTAAAGCTCAGTAAAGATATCCCGCAACTTTTTGCTTTCGCGGAGCAGTTCAAGCGTAATTTCAGCATGACCTTTAGTGTAACCATTTCCTACAATCATAGTAACATCGCTGCCTACTCCTTCAGCACCCAAAGCAGCTTTGGTAAAGCTGGTGGCCATAGAGAAGAAATAAACGGTACCGGTATCTTTGGTGCACAATATGCTCGTCATTTCTGTATCATTGATGTTCACGTTGTTGATGGTAATATCGGCCATCTCGCCATTGGTTAGCTCAGCAACCTTTTCCATGACGGCTACCGGAAGCGTTGCATTAGCTGGGAAAACATGGTCACAGAAACCTAAATCCTGCAAGCGTTTTGTGCTTTTTTCACTGTGTGTGATGCCAATAACCTTACCTGTTACACCGGCGCGTTTTTTAGCTTCGTAGCAGCATAGCATGCCTGATTTACCACCGGCACCGATGATTACGACTATGTCACCCGGTTTAACAAGTTTGGCAGTTTGCGCAGGAGCTCCGGCTACATCAAGAGCAGATAAGGCCAGCTTTTCAGGCATGTCATCCGGAATTTTGGCGTAAATGCCACTTTCAAATAGAATGGCTTTGCCTTCAATGTCCACCTGATCCACATCTTTGCGGATGGCTTTGATCTTGTCAATGCGAAGCGGAGTAAGCGAAAGCGAAACAAGCGTGGCAATTTTATCACCAACTTTCAGGTTAATTTTGCCTTCGAGGGCAGAGCCTATTTTCTCTACTCTGCCAAGCAGCATACCGCCTGATCCGGTTACAGGGTTGCGATGTTTACCTTGTTTGGCTACGATGTCGAACATGATTTCTTTGATTTTCTCCTCATCGCCTCCGGATTGTTCTTTAATCTGTGTGAAACTGGCTGAGTCCACATTCAGGGTGATCACATCAATCAGGATTTCGTTGTCGTACAACTCGTCCATATTATTGTCCAATTTATTGGCCGGTTGTGGAAGCACACCCTGTGGCTCAATTACACGGTGAACACCGTATTTGTTTCCTTTTTTCATTCAGTTTGTAGGTTTTTTTGTTGAAGTTTCCGTTTTATTTCAAAAGTATTTTCAGCCGGCTAAAATAATAGATTGAATTTTACCGACTGCAAAAGTTGATTATTTTAATTCAGTGGTTTCAGACCTAAAATGCGACGTGCTTCTGCCGGAGTAGCAATTTCACGGCCCATTTCTTTGGCCATGCGAACTACTTTGTCCACTAGTTCACCATTCGATTTTGCTAAAACGCCCTTACTTAAATAAACATTGTCCTCAAATCCGACCCTTACGTGACCGCCGTCAATAATGGCTGCCATGGCAAGCGGGAATTCAAAGCGACCTATGCCAGCCACTGTATAAGTAGCCCCGGCAGGCAGGCTGTGACGCAGAAAAACAAAGTCGCGCAGTTCCCCGGTAATGCCACCATTTACGCCCATCACCAGGTCGAAATGCATGGGATCCTGAATAAATCCTTTTTTGTGCAGGCGAAGAGCCATGTCAATCATGCTTTTATCGAAAACTTCCAGTTCGGGCTTTATACCCAACTCAATCATGCGTTTGCCAAAGTATTTAATGGTATTTTCGGTATTGGTAAACACTTCATCACCGCCAAAATTCAGGGTACCACAGTCGAGGGTGGCCATTTCGGGACGCAGTTCGGTAGGCTGTAAGCGCTCGTCATCGGTCATGCCCACGGCGCCACCGGTTGAAGGTTGTATGATTACATCGTGTACTTCTTCTTTTATGGCATTTATAATTTCCTCGAACCTTCCTTTGTCCTGGGTGGGTGTACCATCGTCCCAGCGGACATGCAGATGGATGATGCTTGCCCCGGCATCGTAAGCTGATTTGGCTTCGCGCACAAATTCTTCTTTGGTGTAAGGTACGGCAGGGTTGTGCTCTTTGAGTACCTCGGCACCGCTAATGGCGGCAGTGATGATTAGTTTTTCCATAATTTGATTGTTTATTACTGATTTAAATAACCGAATGGAAAATGATCCGGCTTTATTTGTTTTTTCTTTGATTTTTTACAGGAACAACACAAGTTCCGGTAGCACGGCAAACCACAATTGGCTCTTCCAGAAAGTCGGCTGCCGAAGCTGAAATTTCCGGACGTGGAATGACCACCTTCCGGGCTTCAAAAGTCATTTTGCGTGAGGAGTTGCCTATGCTGGTGATGCTGCCTTCGGCTTCAATAAATTCACCGGCATATACCGGAGCGGTAAACTGAACCATGTCATAAGCCACAAAAAGGCCTTCATCACCGTCGTTGCGGATAAGCAATTCGGTAGCCACATCGCCAAAGAGTTGCAGCATTTTGGCACCATCAACCAGGTTGCCACCATAGTGCGCATCGTTTGAGCCCATGCGCAGGCGGATCATTACTTTTTCCATGTGAGAAAATTATAGTTTTTATGTTAGAAATCAAGGTGTTCACAGCTAAAAATACTACTACTCCCGCAATTTTGGTCACAGGCCTCTAAAGGGCTTCAAAGGTACAAATTAATTTTGAGATTTTTAGAGGGGTGGGGCGCTACTATAATGACTGATGGGAATGAAGCCTCTACCCTTCGCCACGAAGGCATAAAGACACAAAGAATAACAAAGGTTTTTTAAGGAAGTGTTTCCCGGTTCTGTTACAAATTCCTTTTTCGCTGCTCGCCACAAATTCACAAAGTCTCAAGAAATCATAAATGATTATTTAGGGAACTCATTCGGAGCCTGCTGCAATTAAACCCTCACAATAAATTTACGCTGAGCATTTCGCCGAAGGACACCTGATCACCCACGATAAGAGTATTACTCACAACACGGGTATTCTTTGGAAATGGAGTTTTTAAGTAAGAGATTCCTGCCTGTTTTGATTGTACCCCTTCTACTGGCTGCAGGCATTCTATAATGTTGCTTACACTAATTAACCTTTCACAGCTAAAACCAATAAAGTCACAAAAATGAAATATAGTCAGTACAATCAGGTAAATCTCTTAAAAAGCTTGTGTTGGTTTGAAGATGTTGATACTTCCGGGTGGCCCACACTTTTGAAAAATCCTTCATTAAAATGGGATACAATAAGAAAGACGCTTGAAAATGCGGTGCTGGCGTTTATAAAAGTTCTTTAAAATAAGGGAGAGAGTGGAGTCCCTAATTTTTCAACATTTCCTGACACTAATTGTGCAGATTAATATGAATAAAATATTCTAACCGCTAATTTTGCAGATTAATGTCAAATAAGAGTTTTTAACATAACTTAAAGCGATTTTCGGTTTGAATAAATCGCATCTTTTGAAACACCTGCAAACCATGTCTGAATTGACCAACACCAAAGCGAAGCGCATACACAAGCTGCATGAAGTATCCAAAATGATATTGGAAACAGGCAATGCACGTCCTTTCATAGTTGCCAACTCTGATTTTATTTCTGCAGTAACACCTTCTGACTTTATTACCCTTTTTGATGAAATCATTCAGCAGGGTACGCCCATGGAGGAAGTTAAAATGCTGACCAATAAACTGCTGAATATTTTTCATATTCCCATCAGTGAATATAGTAGGGTAGCACCAAAGGCTGGTTCATTTCTGGATGTGCTGGAGCAGAACAACCGGGAAATGGAACAGGTATTGGATGAAATTCGTCCGATTTTTAAGGCCTTTGTTAAAGATGCGAAAAATAAGGAATTGCATGCAGGATTGAGCCGCTTGTTTCGGAAATTAGAGGTATTTGCGAAGCATTATTCCATAAAAGAGAATGTGCTGTTTCCGGTTATTGAACAGGCCTGGCTCGATTACCGCTGTTTGCAGATTATGTGGTCGTTTCATGACGATATACGCCGGAACATTAAGTCAGTGCTTGAACAATTGGTGCAATCAGAGATTGATTTTAAGCTGTTTAACCGCTGCATTGGAGATGTTTTCTTCAATATGCTGGCCATTAAATTTCGCGAAGAGCGGATTTTGTTTCCTTATGTATTGTCAACCATACCCGAAAATCAACTTAATAGTTTACAGGTAGAGGCATTTAAATTGGGTTATCCCTACATTCAGCCACCAAAACCAATTATAAAAGAGGAGAGGCCCGATGTGGAAAGCGGCATGGCAAACCTGGGCACCGGATTATTAAGTATAGAACAAATAAAACTTATTTTTAATCACCTGCCGGTGGACATTACCTTTGTGGATGAGCAAAATAAAGTGAAATTTTTCTCCAGTCCCGCCAAACGGATTTTTCCGCGAACCGTTGCCATCATTGGCCGCGATGTAAGCAATTGCCACCCTAAAGAAAGTGTTCATGTGGTAGAACAAATCGTGGAATCTTTTAAGAAGGGCAAAAAATCTCAGGCCGATTTCTGGATAAAAATGCGTGGAGAATTTATTCTCATCCGGTATTTTGCGGTCAGAGATGTGTTGGGCAACTACAAAGGCGTCATCGAAGTATCGCAGGAAGTTTCTGAAATAAGGGCGTTGGAAGGGGAGAAGCGACTGTTGGATTGGTAAAATAAGTCCGGAGGGCGACAGTAGAAAGTAAAAAAAAATCAATGTGAAGAGAGTGGGATCGGATTTCAACACTTATTGGTTCAAATAGTTTTCAAAAGCTATTTTTTTTTGATGCTGCTGGCTTTGCCGGCTGCTGAAACTCAAAAAATAAGGAAGCGACCCTGTCCCCGTGACAAAGCCGCTTCCACTCGTTTTACCCGGAGTTCTTATTCGGTAATATTTACATTCATTCTGGTGTAAACTGTCTCGTTGATAAAGTAATATTTTTTGCTGTCAACCGATTGGGAGGTAATGTTGTATGGACTAACAGAAAGCAATCCGGTAGTACTGATGGCTACATTGGTGAGATCAGCGGAGCTGAAACTGATTATACCTGCATTGCCCGCTACAATTTTATATGCCGACTTATTGTTGCTGCCGACAACTACAATTACTGAATCGGCATTACTTATTTTATTGCCTAAACTAATGCTAAAACCGGAAGCCTTGCTTATACTCTCCGGCAAAGCATCGGCTGCACTATAAGCGGGAAATCCTCTGGTAACTGTTTTATTTATGGCCGGAACGTCCCCTTTGCCTGATGCAGTCCAGCTTACTGTGCTAAAATCAAGTGGATTCATTACATCATCGTATATATAGGCGTTGTTCTGTACCTTTTTAAGATTCTTATCATTCAGGCTAACGTCTCCACCATCTATCATGTTAGTAGCACCTGCTGAAGGCATAAATGCTGCAGTAGCCGTATTGAATTCAACCGGGATGGTCATGCCGCCAATGGTTTGTGTTGAAACTGTTTTAATTGCTACAAATACTCCAAAAGCATCATCATAATTGAACTGATTAGAAGTATTGTTGATGTTTTCGTCTGGAGTGTCGTCATCTTTGTCGCATCCTGTAAAGATGGCTGCTGATAAAGCTAAGAAAAAAATGAGGGCTTTTGATGATGTTTTCATGGTTTCAGTGTTTAGATTGGTTTTATTTTTTTTGCAAACCCCTACCGGGTGAATGGTACAAAGGTAAGTGCGATTTAAAGACAATGATATGCCTGCTGCTCGGTATTTTTATTACGTATCATTAGGTATGAGTTATAAGTTTTAGTCATATTCATCAGCTAATCCAATGATGAACAATCTTTACATCTCTCTTGTGCCTTCCTTTGTCTGGAGCTGCCCGGTTGGTAACAAAAATGCTCGAGCAGCCCCATCCTGATGGCTACCTTGGTTAATCCTGCAAGCGATTTAACTTTTGTTTTCCGATTAATGTTTTTGCGGTGGGTTTCCACAGTACGGGTGCTTATCTGTAATAAGTCTGAAATTTCAAGGGTGCTATTTTCCTTTACTACCAACTTTAGTATTTGTTTTTCCCGCGAAGTGAGGCCCGAATGGGTACATGCTGGCTCCATAATACTTTTTGTACAAAAGTAGGTGTTGTATTAAGCAGATAAAATACAAATGGTTAGGTATTTTCAATCCGTATTTGTACGGATAAAATCCTTGAGCACCCCCCGAATAGTGCTTTTCGCTACCAGGATCTAAAGAGCTGCCCGCATGGGCATGCTGGAAAGATAAAAGGATATTTTAAATGATTTATATAATATGATGCCCGGCTTATTATGGTACTGTCTTATAAATTGTATTCCGTAAGGTTGTTTTCAATAGCAAACTTTAGTAAGCCAACTATGGTGCGGGTATTGGTCTTTTGAATTATGTTTTTCCGGTGGGTGTCAACGGTCCGTTTGCTGATAAATAGTTTTTCGGCTATCTCTTCGCTTGAGTATTCTTCCATGATAAGTTTCACAATTTCTATTTCCCGGGGGGTGAGCAAAGAGGTGTTCTTTTCAATGGTTTTGTGTTTTTTTAGACGGGTCATCATAATATTTAATACTTCGGTACTATAATAGGTGCTGTTGTCAGCAATGCGTTTTATGGCATTTGTTAGTTCTTGTTTGCCGGTATTTTTCAGTATGCAGCCTTCGGCTTCCGACATTAGAATTTCATTTACAATTTCCCGGTCGTTATACATGGTTAGTACAAGTACTTTAACTTCGGGATGGTGTTGCTTAACCCAGCAAGTAAGCTCCACTCCGCTCATGCCGGGCATGCTGATATCGGTAATGAGCAAATCGGGTGGGTTGTGGCTGATAAATTCGGCTGCCTGATCACCACTGCTTACTTCTCCGATGACCAGCAGGTCCTTTTCACGTTTGAGTAGCGCCTTTAAACCATCAACAAACATTTGGTGATCATCGGCTATCAGGATGCGTATGGGTTTGTTTTCGTCTGTGTTCATAAACTAGATTTGCTAAAGTTGATGTTCAGGCGGGTACCTTCGCCCGGTTGTGAGTAGAGATTCATTTTTCCGTTGAACATGGAGACCCGGCTGCGGATATCTTCCCAGCCTATACCCCTGCTGTTCTTATCTGCATCTTTGGGCATTCCCTGGCCATTGTCGGTGATTTCAAGTTCCAGGGCTTCCCCGGATTTTCCTAGATTAACCTGAATAACAGTAGCGTTGGCATGCTTAAGAATATTGTTCACACTCTCTTGTACCACCCGATAAAGGGTAATTTCAAAAGGCTCGGGCAATCGTTGGCTTATACCCCTGGCAGATATTTCCACATTTATCTTTCGGCCTGAATTTATTTTTGAGGCCATATCGTTGAGTGCCGCAACCAATCCCAAACGGATAAGTGCAGAAGGCATCAGGTTATGCGAAATCTGTCGAAGGTCGGCAACAGACTGATCTATGAGTAGTCCGGCATTGTTAATGGCACTTTTATTCTCTTCATCAGTAACCACATCTTCAAGAGCCGAAATATTTAACCTGGCGGCCGACAGTAATTGTCCCAGGCCATCGTGAAGTTCCATGGCGATGCGTTTGCGTTCATGTTCTTCCGCATTTAACACTTCGGAATAGGCCTGTTTTTGCATCAGTGCCTTTTCATGCTCGGCCTCCACCTGCATGCGGTATTTGATGCGCTGTTGCCACAGAAGCACTCCACCTGCAATCAATAAACCAATAAGAGCAACCGCAAGTAAAAGATTTCGGCTTCTTACCCGCTGTTGTTCTATCTCCAGCGTTTTTACCCTGTTTTGGTTTTGAAGTAGTGCAATCTCAGTCTCTTTTTGCCCTGACTCAAAGCGTGCTCCCATTTCGGCAATGTGCTCACTGTTACTTCGCGAGTAAATACTGTCATTGATGGAGTCATAAACTTTTCTGGCTTCATAGGCCATTTTATAATCTCCCTGCCGGGAATACATTACGGCGTAAGCCTCATAGACCCGCGCCAGCCGAAGCATAGCTTTTTGATTTATTGCCAGCGCCCGGGCTGAATCTATCATAGTTTTCGCTTTCCCAAAATCCTTAAGAATAGTGTAAGTCATGCTTAGATTAATGAATGCGGATATGCGTGTATTGTGATCGCCAAGGGCCTGCCCTGCTTCCAGAGAACGCTCATACATGTCAAGGGCTTTCTTATACTCCTTGCGCTCCTGATAAATAATGGCCATATTGTTTAATAGTATTCCCATGCCATATTTGTCATCGATGGCTTCCTTGATTTTGAGTGATTTTTCATAATAAGGCAGTGCGATGTCATCCAAATCCATAAAGGAATAGGTCAGCCCGATATTGGTAAGCGAAGCTCCCATGCCATATTTGTCATTTATCTCTTCGTAAATTTCAAAGGCTTTATTGTGGAATTCAAGTGCTTTTGGATATTGTTTCAGCTCGGCATATACCAATCCAAGATTATTGTAGATGTTAGCCACAATCTTAGGATTATTCTGGTTTTTAAAGATGTTCAGCGCCTGATAATAGGTGCGTATGGCCTCGGGGTAACTTCCCCTGCTCTTATGCACCATCCCGATGTTGTTATATACACCGGCAGTTATTGCAGTATAACCTGTTATGCGGCTTTTTTCCAGCGAAAGCTGATAGTAGCGCAGGGCACTGTCATACTGAGCTTTAATGTCATATACAATTCCAATCAAATTATATGCTACGGCCAGTCCCCTGTTGAATTTCAGCCGCTGGCCTTCATTTGCCGCTTCATTAGCCAGTTGGCCGGCTTTCTCGGTGTCTTCATAAATGTAAGCATAGGATAAGCGGTTAAGTGCATTTACCAGGTTGGTGTCGCGGGCCCGACCGGTCCGTATCACTCTTTCCAGACTGTCAGTAAGATGAGGTTGAGCATTTATATTGCCTGATAGTATAATAATAAGGATGGCAAACAGTGTGAGGCTCTTTCGCATAGGCTGAAAAATACTTTTAGGGTTCGATTAGAATTTGTATGCTCATCTTTCTTTCTAGTTTATCTCCATATTTGCTGAAAGTAATTTATAGTTATCATTCTCTGTCGCCACCCAGGATTTCAGGTTTCATCTTTCTCTAACTTTTATTGATAGAGAAGAGGATGCCTGCATGGTTCCCGTTGATCGTGATATAAATTCCGCAAAAATTGCCAATAGCTGGTTCGGCGCTACCTGAATGAAATGTTTTGAGATGAAATGAGGGTTACCGTTTGGCATTTGAAATCTCAGTTTTAGGGTGGAAAAAAAATAAGCATCAGAAACGAAGTTAATTTGAACCGAGTTTCAATTTATAAGCCGGAAACCCAGAATCAAAATTAAAACAAAGTTGATGACTTAATGCTCAATAGAAGCAATCTTCAAGAATACTTCTATGCGGTAATGATTTTTGTTCCCGGATAAGTTTCCAAATTAGGATGCCCGCATCAAAAAAAATAAAATGTTTATTTCTGAGTGAGCAGCCAGGCAGACTTAATTTCCCCACTTCTTAAGATATTTAGCTGTTCAAGCGCATGCTTCTTGTTAGAATAGCCGGCCAGGCTCACCATATGTAAACCCTGTGGGTTTATCCCGATGATTTTGGCATCATACCCCTGGTTTTTAAGCGATGATACCAGATTATCGGCATTGTTTTTAACTCCGAAAGCACCGGCAATAATGAAGTAAACATCATTTTTGACCGTAGCGTTCACCTCAGGAAGTGCCGGAGTCTCTATTGATTTGGTTTCTTCATTAACAGCAGGTTTAATTTCGTAGGTACTGGCAGGTAAAGTCGTATTGGCCGGCCTGGGTATGGTGTGTTCCACGGCTGATGGCCAAAGAGACGCAGTGCCACGGGCCAATGCGGTTACTTTATCAGGGTTAATCAATGCCCAAACGCTCAATGCAGCGAAGGGTAAAAATATGGCTGCGCGCATTAGGGCAACTCTCAGCTGTTTGTTCGTGGTGAGGCCGCGTACACTGCTATTTTTATGATTGCGTAAGGGACTGCGGTCGATGGGAGGAGAAATAAAATTTGGCAAACCAAAGGCGTCATCCAGCAGGTTAAGGTTATCCTGTGGTATAAATTGCAGTTGATTTTCTTTATCTGCACACAATAAACCTATGCTTTCAATGGTGATTTTATCACCAATACTTAACCGACTCAGGGTTGAAATTACTTCCCTGTCGATGAGCTGCATCGCGCTGGTATATGATATATGATGCTTTTGGCCAATATAATTGGCAAGCAAGCCATCATTGGTATTTAGTCTGGCGTTAAACGCAATTTGACGTGAGGGCGGGTTAAAAGTATGATGCTCCGGATGTATAAATGCCGGCAAATAATTGGCAACAAAGCCGCCAAGTCCCGGAACGATAACACAATCGTTGGTGCGGAGCAGTTCAGCTATTTCTTTTTTAATGCCAATCATAAATACACTTAATTTTTGGTATTATATCCTTGTTAGGGATGACTCCTGTTACAAATCGGCTGCTAAGATAAGGAGGGGGAAGCAAATTTTCAAGTATTGTTGGTAAGTTTTAATAAGTCTTCAGGGGTGTCAATGCCGATGGTCTCATATTCAGTAATATTGGTATAAATGGAAAAGCCATGATAGAGCCAACGCAATTGTTCAAGTGATTCATTTAACTCTGGTGGGGCCGGGGCCAGATCGATCAATTTGGGTAATGTTGAAGTCCGGTATCCATAAATTCCAATGTGTTTATAGAAATTACCCGATTCTCCCCATTTTTCCGGCAGTATATTTCGCTGATAGGGTATGGGTGAACGGCTAAACCACAGGGCACGGCCCAGGCTATCGGTAACTACCTTTACCACATTGGGATTGTTTATGTCATCAGCCTTAGTAATCTTTTTTATAAGTGTGGCTATGTTAACTTCCCGCCTGCTTAACTGAATAGCCACAGCAGCAATCTGAGCCGGATCAATAAAGGGTTCATCCCCCTGAATATTAATGGCAGTTGCGAAAATTTCATTCCTCCGGGCCAGGATTTCAAGGGCTTCACCAAGCCGGCTGGTGCCTGTTTCATGATGGTTGCCGGTTAGTATAGCCTGGCCCCCGAAACTTTCCACATGTCGTAAAATCCGTTCATCATCGGTTGCCACAACCACCTTATGGAGGGCTTTGCAGGCAAGGGCCTGACGGTATACCCGCTCTATCATGCTTACTCCCTGGATAAGGGTAAGTGGCTTGCCCGGGAATCGGGTTGAAGCGAACCGGGCCGGAATAATGCCAATACATCCGGAGGATGAATCAGAAGAGTCCATGAATTTCGGCATTGATACGTTCAATAATACTGGCCAGGTCCTCGGGCCGTTCTGAAAAATTGGTATTGTCCACCTCCACAATCAATACTTTCCCGGAAGAATAGGTGCTTATCCAGGCTTCATAGCGATCGTTGAGACTGCGCAAATAATCCAGGCGGATGGAGTTTTCATATTCACGACCGCGTTTTTGTATCTGGCTCACCAACTTGGGTACACTCGCCCGAAGATAAATAAGCAAATCGGGAGGCTTTACAAAGGTGCTCATCAACTCAAATAAAGAAGCGTAATTGTCGAAGTCGCGTTTGGTCATTAAGTTCATGGCATGAAGATTTGGGGCAAAGATGTGAGCATCTTCATATATGGTTCTATCCTGAACTACTGTTTGTCCGCTGTTGCGAATTTGTATTACCTGCCTGAAACGGCTGTTTAGAAAATAAACCTGCAGGTTAAACGACCACCGTTGCATGTCCTCATAAAAACTGGGCAGATAGGGATTGATATCCACATCTTCATAATGGGCCTGCCAGTTGAAATGCCTGGCCAGCAAACCGCATAACGTGGTTTTACCGGAACCAATGTTTCCTGCAATGGCTATGTGCATGGGTTTATCCGAATTGTTTTCCATTAGATGAATTGCATTTTATGCGTTGTTTTGAAATGCCTGAATCAAACGCGCTAAGTTAATGTTTGTAAAATTTCTTCCAGATGATTCCGGTTATTTGACAATCTGGGGATTTTGTATTGTCCGCCCAAACGGTCACGGTTTTTAAGCCACTGATAAAAGGTTCCTTTGGGCAAAACCCTGATCACTGGATTGTTAAGCACCATATTGCGATATCGTTTGGCCTCATAGTCAGAGTTGAGCGACTGCAGAGCTTCATCCAGAGCTTCACCGAAAACATTAAGGTCCTCCGGCTCTTTTTCAAATTCTATCAGCCATTCATGGGCTCCATTTTTACCCTGGTCAAAATATACCGGAGCGGCCGTAAACTCATTAATTAGTGCACCGGTCTTTTCGCAGGCCTGATCCAGAGCCTTAAGTGCATTGTCTTCAATAACTTCTTCACCAAAAGCATTGATAAAAGTTCGGGTACGCCCGGTAATCTTAATCCGGTAAGGATCTGTATCCGTAAATGTAATGGTATCACCTATCTGATATCGCCACAAGCCTGAATTGGTGGTAATGACCATCGCATAGTTTTTGCCGGTTTCAACCTGATGAAGCGGTATAGGCTCAGGATTGCCTTTACCTTCATCGCTCAGCGGAATAAACTCATAAAAAATACCATAATCCAGCATAAGCAACATATCATCGGCCTCAGAACGATCCTGGATGCCGAAAAAGCCTTCTGAGGCATTATAGGTTTCAAGGTAATTTATGGGTTTCCCGATGATGTTTGCAAATTGGGTGCGATATGGTACAAAACTTACCCCGCCGTGAATAAAAAGCTCCAGGTTAGGCCATACTTCAACAATACTTTTCTTGCCTGTAATTTCAAGGATGTGCTTAAGCAATACCAGTGTCCATGAAGGTACACCGGTGATATTGGTCACATTTTCTTTTGAGGTAATCCGGGCAATCTGATCAATTTTTTCCTCCCATTCCGACATCATCGCAATGCTTAAATCAGGAGTGCGCATCAGCTCCACCCACGATGGCAGGTTTTCCATAATTATGGCTGAGACATCCCCCACCATGGTGCCTGCTTCGGGATTGTCCGGAAAGTGACTTCCCCCCATACCCAAAAGCTTCCCGTTAAATATCTGTGTATCAGGGTTGTTGTTGCAGTAGATGGATAGCAGGTCTTTCCCGCCTTTAAAATGACACTCCTCCAAAGACTCCTCGCTCACCGGAATAAATTTACTCTTGTGACTGGTAGTTCCCGACGATTTTGCCATCCAGGTAATTTCAGAACTCCATAAAAGATTTTGTTCTCCTTTTCGCATGCGCTCCACATAGGGTTCCAGATCAGGATATTCGTTTAACGGCACTCTTGATGCAAAAGAGTTATAACTCTGAATGCTGGCATAGTCGTATTTCTTGCCCCATTCAGTATTGCGCGCACTGAGAATGAGCTTCCTGAGCCACTCTTCCTGAACATCGTGCGGATATTTCATAAAAAGTTCAATCTGATGCATACGCTTCTTCATGAACCAGGAAATCACAGAATTAAATATTGTCATAAGTCAAATGCTAACTTCAGCAAAATTAACCGAATTCCGGTTAAAAATTAATAAATATCAGGCTTTACATCCTTTTTTTATTTTAAAGCCTGATTGTTATCATATTGTAGAAGTGATTATATTTGCTTTTATAAAATCTGTCTGCGCCATGATCACTTTCCCGAATGCAAAAATAAACACAGGGCTTCGTATTCTTAACCGGCGAAATGATGGATTTCATAGTATTGAAACCATTATGTATCCTATTGGTTTGTGCGACGCCCTTGAAATTGTACCTGCCGATGATTTTGGATTTTGCGTTACGGGATTTGACTTAGAAGGAGATCAGGAAAATAATTTATGCGTAAAAGCCTATAAATTAATGCATCAACGCTATGGTCTTGCACCGGTTCATATGCATCTCCATAAGAATATACCTACCGGTGCCGGATTGGGTGGCGGTTCATCGGATGCCGTATTTACACTCAAACTGCTGAGACGGATATTTAAATTAAAGTTCTGCCGGAGTGAATTCGACGAAATGGCAAAACTACTTGGAAGTGATTGTAATTTTTTTGTCAGTAATCAACCCTCTTTGTGCACCGGCAGGGGTGAATTGGTTAAGCCGGTTAGCTTCAGCCTTAAAAACTGGCATCTGTTACTGATAAAACCACCCTTTAGCATCCCAACTGCTTTAGCCTATGCAATGGTAATGCCTTCCGGAAAAGCCCTACCTGTTGACCAGGATTTTCTGGCTGACCCAGACCTTTGGAAAGATTGGATGGTGAATGACTTTGAGCACTGTTTGATAGAGAAGTATCCGGTGTTGGCTGAAATCCGGGAGAAATTATTTAGTTTGGGAGCATCTCATGTTTCTCTTAGTGGAAGCGGATCTGCCATGTTTGGATTATTTAAAGAGAAACCTGAATCCACGGAATTATTTCGGGATATGTTTGTCTGGGAAGAAAAACTCACATAAATTTTATTTGCGAAGATTCCTCAGCATGCCAACCGGGAAAGTAACCGGCTATTTTGGAGCTACCCTGAGCAGATAAATACTCAGAATTCCAAAAATAAAATTGGGTATCCATACTGCAATCACCGGTGGCAGGTTGCCAAGTGTGGCAAATACTGTAGTAATTTGCATAAACAATATAAATGCAAAGCATATGGTTATGCCTATACCCAGATGAAATCCAATGCCACCCCTTACCTTTCTGCTGGAAAGAGAAACACCAATTACTGTTAGTATAATGGTTGCAAAAGGAAATGCTATGCGTTTGTGCTTTTCAATTTCAAATGTAAGCAGATTCCCTGAGCCACGCATTTTTTCCATTTCGATAAATTGCCTCAGTTCCCGGTATCCCATATAAATGGCATCATCCACATCTACATAAAAGTCAGTGGGTTTAAGGTTAAGCAAAGTATCAAGGGTAGCTCCACGGGAAATCACCTCTCCTTTTGGGCCAATTTCACGCCTGACCCAGTTTTTAATGGTCCACAATCCCGAAATACTATCCCATATTAACTGATCGGCAGTCAGCTTTTCGGTCATGCCATCATTGTCAAACTGTTCCAGTGAAAATCGGAAACCCGACTTTTTAACTGCGTCAAAATTCTCCAGATAGGCAAATACTCCTGGGCTGATCTGCATGTGAATGTTGTTTTGTCCGCTTTTTTGCCGCCCCTTCAGATAGGTTTTCTGAAACTCCTGCATGTTTTTACTCGTTACCGGAATGATGAAATTTGAAAGGGTGAAAGACATCAATGCCAGAAAGGTCGCTGATATAATGTAGGGGCGCAGCATACGTTTAAAACTGATGCCGCTGTTTAAAATGGCTATAATTTCAGTATTGGAAGCCATCTTGGAAGTGAAGAAAATCACCGCAATAAAGGTGAACAGCGCACTGAAAAGATTAATAAAGTAAGGAATAAAATTGGCGTAGTACTGAAAAATAATGGCATTTAGTGGTGGCTTTTTCTCCAGGAAGTCATCAATTTTCTCCGAGATGTCGAATATGATGATGATAACGGCAAGCAAAGCAATGGCATAGAAAAAAGTGCCTAGAAACTTACGAATGATATAGAGATCAAGTTTTTTCATGCTATGCTTGCTTCGCGATTCAAATTAACGCAGCTTTTGCCGGATTAGTGTTTACAGCCGTTGGGCTAATTTTGTTACCATCGCCTGTTTCCACGATGCGAAGGTGCCGGCTTCAATTTGTCGGCGGGCTTCATCAACCAGCCACAGATAGAATGCCAGATTGTGCTGGCTGGCAATCATCGGACCAAGCATTTCGCCTGCCACAAACAAATGACGCAAATAAGCGCGCGTGTAAGCTGAATCAACAAACGAAGTACCCTCAGGGTCAAGTTCAGAGAAATCGGCTTTCCATTTTTCGTTTTTAAGGTTGATGATGCCGTTTCTGGTAAAAATCATACCATTTCGCCCATTGCGGGTGGGCATCACACAATCAAACATATCCACACCCTGCGAAATTCCTTCCAGAATATTTGCCGGCGTACCCACACCCATCAGGTAACGGGGCTTATCTTTTGGCAGGATGTTGCAGACCATTTCAGTAAATTCATACATGGTTTCAATGGGTTCGCCCACGGCCAACCCGCCAATGGCATTGCCATCTGCCCCGATGGAGGCGATTTTTTCTGCGGATTGTATTCTTAAATCGCGGTAAATGCTGCCCTGAACTATGGGAAACAGTGCCTGACGGTAGCCGTAAAGTCCTTCTGTTTCGCTAAAGCGTGTCACACAACGGTCCAACCAGCGGTGAGTGAGCTCCATGGATTTTTGGGTGTAATCGTAATCGCAGGGGTAGGGTGTGCATTCATCAAAAGCCATCATAATATCGGCACCAATCACCCGCTGAATATCCATTACCCGCTCGGGCGTGAAAAGGTGGCGTGAACCATCAATATGTGATTGAAAAACCACGCCTTCTTCCTTCATTTTTCGGCGGTGTGCAAGGGAATACACCTGATAACCACCACTATCGGTAAGTATTGGCTTGGTCCAGCCGTTAAATTTATGCAGCCCTCCCGCTCCCTGTAAAACATCAAGGCCTGGCCGCAAATATAGATGATAAGTATTTCCAAGAATAATGCGGGCTTTAACATCTTCTTCCACATCACGGATGTGTACCGCCTTTACCGTGCCTGCCGTACCCACCGGCATAAAAACAGGGGTGGCAATTTCACCGTGGTCGGTGGTTATAACTCCGGCGCGGGCATTGCTTGCAATATCAGTATGGGTAAGCCTGAAATCCATTTATTGATCTTAATATAAAGGCTGCAAAGTTAGTAATCTTCGGGGGATTGATAGCCGCTGAATTCACGTTTCTAAATGTTAATGCACGTTATCAGGCAGAGCCTGAAAAGATAAAATGGCAGAAGCTAACTTTCTCTATAAATAGAAGGAGAAACATATAGTGGACACTTATATTTAATTTTTAATAAGCTGCTGTTAAGCAGAATCCGTTCCCTCCCTCTTCATAGGGAGGGCTAGAGAGGGTAAGGGTACCTACCCCCACACCCGCTCAAAATCCCCCATCTGTTCCCGGGCAATGCAAACTTCGCGTGAGGTGCCGTTATATTCCAATATTATTTTCCGGGATTTTCTGTCAAGGCGGCGGACATAATTAATATTGATGAGTATGGAACGGGAGGCCCTGAAAAATAACGCCTTATCCAGCATTTCCCCGATTTGGCCTATGTTTACGGTTGCCATTTCTTTTTTGTTGTCGATAAGCAGGATTTCAGAATAATTTCCTTCCGCTTTAACCAGAATAATTTCTGCAGGCTCCACCAGAAAAAAACCATTGCGGGTATTGAAGCGAAGTCGTTCAGGATGGTGAAGTTGCTGTAAGAGCATGGAAAGTCGATCACTGAATTGTACTTTTTGTGATAACTCTTTACCCATTTTATCAAAAACAGCCTTCAACTGCACAGGGTCAACGGGTTTAAGCAAATAGTCAAACGCGGCCAGTTTAATGGCTTCTATGGCATAGTGATCATAGGCAGTTACAAAGACCACGTGTGTTTTTATTTGGAGTTTTTGCAACTCCACCACCACGTCAAGGCCGGTCATTCCGGGCATTTTGATGTCGAGAAAAACAAGGTCTGGCTTGTGAAGTTTAATGGCAGCCAGACCGCTTTGGGCATCATATGCAGAAGTAACAAGTTCCGCTTCAGGTAATTGTTTAAGCAGTTGGTCCATGATGTACCTGGCCTCGGCTTCATCATCAATTACTATACATTTGAAAAGCTGCTGATGTTTCATAGAGATGGCTATCTTTTTTTATATACAAAGCCTCGTGGTATTTTCACATATACACCTGTTCCATCTGAATCGTTGCCATTTAATTGTAAGTTGGTGATTTTCCACTCTAGTTTTTTAGAGTTCAATAAGTTAAAATGATCAAAATAGCCTTTCATAATTTTAAGGCCATTGGTGCTGCCCGTGGTTTTTAGTAATCTGGCTTTTTCCTGGCCTATACCATTGTCTTCCACATGAATAAACAGAAAATCACCTTCATTGTAAATATTTATGTTGAGTTTTCCTTTGTCATCTTTGGGCAATAAGCCATGTTTTATGGCATTTTCTGTAAAGGTCTGTATGCACATTTTGGGAATGATGGTTTGGGGGTTCACATCTTCGGCTATATTAATGGTGAAATCAAATTTATTGGAGAACCGGAGCTGTTGAATTTGCAGATAATTGGTTACAAAAGTAAGCTCATCTTCCAGAGTGGTTATCAATTGGTTGTTTGTTTGCAATACGGTACGCATTAACTGAGAAAGCTTAACAAAATAACTGTAAGCGATGGTTTTTTCTTCTTTCAATACAGCAGCAGCTATGCTGTTGAGTGCATTGTAGGTAAAATGTGGCTCTATCTAATTTTGAATACCAAGTAGCCGCAATTCGGACAAATAGTAATTATTTTCAAGTTCACGACGTTGTTTCTTTCGCTTTAAGTGCATAAAATATGCGCCCGTGGCGAAAAACAGCAGGGCTACAATCAGGATTATGATGATTTGAAACGATCGCCTTTGATAGAGTGCCGGTAAAATGGTGAAATTAACCATGGCTTCTTTTATTGAACTCACGCCATCTGCATTCTCCGCTTTTACTTTAAAACGATAATGGCCAGGAGGGAGATTAGTGTAAACAGCCGATTGTGCGTGCGTTGGCTCTGACCAGTCTTCATCATATCCTTCGAGCATAAATGAATATATTACAGTTTGTGGGTGACTCAGGCTGATACCAATGAAATCGAATCTGAGGTTTTTCTCATCTGCCTGCATGGAGAAACGTTTTGTTCTTGTAATTTCAGGTTTTACTGTTTTCCAGGCCATCTCTTTATCCAATATCTGCAGATTGGTAATATAAACTTTTGGAGCTTCTGTATTGACGCTGATCATTCCCGGATCAATTCTTACACACCTGTCGTTACAAGGCAGCCATAAAAAACCTTTGGAATCCTTAAAAAAGCCGTTTTGTCCCGGTTCAATGCCTTCAAATCCTTTGTCTTCGCCCACGCTAATTGTCTCAACAGCATTTTTTGCATAAAAATCTTTGAGGTTGAGCATATAAATTTTTTTGATACTGCCCACAAATAGCGTGGTATCGCCAACCGTAATAAGACTTACTACCAAATCATTTAGAAGAGCATCGCCAATTTTTTCAAAGGTTTGATAATTATAGAAATACAGTCCGGTTTTGTTGCCTATCCATAAATTATCGCGATGATCGCGCAACAGGGTATTGCCGCCATTTTCAAAAGGAAATTCTACCGTTGGAAGATGGATCAGGCTATCGCCCAGCAACATGCTCATCCCATTGAAGCCTCCAAGCCATATCCGGTTAAATTTATCCGCTTCAATGCCTGTTACTACATTGCTTTTACCGTTTCCGGGACGCACCCTTATGCTGTCGAATGTAAAGTCACTATTTACCTTGATATAATGTGAATAACCACCGATCATAAGGCTGCCATCATTCCTGTTTTGACGGATGATGAAAGAGGATATGGATTTCTTTATTTTTGGTGCAATTGTGAATGTTTGGCCATCGAATTTTATCATTGGATAATAGTGGGTGGTCAGGTATATATTATGATCTGCATCCACTATACTGCCCATAGCGAGGTTTGTTTTGGACCCATCGGGCAGGGTAGGCAATGTTTTTTCCAGTGTAAATTTTCCGTTTTTGAATTTTTGAAGGCCATCATAATAGGAACTAAAGTAAATCTCTCCGGTTTTTCCCTCTGTGATGCTCCATACATTTGTATGCATACCCCCTTTTTCGGGAAGGAAATTGATGATAGCCAATGAATTGGAGCGAAGAAGGCCATTCTCAGTACCAATCCAGAGATTTTGTTCCAGATCAAAGCACAAATGCGCAGTTATAGGAAAGCTGATCTCTGTTACTTTAAAACTTTTCGTTGCAATGATTTTGGCCTGATTTGATCCTGCATAGTAAACTACAATATTTCCTGTTTTGTCAATGGCCATGTCCAGTCGGCTGTTTGAATCATGGTCATTAAAAGCATTACGCAGTAGTAATTCCGGATGGTTGTTTTTTAAACAATACAGACTGCCATGATTAATGTAATAAAGCTTCCCGCCAGGTCCCGGTTCAAATCCCTGAAGTTGTTCTAAGTCATATTTTTTTATTGTCCCATCTTTAAAACTGTATAATATCCCACCCTTGTCGGCAATCCACAATGTCCCTGATGTCGGATCATATTTAAACGCATTGATTTCAGGCCGTTCAATCAAGGGCTTGGGAAGTTGTATTTGTTTGCCGGTTTTGAATTCTCCTTTTATTAAAAATGATTCTATTAATGTGTTGGTTTTCAACATATGATATATAACAATACTATCTGCTGCCAACGGAAAATAGGTTAGGAAGTCATGTTCCAGCATGTTGGGAGGGAAAATATAGTTTGTCAAATAATGACCATCATACCTGGTAAAGCCATCACGGAACAACATCCAGATGTTTTCATCGGCATCCTGGCTTATATGCCTTGCCCAACTGTTGAGCAGTCCATCTTTTTCAGTAAAATTCACGAAGTTTATGCCATCAAACCGGCTCACACCCAGCCGGGTAGAAACCCACAGGTAGCCCTTGCTGTCCTGAAAAATGTGATTGACCTGAGATTGCACCAGTCCGTCATTTACCGAATATCGTTTCCAGGTAAGTTCCTGAGAAAATAGATTCAATGAAAAAAGAATGAAAGCAATCAAGTAAGAAAATGAAACAGCATTCTTCATATACTGAAGTTAATTGGCCCTCACAAATATATGAAAATTAACAAATCATTAACAATCATTATTTTTGAATGAATAAATAAGAGGAGTAACTTGCTGATGCCAAAACTACAAGCTATCGGATCATTCCAATTGATATTGGGTTGGGCAGTCTGAAGAGGTTAAAATCCCGGTTATACTACTATTTTCTTTACTTTTGCTTCATCAATACTTCGGAGATGAAAGTGTTTAAATTCGGTGGAGCATCGGTAAAGGATGCAGAATCAGTTCGAAATGTTGCCAGGATTCTCTCCGGATACAGTGATTCAGTGTGCGTGGTGCTGTCGGCCATGGGCAAGACGACCAATGCATTGGAAAAAGTAGCTCAGGCCTGGTTCGATAGAGATATAGCAGCATCGTCGCGGTTGGATGCCGTAGAAGAATTTCATACTTCTATTTCACAGGAATTATTGGGTGAAACAGTCCCTCAGCTTGCCATTGAACTTCAAACCCTGCGTAGTCTGGTGCACAGCGAACCACCACCACTTTTTGACAGTGCTTATGATCGTATTGTCAGCCGCGGTGAATTTCTTTCTACCGCACTTGTAGGCGCTTACCTGCAAAAGCAACAACCGGGGGCACGTATATTGGATGCCTCGCAACTGGTTATTACCGATGAAAGTTTCAGAAATGCACATATCAACTGGAATGAGACCACGCCCCGCATCAGGGCTGTTTTTAAAGACCACCATACACTCACCATTACTCAGGGATTTATTGGCTTTAGTCTTAGCGGTCATCCGGTAACGTTGGGTCGGGAAGGCTCTGATTTTAGTGCTGCCATATTTGCTTTTGCTTTAGACGCTGAAGAAGTAATTATATGGAAGGATGTCCCCGGTCTTTTGAATGCTGATCCACGACTTTTTAAACACACAAAAAAGCTGGATAGAATTTCTTACCGGGATGCCATCGAGCTGGCTTATTTCGGAGCCTCAGTCATTCATCCCAAGACCATTCAACCGCTTCAAAATAAACGCATTCCACTTTACATTAAGCCATTTGCTGACCCGGAAGCTTCCGGAACCCTTATATGTAACCCTGATGGACTGGTCAATACTGTGCCCTCTTATATCGTAAAACCGGATCAGGTGCTTGTATCTATATCGCCCCTCGATTTCTCTTTTATCGCTGAGCATGGATTACATACCATATTTGGTCTGTTATCACACATAGGCATACACATCAATATGATGCAGAATTCAGCCATCAGCTTTTCCATTTGCATTGATGACCAGGATGATAAGTTGCAGCGGCTGCTGAAAACGCTTAGCAGTGATTTCAGGGTAAGGTATAATCGGGGTATGGAACTGATTACCATACGCTATTACAACCAGCGGGCAATTAATAAGCTGGTGGGCGAACGCAATGTGTTGCTGGAGCAAAAAAGCCGGCTTACTGTTCAAATGGTGGTAGAGCAGAAAAAGGACGTGAATGGCGATGGTTGAAAGTTTACATTAGTTTATGGAATTACTTTGCATTCTTACCATTTATTCCTGTTCCGGCTTTGTGTTTAAATTGAAAAGAATTATCTGTCATAATGCGCTGAATTATTTATTTTTGTGATTTGCATTTTCATCTGATCTTAGTTTATGAGCGCTACTTCCCAAAAATCAGGCTTTAAATCCTTCCCCAAAAACTTCTGGACTGTAATTACTATGGAGTTCTTTGAACGGGGATCGTATTACGGTGTAATGTCGGTTTTGTCGGTATATCTTATTCTTTCTCCGGCTGAGGGAGGGCTTGGATTTTCAAAAGAAGGCGTAGGCATTATTAAAAGTACCATTACTCCATTATTATACCTGCTGCCTATTCTTGCAGGAGCTTTAGCTGACCGGTTTGGTTATCGTCGTACTCTGATGATGGCTTTTGCGGTGATGAGTATGGGCTATTTTCTAACCAGTCTGTCTACTTCATATAGTCTGGTTTTTATGAGTCTCATTTTGATGGCGATAGGTGCAGGATTTTTTAAACCGGTAATTTCGGGAACCATCGCCCGGGTAACCGACGAAAACAATTCCACCCTGGGCTTCGGTATATTTTACTGGGCCATTAATCTGGGGGCATTTATATTTCCCTTAATTCTGGTTCCTTATCTGAAAGGCATTGGATGGAATTACATTTTTATTATGGCTGCGGTTGGGACCGGTTCTATGCTGTTGCTGAACATTTTCGTTTATAAAGAGCCACCCCGTCCGGAAAGTACCAAGCCACTTTCTGAAGTGCTGAAAGGCATCCTGCTGGTATTGAAAGATTATCGTTTTGTGCTGATGATTGTTATTTATAGTGGTTTCTGGATTCTATATTTTCAAATGTTCGATACCGTGCTTTGGTATCTGAAAGATTATATGGATATGACACCGGTGAATAATGTAATAAACCGCTTTTTGGGTCTGTTTACCGCTAATCCTTCATGGAAATTCGATGCCGAGCATGTAACTGTTATCAATGCCGGAGCTATAATTCTGCTGCAACTGCTGATATCTTCTCTGGTAAAGAAAACTCCTGCACTGCCAACCATGATAGTTGGCATAGGTCTGGGAACAATAGGTATGGGTATTCTCGCCATATCAACCTATGCATGGGTGTTCGTTGCCGGACTGGTTATTTTTTCCATAGGTGAAATGACTGCGCATCCCAAGTTTATCTCCTATATCGGATTAATTGCCCCGCCCGATAAAAAAGCATTATATCTGGGCTATTCCTTTCTTTACGGAGTAATTGGAAGTGGTATTGGTGGTATCCTCGGAGCAACTTTGTATGTTCACTTTGTTGACGGATTGGGACGTCCGGGATTGCTGTGGTTTATTTTCAGTATGATTGGTGTGGCCACCATCATCGGATTGTTGCTGTTTAATCATTATCTTAAACCGAAACATAATTCATAATTTAGAGCTAACCAGCTATTGGTTGATTCAGATTGATGAGATTATAAGCCAATGCGGGGTATAATCATTTAATATCTTTTGGCTTCTCCTTAGCTTTAGGTTGGCCCTGGTCTACCCGCATTGTCTTTTTTCTTTAGGGCTTAAATATCTCATTCAATCCGGTTTTCTTTTTACTTTTGCACTTTCTTTAAATTCCGGAAAACATTCTGAAAACAAATAAATCAATCATATATGAAAGGCTCAATTGCGATTTTGGCAGGAGGTGGCCCGGCGCCAGGCATCAATTCAGTAATTTCTTCTATTGCCAAAGTATTTATCAAGGACGGATACAAGGTTATCGGACTTCATCAGGGTTATAAAACCTTGTTCAGCGATACACCCGATATGATTGAAATAGACTTTGCACTGGCAGACCGGATTCACAATCAGGGTGGATCAGCATTGGAAATGAGTCGGCATAAGCCCAAAGATATGGATTTTAATACCGGATTTTTCATCAAAAACGACATCAGGCTATTGGTCACCATAGGGGGAGATGATACTGCTTCTACGGCAAATCGCATTTCAAAGTTTCTGATCTCGAATGATGTTAAAATTCAGAACATCCACGTTCCCAAAACAATAGACAATGATCTACCCTTGCCCGATGGCATTCCTACCTTTGGATATCAAAGTGCAAAACAGGAAGGTGTAAGACTGGCCACCACCGTATATGAGGATGCGCGCACCAGCGGAAACTGGTTTATGGTTTCGGCTATGGGCCGCGAAGCTGGTCATCTGGCTTTCGGTATTGGAGCCGCATGCCACTACCCCATGATTATTATCCCTGAAATGTTTAATCAAACTGAAGTCACCTTCGAGCGCATTTTGAGATTGGTAGTTTCTTCTATGATAAAACGCAAGATACTTGGAATTAGTTACGGTACTGCAATTGTAAGCGAAGGGGTATTTCACTTTATGACCGATGATGAAATCAGAAGCTCAAGCATAGTTTTTACATTTGATGAACATGGTCATCCCGAACTGGGCAATGTGAGTAAAGCGCACATTTTCAATATGTTGTTGCAAAGAAAAGTCAAAGAACTGAACCTGAATATCAAGAGTCGTCCGGTTGAGCTGGGCTATGAACTGCGGTGTGTGCAGCCTATTGCCTTCGACATGCTTTATTGTTCTTTGATGGGTATTGGCGTAAAGATCTTATTTGATGAAGGGTTTAGTGGTTGTATGGTGGTTAGTGGTCCTAACGGCGATATCAGCGCACTGTACCTCAAAGATGTGGAAGACGAAAATGGAAAGGTAAAACCACGCCTGGTAAATATGGAAGGTCAGAAGTCGAAAATGGTTTTTAATCATAGCCTCCAATATATTGAGCCTGCCGATTATGAGGCTGCCCGTAAATATGTTGCGGATCCCGAATACTATGATTTCCGGAAAATATTGAATTGGGAGCCTGTCAGGTAAGAAGTGAGAGACGATGCGGATTGCGCGGATTTCAACACATCAAATTCCGCCGGAGGCAGGAAGGCACTGATTTCAGATTGAATTCCTAACCACCGGTGAATGCGTGCGATTGTAGCACGTGCTATCACCGGTTTTAGAATCCCTCCAAACAAGAAGACCTGACAGGTATGAAGAAAACCTGTTAGGTCAGTTTCAAATTACCAATCCCACCCGAGGCGGGCAGGCACAGTCTTCGGATTGAATTCCTAATCTCAAGTTACCAATCACCAATTACCGATCACCAATCACCCCAACTAAAGATCATATCCAAACCGTTTCAACTGCCGGGGGTCATCCCGCCAGTCTTTACTGACTTTTACACGTAACTCGAGGTAGGACTTGCCTTCTATAAATTCTTCAATGTCTTTTCGGGCAGCCATGCCCAACCCTTTAATGGATCTACCCTGATGCCCCAGAATAATGGCTTTTTGAGATTCGCGGGCTACATAAATGGTAGCAGTAATAAGGGTAATGCCTGGCTTCTCTTTGTATTCATCTACCGATACCTCAGCAGAATAGGGAATTTCCTGCTTGTAATAAAGCAGTATTTTTTCACGGATAATCTCTGAGATGAAAAACCGCATGGAACGATCGGTCAGTTCATCTTTTGGATAATAAGCCGGCGATTCAGGCAACTTATCCAGTAATGCATCAAAAAGCTTGTCGAGGTTAAACTTATGCAGTGCCGAAACAGGAAGAATGATGGCTGTTGGGAACCGGGCTTCCAATTCGGTGAGTTTCTGCTTTACCTCCTGCTGTTCCATCAGATCTACCTTATTAAGTATAAGTATTACCGGTTTGTTTAACTGGTTCAGGCGTTGTACAAGATCATCTTCAAAGGGAACGTCCTTATTTTCGGTAACCAATAAAAAGATATCGGCATCTTCCATGGCTGCATCCACAAATTTCATCATGGATTCATGCAATTTATAGTGGGGCTTTACTATGCCTGGCGTGTCGGAATATACGATCTGGAAGTCGTCACCATTTACAATTCCCATAATACGATGGCGGGTGGTTTGAGCCTTTGAGGTAATGATAGAGAGTTTCTCGCCTACCAATGCATTCATCAATGTTGATTTTCCTACGTTGGGATGACCAATAATATTAACAAAGCCAGATTTGTGTTTCATAAAATAAATGACAATAAATTTGCACAACAAAGAAACAAAATATATCTTTGCAGTCCCGTTTAAAAACGGATTAACTTATAGTGCGGGGTGGAGCAGAGGTAGCTCGTTGGGCTCATAACCCAAAGGTCGTAGGTTCGAATCCTGCCCCCGCTACCAATTAATATTTAAGTAAAGCCTTGTTATCAAGGCTTTTGCTGTTTTAATGCATCAGGTTTCCAACTAAATTTTATTACCATATGTCGAACATAGTAGCCATTGTAGGCCGCCCCAATGTGGGCAAATCTACCCTCTTTAACCGCCTGACCGGTGAACGTAAAGCGATTGTGGACTCGATAAGCGGTGTTACACGTGATCGTCATTATGGTACCTCAGACTGGAACGGGGTTCATTTTTCCGTTATTGATACCGGTGGCGTGGTAATTGGCAGCGATGATGTATTTGAAGATGCCATTCACAAACAGGTTGAATTTGCTTTGGAAGAAGCGGATGTAGTACTCTTTCTGGTTGATGTCAAAGAGGGAATTTCACCCCTGGATCAAGATGTGGCCAATATGGTGCGACGCTCACCTAAAAAAGTGTTTCTGGTGGCAAATAAGGTAGACAACATCAAACTATCAACCGAATCCGTGGAGTTTTATGCCCTGGGTTTCGATAAAATATATGAAATTTCCGCCATCAATGGCAGTGGAACCGGTGATTTGCTTGATGATGTTGTTAAAGAGTTTTCTCCTGAGGAACAAGCCGATCACAGCGACCTGCCAAAAATCGCATTCGTTGGCCGGCCAAATGTAGGTAAATCATCCATGATTAATGCCTTGCTGGGCAATGAGCGCAATATAGTTACCCCTATTCCCGGCACCACCCGAGATTCTATATATACCCGGTACAATAGTTTTGGCTTTGATTTTTTATTGGTTGACACCGCAGGGCTTCGGAAAAAAGGAAAGGTAAGCGAAGACATAGAATTTTATTCAGTAATGCGTTCGGTGCGTGCCATTGAAAATAGTGATATTTGTGTGCTTATGCTGGATGCAACTCAGGGCATTGAAAGCCAGGATATCAATATTTTCGGACTGGCTCAAAAAAATCACAAAGGAATTGTAATTGTGGTAAATAAATGGGATCTGGTAGAAAAAGATACCAATACACATAAGGATTTTGAAGAGCTGATTCGTAAGCGGATTCAGCCTTTTACAGATGTACCCATTATCTTTACTTCGGTCATCAATAAGCAGCGTATCTACAAAGCCCTGGAAACTGCCCGGGATGTCTATCTGGCACGCTCTCAAAATATAACCACACGGCAATTAATGGATGTAATGTTACCCATTGTTACAGAAAATCCTCCTCCGGCGGTTAAAGGTAAATTCATAAAGATAAAGTACATCACTACCCTTAAACTCTCCTATCCGGCATTTGTATTTTTCTGTAATCTGCCACAGTATGTTAGTGATCCGTATAAGCGCTTTGTTGAAAACCGACTGCGCGAGCAGTTTAATCTTACAGGTGTGCCGATTGAAATCTATTTCCGGCAAAAATAAAAGTGGCTTATGGACGAAGTTTTGCGGATAGACAAATGGTTATGGGCAGTGCGCATCTATAAAACGCGCACCATGGCCGGAGATGCCTGCCGGGCTGGAAAGGTTAAAATACAGGGGCAGGCGGTAAAACCTTCACGCGCAATTAAATCAGGCGATATAATTCAAGTAACTTTGGGGCCGCTCAACAAAACCATTCAGGTAAAAGAACTGATTCACAACCGGGTTTCGGCCAAACTGGTTTCACAAAGCATGCTCGATATCACCCCTGAGGAAGAATATGAACGCATTAAATTTATGCACGAAATGAAAGCCGGTATGCGCGAACGTGGCAGCGGCAGACCCACCAAAAAGGAACGTCGCGACCTGGATAAACTCGCGGAGGACTAAATTGCCCGCCGCTGTTCAGGAATGACCTCCCACCACAATTTTAATAATTCTGAAATTCAGCACAAAAAATCTTATCAGTTGCCAGGGTATAAACCGGCGCCAGAATAAAGTACTCCTGGTGGGAAATGGAGGATAAGATTCATCAGAATAGGCCTGAATAGTTTTGTTTTTCATGGGTTTTCGATTTTTTTAAGAAATTTTTATTCAGGAAGCAACCACCAGAAGGGATAACCTTTGGCTTTGTGCAGAAACATATAATGCATAAACCATTTCATCCAGTGCCCCGCCAGTCCGGCTTCGCCCATGGTATATTTGATGCTGCGGCCATATTCAGGGTAGGTATCCCAATCCGGAACTATGGGGTGAACTGTCATGGTGGCGGCGGCTCCGCGTCGCATGTCGTATCCGGCCGAAATAATGCAGGCAGCACCCATTCTGGACATGCTTGCCCGGTGTTTAAAAGGTTGTTTGCCGGTTTTTACTTCACGAATGATGTTCAAAGCAACAATTTTACCCATAACACCCGATGGCATGCCGGTACGTGGAGGTGAGGGGAAAATGGCAGTGCCGTTTGCGCTTTTCATTGGTTTAGAGATGGGATGGGGCGGAGCAAACGAGATGCCAGGTGCGTAAATGTTGCCATAGCCTGGATTCTGGTATGTTTCAGGCCAGTCTGATGCTACCCATTCATCAAAAGGCTTAGGAGTATAATTGGCATCTACTTTCATAAAACCATTGGGTGCAAACAATGAAGAAGTGATGTCCTTTCCTGTTTTATCGAATGCCTTGAGGTCAGCCCCTGCAAACCCGGGGATCAGCATGGCAAAATCGAAACCTATGGTGTGATAATCGCCGCTGAGGTCCTCATAATGAATCACATCCTTTTCTACTTTCGTAACTCCTGCACGTTTAATCCATTTTATATTATGTTCACTCAGAAAGGATTCAGCAAAAACCCGGGTTGAGGTAATGTATCCACCTCTTTTAATATAAGCACCGCCCATCCCAAAATCGCCAAGCTCATATTCATTGGTCAGCCAGGTTAATTCAGCAAGATGGTCTAACTTTAACCGGCGTATTTCATAAGATACATTCAGGATATATTCAAATGCCGCACCCTGACAGGTTGCCATAGGATGGCCGGTGCCAATTACAAAGCGTTGTTTTTCGCCTTTTTGCATGCGTCCAATAGCTAACTGCAACTTTTCATATGCTTCGGCAGCATGATCATAGGTGCATACAGAAACCGAATTTTTGCCGGGGCCCAAGCCTTCGGTGGCTTCAAAATTCAATTTTGGACCGGTGGCATTTACCAGAAAATCATAATCCACGCGTTCCGTTTTCCCTTTGTGGGCTCCTGCGGTATATTCATACTCTACAAATGGTCTGAGCTGGGTTGAATCACCTTCCGGATAAATATTCAGGGCTTTGGCCTGACGGTAATCAATGCCCCAGCGCTTATAAAGCGGTGCCAGCTTAAAGCGTACCTGGTCCACTTTCATACGGCCAACGCCCACCCATATGTTGGAAGGTATCCATTGATAATAGGAGTTTGGCGTAATCACAATTACCTCGTGCTGTTTGCTCAATGACCGGCGCAGAAAGGCTGAAGCCGTATGTCCGGCAATGCCGGCACCTAAAACAACAATTTTTGCCATAATATGCGTGTTTAGCTTACAGCAAAGCTATTGAATAATATTTATATTTCCTTGCTTTTTCTCCGCTTTTTTGATTGAGGAAGATTTAAATGAAAGAAAGAGTGTAAAGTGTCGGACTTGATATTATTTCATGTGTAGAAGAGCGATAACAGAGCAGCACCCTGCCCTCAAATCTGAATATTGTGATAAAAAAACAAACTATTTTTGAAGGATGAAAGGATTTTATCCCTTTTTGTTGTTATGAATATTAACTAAAGGATTTATCATGAAGAAAAATTTATTATTTACACTGCTAATTATGCTCAGCATTTTGGTAGTGAAGGGGCAGCAGCCCATTGTTACTGAATATGATTCAGTGTTATTTGGCGAAACCAATTGTCCTGGAATATGGGTTACTATTCCCGAAACATCATTGGCCGACATACAGAAAGACTGGAAAAAGGTACTTGAAAAAGGTACCAAATCTAAAGTACTGGGCAAGGAAAATGAAATGACAATTTTCGGAGCACAGTGGAGCGACATTTCAGGGGAACCGGTAAATGTATTCAGCAATTATGCAGAAAAGGATAGTGCCATAAAACTCTTTGTTGCCGTAGAATTGCAACGTGACGAATTTGTAACCCGAGATTCACCGCAGTATACTGCATTGAACAATATGTTGATCTCCTTCGCAAAAGATAAATACATTTCAGTAGCCGAAGAGCAACTTTCTCAGGAAAATAAGAAACTGAAAGACCTGCAAAAAAACCTTGAATCTTTGCGTAAAAATAAGGATAAGCTGGAAAATCAGATCAAATCGGATCAAATAACCATCGATCAGGAAAACTACCGCATCGTAAACACCCAAAAGGAGATAAATGAAACGGATCAACTGCTTGATTTGAGAGGAACTGAGTTGGCTTCTTTGGATGGAAAAGAGCGCAAAGACAAGGAATCAGAAATCAAAAGTCTTGAAAAAAAGAAAAAGAACAGCCAGAAGAATATTGCTTCATCCGAAAGTAAAATTAGCAAATCTACCAACAACATTGCGGATAACAATAACGCCATAGCCATTAACCTGAAAGAACAAAGTAAGGTAATGGGTAACATTGCTGACCAAACCATGGTAGTGCGTAAATACGAAGAGAAACTTAATAAAATTAAAGCGTATTAACTACCGTTGGCTCCATTAAATAAAAGCGATATAAATCTTTCAATTAAAAAGACCTGATCGGTATCATACCAATCAGGTCTTTTTAATTTCATATTTTCGGGGATTGTGGTCGGATAGCGGTAATCAATTCAGCTTAACCTGCATTTGTCGCGCTTCTCTTTTTGAATTCATTTATGGCACTATCCAGGAAATCGAGGAAGTTTTCCACATCCAGGTCATAGGCTTTGGGTTGAACCAGCAGCTTGCCCTCGGTGTCAAGCAAGCAGTAGTATGGCTGAGCATTTACATTGTATTTGCTTATCTGAAAGTCGGCATACTTCCTTCCAATGGTTTTCTTCACCTTACCATCATAGGTTGAGGTTACCCATTCAGATTCTGGCAGGGTGGTTTTGTCGTCAACATATAGTGCAACAATCACAAACTCTTCGCGTAACTTTTTAAGTACCCGGGGGTCAGACCATACGCGGGCTTCCATTTCACGACAATTAACACAACCGTGTCCGGTAAAGTCAATAAATACGGGTTTATTCAGCTGTGCTGCACACGCCAGGCCCTGTTCGTAATCAAAATAGCCTTCCAAACCATGTGGCAGGTGAAGTATTTCGCTGTATTTGGGTTTGTCGCAGAGGCTGCTTTCTGGTTGTGTGGAGCTATTTCCGCTGCCCGTATATAATTGTACATTGTCGCGTACAATCTTGTTTAAATCAAAATCATGAGTTGCCTGAGGTGGCATGTATCCGGACAGGGCTTGCAGCGGAGCCCCGAACATACCCGGAATCATATAGGCTACAAAGGCAAAGGTGATGATGGCCATTCCCAGACGTGGAACACCGATGTATTTAAGATCACTGTCGTGGGCAAATTTAAGTTTTCCCAACAGGTAGAAGCCCATCAGAGTAAAGATTACAATCCAGAAGGCAAGATAAATTTCGCGATCGAGTATACCCCAGTGGTAAGTTTGATCTGCAATGCTCAGAAATTTAAGTCCCAGTGCCAGTTCAAGGAAGCCAAGTACTACTTTTACCGAATTGAGCCAGCCGCCCGATTTCGGCATGTTGTTAAGCCAGCGGGGGAAAAATGCAAAGAGGGTAAACGGCAATGCAAAAGCCAGCGAAAACCCAAGCATCCCGATAATCGGCATGAGCACCTGCCCACCCGCAGAAGCTACCAAAATGGCGCCTACAATAGGGCCCGTACATGAAAAAGATACCAGCACCAGGGTAAAGGCCATGAAAAACGAGCCGATTACACCGCCGCGGTCGGCTTGTGCATCACTCTTATTGATCATCCAACTGGGTAAGGTAATCTCAAACATACCCAGGAATGACGCGGCAAAAAAGAGAAAAATCAAAAAGAACAACACATTGGGAATCCAGTGGGTGCTGAGAAAATTTGCAAAATTAGCTCCCAGTGTAACGGCTACCACAGTTCCAATTATGGTGTAAATTAATATAATACTGACACCATAACTGAGGGCCTGAAACTTGGCTTTAACCTTGTCTTTTTCTTTCAGGAAAAAGGTCACCGTCATCGGAATCATGGGAAACACACACGGGGTAAGAATGGCTGCAAGACCGGCCAGAAAGGAAAAGAAAAAGAGTGACCAGAGCGAAGTATTGTTGGCCAGTCCGGTGTCAGCAGTGATCTCCGGGGTCGGTTCTATGGCTGTTGCCGCCAGGGATGTATCAGCATTATCCACGTTATCCTGACTTTCGGCGGGAGGCAGGATGGTGGCAGATGATAAGGTGTCTGAGGCTTCCGGCCTGGTTACTTCTTCAATTTTTGGGCTGCTGTCTTTTACACCTTTAATTTTAAATTCAAAATCAACCACTTCGGGAGCCAGGCACTGTTTATCGTCACAAACCATGAATTCCAGCTCGCCCGAAATGGTAAAATCTTTATCGCTCAGTACTTTTATTTTTTGTGTAAAAACAGCCTGATTCTCAAAATATTTGAGCGTGATCTGAAACTGATTATCGTATTCTTCAATGGGTTTGGGTTCTGTTACTTTTCCAATCAAAGCATAATTGGGTGATTTCTCAAAAGTAAAAGAGGTAGGTACAGGCCCATCGGGTGGAGGCGGAACATCCTGAGAGTATAAATGCCAGGTATGATCAATGGTGGCCTTAAATGTAAGCTGTACTTCATTGTCAGATAGCGCTTTACTGCTAAAGCTCCATTTTACGGGTTTCAGTACCTGTGCCTGCAGGGCAAATGGCAGAAACAGGGATAGTAAAATGAAAAGACGCAATACGGGAAAAAGCTTTTGTTTAATTTTCATGATTCGGTCCGTTATTTTCCTTAGATTAATTTTCCAGGAGTTCGATTTTCAAAATATTTTTCGTTTCGCCGGTTACCCTGAAGGAGTGACCAATGCGATGACCCACCAGCCAGGCGATCTTATTGCCTGAAATCAGCAGCCAGGCATTCTCTTTTTCGACTATCGAAAATTTATTGTCAATAAAGTAATCACTCAATTTTTTGCTGCTCGTCATGCCATAAGGCATAAAAGTATCGCCCTCTTTCCATTTTCTCAATCGAAGCGGCCAGTCAATAAGGTCTGCATCAAACATGGCTATCTGACCAGACTTACTGATTTCAGCAACATCGGTATTTGACAAATGAGTTATTTTGAGGTTTACCGGAGTCGTAATGTCTTCCTGTCCCGGCTCAATACGGATTTCATCGGTGTTGGATTCGTTACCGGGGCCAGTTTCTGTTAGCAACAATAGGTCGCGGTCCTTAATCACCCGGTGAGTAGGAGAAAAAAATTGCTTGCCTGAGAGTTCGTCCAGTGCACGGTAAAGATCATCTGTAGTGAAGCGGCTGAAATTATAAGGTTTAAGAAGTTCGTAAAGATATAAATCAGTAGGTTCAAACTCTTTTAAAGCTTCTATGTTAAACGCAGGCAAACCATCTACGATGGTTGTAACTTTCGCCTTTACCTCATCCATATGACGGCTAAGCATGGTTTCTGCTTCGCGTATTCTGCTGATGGTTGAAGTGAGTGTTTTTCTAAAATCGGGGTTGAGTTCACCAAGCAAAGGCAATAGATCGTGTCTGATTTTGTTGCGCATGTATTTGGAAGAGCGGTTTGAGCTGTCTTCGCGAAAGGCAATGGCTTCATCTACCGCAAACTCTTCAATTTGCCTTCTAAAGGCAAACATCATGGGGTGAACAATGTTAGAACGGTTGGGTAAAATGCCATGAAGCCCGCTTATGCCGGTTCCTCGCAATGCATTGATGAAAAAGGTTTCAATCTGGTCGTCCAGATGATGAGCCGTGGCGATTACCCGGTATTGCTCGGTCTGAAGGAGTTCGTCAAACCATTCATAGCGAAGATAACGGGCTGCCATTTGAACCGATATCTTATTGAAGCCGGCGTATTCCCGCGTTTTAAAATGCTTTACATACAGCGGAATATTGTGGGCCTGGGCAATGGAGGTAACAAATTTCTCGTCTTCATTAGATTCATTACCCCTGAGTCCGAAATTACAGTGAGCAATGGCAAAATTCAATCCGCTGCGCTGAAACAGTTCAAGCATGACCATGGAATCAATGCCTCCGCTTATGGCAAGCATAACCTTATCTTCCTGCCCAAAAAGGCTGTAATCGGCAATATACTTTTTGAATGCTGTTAACATGCCACAAAAGTATAAAAGAAATGCAATATGTTCACATTTCGTGCAATGCGTTTGAGGTTTTATAAGTTGAAGCCACTGCGTGTATGAAAAAGGAAAAGAATGCCATTAAGAGAGGAAGAATCCGGGCTTCGCAAAGTTTTGAAAATCAGTGATTTCAAATTAGTAATCCTTTGAGTCTGCCTGCACAACCACAAGGGCGGGGCTTTGGCCTGTATGGCGAAAAAATGCACTATCCGGAAGAGCACCGAATTACTATTTTCATTTCCATAACTGACAGGCAAAATGTCCTCTTCCACTTATTTTAGAATCATGATAGACCGTTTAAAACTTTTCTCACAGCAAAGATTCATTACTTAGCCCGTGCCATCCCGTTTGGAAGAGGATTCTGAATGATAACCTTATAGTTTTTAATAATAAATGAGATTGGGAGTGGAGGGATGCGCAGCTTACTCCCCCCTCCAGCAGGAGACTCACAGGGAAAAGACATTGATAAAGCACTGGGCGCATCTGAATAAAAAAGAAGCTAAATTGGATGTATCGTCACCTATAACCGGGATATACCTCAGACCGTTCTTCCTGAATTCCTCATCTTTGCACAACCAACTGTGTAATGATTTGTTATATGTTGAACTCAACTATACTATTATGCCCATTAAAATGACACTTGACGCAATTAATGCTATGACCAAAGGCACGCTTATGGAGCAACTTGGCATTGTATATACTGATTTTGGTGCTGATTATATCAGTGCTACTATGCCTGTGGATCATCGCACCATTCAGCCTGCCGGGCTATTGCATGGAGGGGCATCGGTGGCTCTGGCGGAGTCGCTGGGAAGTATGGGATCGGTGGCTCTGCTCAATAATCCCAAAGCCATTGTTGGTATTGAAGTAAATGCCAATCATGTGCGGAAAGCCACATCGGGCAATGTTCATGGCCGGGCTGCGCTCGTTGTGCGTTCACGAAGATTACATGTTTGGGAAATAAAAATTCACAACGATGACAATGAGTTGGTTTGTCTTTCGCGTTTAACCATCATGGTCATTGCTACTGAAGAAAAACCTTCATGACTGAAATGATCTTTACTCATTTGAGAAATTTACAAACGGAACTCATTGGGGGAAACCTCCCGTTTGTGTCGTGGCGATTACCTGGAATGAGCGCACCCGAAACCGTTGGTTCTTCTACGCTTCCCGAACAGATTACAGATATTCGTAACCTGAATGATATGGGACCTGGATTCGTAATGGCCCCTTTCCAGGCAACACACCCCGCCTTGTTTATCCCAAATCACTGGTACAGGAGCGGTTTCCGTTTTGATGGTTTGCCACTGAAGTTTGAAAGACAAAAGCAGACATCGCTTCAGCGCAAGATTGAACTCACTAATAATAAGAGGGAATATATACGCAAGGTAGAAAGTGCTGTCCAACGCATCAAACAAGGCGGTTTTGATAAGGTAGTGTTATCACGGATTATTTCTGTACCACTTCACCATGAGTTTGATGTTGCTCTCTTTTTCGGGCAGCTCTGCTGCAGCTATCCTCAGGCTTTTGTTTACCTGTGCTATCTTCCCGGAAAGGGGATCTGGGCCGGTGCTACACCTGAACTTTTACTAAGCATAGAGGGGGAGGAGGTTACCACCATGGCGCTGGCTGGCACCCGTAAAGCAGGCATTACCGGCAACTGGCCTGGTAAAGAACAAGAAGAGCACCGCTGGGTAAGTCATTACATTGCCGGTGTTTTTACAGCAACCGGTGCTACCGGTATTCAGCAATCAGAAGCATACACCGTTAATGCAGGACCGGTGGATCATTTGCGAACCGATTTCAGTGCTCATTTGCCTGATATGTACTTTGGATCATTGATAAAGAAACTTCATCCTACGCCGGCAGTATGCGGCTGGCCACAGGAACGGGCACTTGAGACAATTGCAGACCTGGAAGATCATGACAGAGAATTTTATACAGGTTTTGCCGGGCCTGTGAATGGTAAAAACCGGAATAGCGAACTTTATGTAAACCTTCGATGTGTCCGGATAGCTGATAGTCATGCCGATATATATGTGGGCGGTGGCATAACGGTTGATTCCGATCCTGAGGCGGAATGGGAAGAAACCACATTAAAAAGTCAAACCCTGTTGGAGGTGATTAAAAAATGTTGAAATTAGCCACTGAAATTTATAAGCCTAAGAAATGAATAATTTACACCTGGCTTTGCTGGGAGAAATAATGGTTAAAAAAGGCATACAACATGTGGTGGTATCACCCGGTTCACGAAATGCACCTGCCATTATAAGATTCAACAGGATACAGGGTTTAAGGTTGTATTCCATTGTGGATGAGCGCAGTGCAGCATTTTATGCTTTGGGAATGGCACTGGAAACCGGTGAAACGGTTGCCCTGTTATGCACCTCGGGCAGTGCCGGACTCAACTATGCCCCGGCCATTGCAGAAGCTTACTATCAGCAGTTGCCTTTACTGGTAATCACTGCCGACCGCCCAGAGGAATGGATTGATCAGGGTGATGGACAAACCATACGACAGACACATATGTTTGCCAATATAATACGCAAAAGTTTTCAGTTGTTTGAATTTTCAGATAATCCGGATGAGATTGCCTTCTTTGCCCGCTTAGTAGCTGAAGCTATTGACCGAACGCAATATCCGGTTAGCGGACCGGTACATCTCAACGTGCCGGTCAGGGAGCCCCTTTATGATATTAACACTCATCCGCCCTTTCAAAAGGTAAGCCTGCCTGCAATTGCACAGACAGTGAATCAGATTTCTCCTGAAACAATGGCGACACTTGCCAACAGATGGAATGACAGTTTGGCAAAACTCATACTGGTAGGTCAGCTACCCGTTAATAATAATCTGAGTAAGCAGCTAAGGCGTTTGGCTGCTGATGGTTCGGTGGTAGTAATGGTTGAGTCTACTTCGAACCTTAAGGATGAAGATTTTGTTGGCTGTATTGATACCGTTATAGAAGGACTGAATCCGGAAACAGAGGCAGCCCTTTGCCCGGAAATATTGGTAACGCTTGGTGGAGCCATTGTTTCTAAGAGAATTAAAACCCTGCTTCGTAAAATTAATCCGGCTCACCACTGGCATGTTAGTCCCGACGTGGAAGGCTTCCATGTGGATACCTTTCGTTCACTATCGCTCACCCTGCCGGTTGATTCCCCCGGTTTTCTGGACCAGCTTGCGGGTCTTAGCCTGCTTACCAAAAGTACTTTTGCCGCAAACTGGAAGCAAAGGATGAAAGAACGGCTGCAGAAACATTCAATATTTCTTAAATCAGCACCCTTCTCTGATATTAAGGCATATGAGCTGATATTTAATCAGTTACCTGAGAATGGAATACTGTTTCTGGGTAACAGTACCCCTGTACGATACGGACAATTGTTTAATGAGCTCAATGGTTATCCCATTCAAAGTAACCGGGGAACCAGTGGCATTGATGGCTGTGTTTCCACAGCAGCAGGTACGGCCATGCTTTGTGATCAGACGGTAACGGTAATTACAGGCGATATTAGTTTTTTCTACGACAGCAATGCTTTATGGAATAAGGCGTTACCCGCTAATCTGAAAATTATAATGATAAATAATGGAGGTGGTAATATTTTCAGGGTCATTCCTGGACCTGATCAGTTTGAAGAACTTGGACCATATATTGAAACAGCTCATCAACTTACTGGTGAAGACCTGGCTCGTGGCTTTGGATTAAATTACCTTAAAGCAAATGATGAACCTGAACTCAATCAGGCATTAAAACAGATGCATCACTATGATAACAGAGCGATACTTCTCGAAATAGTTACCCCAAACAAACTCAGTGCTCAAGTGTTGAAAGATTACTTTAAATTTATTGCATCATGAAAAATACACGTAATTGGTCGAAGATTAAAGAATACGAAGAGATTAAATTTGATTTTTTTGAAGGTATAGCGCGCATCACCATCAATCGCCCGCGTTATCACAATGCTTTTACTCCTGATACCGTAAAAGAGATGATAGATGCCATGCAGTATTGCCGTGAAGCTGATAATGTTGGGGTTGTAGTTATTACCGGTGAAGGGGACAAGGCTTTTTGCAGTGGTGGCGATCAAAACATCAAAGGCCATGGTGGTTATGTGGGAAAGGATGGAATTCCGCGACTGAATGTGCTGGATTTGCAAAAGCTGATACGCTCACTTCCCAAACCGGTAATAGCTATGGTAAATGGTTATGCCATTGGGGGTGGTCATGTGTTGCATGTAGTTTGCGATCTGACCATTGCTTCTGAAAATGCCATCTTCGGGCAAACAGGCCCCAAAGTCGGCAGTTTTGATGGTGGTTTTGGATCGTCATATCTGGCACGGATAGTGGGCCAGAAAAAAGCCCGCGAAATATGGTTCCTTTGCCGGCAATATTCAGCTCAGGAAGCATTGGATATGGGATTGGTAAACAAAGTGGTTCCCTTTAATCAACTGGAAGATGAGGTGGTTGATTGGTGTAAAACCATTATGTTGCGCAGCCCTCTGGCATTGAGAATGGTTAAACTTGCACTGAATGCTGAACTGGATGGTCAGGCTGGTCTTCAGGAATTGGCCGGAAATGCAACGCTGCTTTATTATCTTACCGAAGAAGCACAGGAAGGAAAAAAGGCATTCCTCGAAAAACGATTGCCTGATTTCCAGCAGTTTCCGAAGTTTCCATAATAATGAGGGTATAAAATAAATTTTTAATAAGTGAAGAATAAATCAGTAGTTGCCTGGATACATGCCGCCCGGCCGCGCACCCTGCCGCTCGCCTTTTCGAGTACACTTATGGGTAGTTTTGTGGCCTGGCACGACCGCCCGTTTAAATGGAGCGTATTTGGATTGGCTTTGGCAACTACCTTGTTTTTACAGGTGCTCAGCAACCTGGCTAACGACTATGGAGATACCGTGAACGGTGCCGACAACCACCATAGAGTGGGGCCGGCCCGGTCGGTGCAAAGTGGTGCCATCAGCCTGAGAAATATGAAATTGGCAGTCATTATCATCTCCATAATGGCACTTTCATCGGGTATTGTACTTATCGGAATGGGTGTTGGCTTTGCACCATCCATAGATTGGCTTATGTTTATGGTTCTGGGAATTGCCGCTCTTATCTCCGCCATAGTATACACCGCCGGAAGCCGGCCATACGGCTATAAAGGTCTGGGCGATTTGTTTGTTTTTCTGTTCTTTGGGCTTACCGGTGTAGTAGGTACCTATTACCTGCATACCGGCTATATACCAGGCAGCCTTTGGTTGCCAGCGGCTTCGGTGGGTTTGTTCAGCACGGCTGTGCTTAACGTAAACAATATGCGTGATGTAAAAGGAGATACCCGTTCGGGTAAGCGTACCCTGGTGGTTGCCATGGGTGCCTCCTGGGCTAAAAAGTATCACGCATTTCTGGTGATTGGTGCTATACTGGCACTGATGATCTATACCCTGTTGAGCTTTAAGCATGCCAGCCAGTTTATATATCTGGTAATGATCTTCTATTTTTGGAGACACCTGATGGTGATATTTAAAAATACTGATCCCGCAGCTCTTGACCCTCAGCTCAGAATATTGGCCATTGGCACCTTTTTTACCGTAATTTTTTTCGGGTTAAGCCTTATGTTTTGATGTCATGATTAAAGCCCGCTTATATAAGCATCAGCTTCAGTTCAAGCAAGCTGCCGGCACCTCAAGAGGAGTTTTACAGCATAAGATGGTCTATTATCTGGTGTTGAGTCATTCTCTGAATCCAGAAGTTTTTGGCATTGGTGAAAGCGGAACGATACCCGGGCTTAGTTATGATGACAAGCCCGGCTTTGAAGCCCGGATGAATCAATTGGTAAGTGAAATCAATAAACTGGGTCACCTGCCTGCCTATTCACCCGGAGCATGGCCTTCCATTGATTTCGCCCTTGAAACTGCACTGCTCGATCTGGCCTCTGGCGGCAGGCGCTTGCTTTTTGATACTCCATTTACCTGCGGCAAGGCGTCGATTCCCATAAATGGGCTGATCTGGATGGGAGATGAAGATTTTATGCTCACACAACTGGACCAAAAACTGTCACAAGGGTTTAAAGTGCTTAAAATGAAAGTGGGTGCACTCGACTTTGAAACGGAGCTTGGCATACTCCGGCACATTCGCGCTTCCTTTTCAGCCGATCAGATTACGGTTCGCCTGGATGCCAATGGCGCCTTCAGGGCGGATGAGGCAATGGAAAAGCTGGAGCAATTGGCAGCTTTTACCATTCATTCTATTGAACAACCCATCAGACAGGGACAGGTGCAGCTTATGGCACAACTCTGCCGCAATTCGCCCATCCCCATTGCCCTGGATGAAGAAATGATTGGCATAAATTCACTAACGGAAAAAATCCAACTCCTGGATAGTATTGAGCCTCAATACCTCATTTTGAAACCCGGATTGTTGGGCGGTTTTTCCGCTTCCAGGGAATGGATCGATCTGGCCCGGGAGCGGGGCATTGACTGGTGGGTTACCTCTGCCCTGGAATCAAATGTAGGCCTGAATGCCATAGCTCAATGGACGGCTACTCTTGCAAACCCATTACCCCAGGGATTGGGAACAGGTAGCCTGTATGCCAATAATTTTGATTCGCCCCTCGAAATAAAAAATGGAGCGCTCCATTATAATCCCGATGCTGCCTGGAATCTTAACTTTATAAAAGGATGAGAATATGAAAGGCATACCCGAAGAACTTATCCTTTCAGGACAGCATTTTAATCGTGCACAACTGCTGGAATATGCCAGGATGCTTGTGGAAGCTGAAGAGGTGGAATGGAAACAAAGTCTGGGACAGTTTATCATACATTGGCTGGATAACCGGAGCTTTGTTGAAATAATGACTTCAGGCTCAACCGGCATTCCTAAAAACATTCGCCTGTCGAAAGAAGCCATGGTAGCCTCGGCCAGCCTTACCGGCCGCTTTTTTGATTTACTGCCGGATCAACAAGCCTTACTTTGTTTGCGGGTGAATTATATTGCCGGCCTCATGATGGTGGTCAGGGCAATGGTGCACCGCATGAACCTGATTGCAGTACCTCCCACGAATTCACCCCTGGAGTTTATTCCCGATAATACCACCATACATTTTGCTGCCATGCTGCCGGTTCAGGTAATGAATGCGCTGGAATCCGAAGAGCTGAAATCCAAACTGGAAGCCATAAATACCATTATTGTCGGAGGTGCACCGGTAAGTCCCTCCCTTGAAGCAGGTATAAGAAATTTAAACAATCGTGTTTTTGCCACTTATGGTATGACCGAAACCATCACCCACATTGCGGTTCGCCGAATGTCAGGGAAAGAGAGTAGTCAGGAATTCACCTTGCTGCCAGGAATTACCATTTCCACCGATAAAAGAGGATGTCTGATAGCCAAAGTGCCCTATCTGAATAACCATCCGGTAGTGACCAATGATGTAATTCGCCCTGGCTCATCTGGTAAGTTTCGCTGGCTGGGCCGGTTTGACAATGTGATCAATAGCGGAGGTCTGAAACTGTTTCCGGAAATGATTGAACAAAAAATTGCCCCCCTAATTTCGCATCGTTTTTTTATTTCATCTGTTACCGATGATAAATTGGGCGAAGTGCCTGTACTGGTTGTAGAAAAATCCGAATTGCTGTGTAAGGAATATCTGGATGAACTAAATAAGAAAATGGCCAAATTGCTCAGAAAAACTGAACTTCCCCGCCAAATTTACTGTACTTCAACTTTTCATGAGGGGGAAAATGGAAAGATAAACAGAAAGATGACAATGAAAACTTTGCTTTGATATCTAAATCATAAACCTTTTACTTTTGGTTTCCCGGCAATAAAATCTTTCAGATAAAATGGTTCAAAATTGGCAGTATCTTCAAAATGTTGTTGTTCAAATTTAGCGGTAGCAATGCTCGCCAGATGAGCTGCTGAATTGGTAAAGTCATCGATAAACCTGAGATTAGGATGATTAAAAACTGCTTTACATTTCTGTGCACCATCACCGGCAAGAATGATTAGATGTTTCTCAATTAACCCATCAAACATATCGGGTTGGATTATTTGAGCGCTGACTGGTTGAACTACCTCCAATCTATGGTTATACAATGCAGTATATACCTCCATGCGGCGGGCATCAATCATGGGTGCATAGATGAATGGTAAATCAGAAGCACCATTAAAAACGGATTTCATGCCCCAGGCCATGCTTAAAGTCGTACCCACTGAAAGCAAGGGAATATCCAGCGCATAACATAAGCCCTTTGCGGTGGAAACACCAATACGTAAACCTGTGTATGAGCCCGGGCCGCTGCTTACCACTACCCCATCAATATCTTTAACACCTGAGAGGTGGTCGCGGATGAGCTCATCAATAAAGACGGCTACCAGGGCAGCATGGCTGTTGGTAATCTGGGTTTCGCGCAGTCCCGTAACGCTGCCATCACGCACCAGGGCAACACTACAAACGGCGGTGGCCGTTTCAAGACACAATAAAGTTGACATGTTCAGGCCCGGCTATTTCTTATTGAACAATGACTCTTTGGAAACCACTTCCACTTTATCACCATCTTTCAGGGTTTTGGAAACTGCGCGATAGGGGCCACTGATCACCTTATCACCCTCTGCTATTCCTTCAAGTATTTGTATGTGAGTATTGTCCTGTATTCCTGTTTTTACACGCTTCATAAGAGCGATGCCTCCTTCTTCAATAAAAACATATTCGGGAGTAGAGGTGCCCTCAGAAACTAAAGTACCCTCAACAGAAGTGGACAAATTGTCGTCATCCTTTTTTTCTGCTGATTTTTGCAGGTTAAGGGTAGAATCGCTGCGGGTAGTAACGGCCTGAATGGGAACAGCTAATATATTATCGGCCCGCTCAGTCTGAATATCCACAGTGGCCGACATGCCCGGGCGGAAAGGAGATGCTGCCGCCTGCCCTTCAATACTCAGATCAGCATAGGAGGAGGGCAGCATTCTTACTTTAACATCGAAATTTGTCACCTGATCTACACTTGTGCCCGCTACGTTTGCCGAGGTTGCAATTTGCGTAATGATGCCCTTGAACTTCCGGTTAAGGTAAGAATCGACTTCAACCAGTGCGGTATCGTTGATGGCTACACGGACAATATCATTTTCATTAACACTTACTATTACTTCCATGACCGCAAGATTTGCAATGCGCAATATTTCGGTGCCCGATGAAAATTGTGATGCTCCTGCAACACGCTCACCTTTCTCCACATTTAGCTTTGAGATGGTGCCATCCACCGGAGCATATATTGAAGTTTTATATAAGTTTTCAGAAGCTTCTTTCAAGGAAGCCTCAGCGCTTTTAACCGAATACTCAGCAGCCTTAACACTTTGTTCAGCCGCATTTACTTCGGCTTTCGCTACTTCATAAGCCGATTTGGCTGCATCATATTCGGAGGCAGAAATGGCATTTTGCCTGAACAGGGTTTCATTGCGTTTAAAACTTGATTCTGCATTAATGAATTGTGCCTTAACCTGTGATACCCTTGCCATTGAATTGGCAAGATTGGCTTTCTGTGTATTTAAAGCAGCCATCAGGCGGTCGTAATTCGAGGCATAAATTTTGGGATCAATTTTAGCCAGCAGATCACCTGTCTTTACCTGATCGCCTTCCTTAACATACAATTCAACCACCTCACCACTCACATCGGGTGATAGTTTGACTTCAATTTCGGGTTGAATTTTACCATTGGCTGAAACTGTTTCCACAATGGAAAGCCTGGCAGCTGTTTCAATGGTTACTTCTGTAGCATCCTCTTTGCCAATCCAGCCCTGTTTGCGGGCAACAGCCAGTATTACAATCAAAATCACCAGTAGCGCAATGCCCCAGCGTATAATGCTTTTTCTTTTCATTCGTTATTCTTTTTTATCGTATAAAAGTACATATTTTCATGCTTCTATTCCATTTTTAATGAGTAAATGCAACAAAATCGCTATAAAAAACAAAAAAACACCCGAAAGTAAATCTTCGGGTGCCTGCCATAGCTCCTGTTATTGAAGTGAAAGTGGTTTACCCATATAAAAATCAAGCACGGTTTTTTTAAATACATAATCGTATTTGCTTTGAAGCATTTCCGATTCGGCATTGGTGAGGTCCTTTTTGGCATTGTTGTAATCCACCGAATTCATAATCCCTACATTGAATTTCTGATCGGCATAACGAAATGACTCCTGGGTAGCTGTTTGTTTTTTTTGCGATGCATAATAATTTTTCAGTGCAGCTCTTGCATCGGCCCAGGCTTGTTGAATGGTTTTTCTCAGGGCCAGTTTCTGAAGGTCTAAATCCAGACGTGCAGACTCCAGGGCAATTTTGGATTTATTGACCATGGTTCGGCTCTGCCAGCCGTTTAAGATAGGAATGGTGAGATACAGTCCTATGGTTTGATTGTTATTGTCTCTGATCTGGTCGCCCCAGGGCTTGGTTTTTGTAGTGTAGTTTTCCTGATAGGCGTATACATTCAGGGGGTCGTTACCTGGTCTTTCGGCGAAACCAATCAGCCGGGGTTGCCCCAGTGTTATCTGATCAATTACAGAGCTTGCGCCTGAATACCCAGTGCCCCAGCTTCCACTCAGAGCCAGGCTGGGATAATAGCTGCCCCTGGCACGTGCAAGCTGACGCTCACTGCTTTGCATGCGATAATCGGCAGCCTTAATCTCAGGCATACGTCCTTCGGCAATTTTATAAACCTCTTCGGCACTGGCCATCAACCCGGGGTCATCTTCCAGACTTATTTCCGGCTTTTCAATATCAAAACCATCGGCAGATGGCAGATCGAGCAATTGACTTAAAGTAAGTAACGACAGCTCTAGCTCGTTTTCAGCACTTATCAGACTGGACTCTTCCCCTGCAAGTTGAGCCTCAATGGTAAACAGATCGCCTTGTGCCATGGTGCCGGCATTTACCAGTTTATTCATGCGCTCTACCTGTTGATTGGTAATTTCAAGCTGATTGCTGCGAATCTCCACCAGCTCTTTGTAAAAGAGTACCTGAAGATAAAAGGTAGCAATATTGAGTGAGATATCATTCATGAACTTATCGGCTTCTTCCCGGGTAGCCAGCAGATCCAACTGATTTTGTTTGATCAGGTTTAGCTTTTGAAATCCATTGAACAGGGTAACGCCCGACTGAAGGTAAAAGTTATTTGACTGTACCCGGCTGGTGGCAAACTGGTTGGTGTATCGGTCAATGGTTTGACCATAATTATAGGCATGTGAAGCATTGCCCGTTATTCCGGGCAGCAAATCCAGTTTTGACTGCAATACATCGGCCCTGGAAGCCTCTACCAGTAGCATTTGCTTTTTTATCTGAAGATTATTGGTCAGGGCGTGTTCTACACACTCCTGTAAGCTCCATATTTTTTGTGCAGGCGCTGTAGTTGCCATCAGCAGCAAACATCCGGTAAATATCAGCAATCGTTTAATTCTATTCATTTTAATGGGTTTGTGGGTTCAGTATCGAATCAAATGTTGTTAAATATTGTGCCAATCTGCTATTCGATTGATTAGCTGTGTGTTGAGCCTGATTAGTTCCTCGTGTCTGTACGCTAACGCTCACCGTAAGTTTCATAAACGGACACAACAAACTCCTGTTCGCTTTACTTTGTCAAAAATATAGTTTTAATTGGCAGTTTTAAGTTAATTTTACGCAAATTTACGATTAACCTTTGAGCTAAAGTATGAATTACTTCAATTTTAACAAACCGCGCAGCTTAATGTGTTTGACGCTTATATTGTTAACCTGGTTACAACTTCCGGCACAAAGCCATCAATGCGTTGCATTGAGCGATACCATTGATGTGGTGCATTATGGTATCCATCTCGATGTTACTGATTTTACCAACCATACGCTTAAAGGTATTGCTGAAATTGATTTTACCACACCCCTGCCGCTGGTAAGCCAACTCGGTTTAAATCTGCGTCAGCTTACTGTTGATTCAGTAAAAACAGCCGAAGGGGATTATTTATCATTTTCCCATTCCGGCGATTATCTTCAAATTATTCTGCAACAATCCGTTACTTCCGGCGATACTGCTAAGATATGGATTTATTATCATGGTATACCTTTCAGCGAATCCTGGGGTGGTTTTCATTTTTCGGGAAACTATGCCTTTAATCTCGGTGTTGGTTTTCAATCGGTACCACATAATCTGGGCAAAGCCTGGTTCCCTTGTGTGGATGATTTTGTTGACCGCGCGTTTTACGATTATTACATTAGGGTTGAAAACGGCAAACTGGCTGCCTGCGGCGGATTGCTTCAATCGGTTTCCACGAGGTGTGACGGAACGAAAGAATTTCACTGGAAATCGGACCGGAGCCTGCCCACCTATCTTGCTTCGGTGGCTGTAGGGCCTTATGCGCTGGTGGAAGATGCCTTTGAAGGTCTGACGGATACCATACCCATTATGTATTTTGTCCGGCAGCAGGATACGGCAAAAGTAGCTGGCTCGTTTGAGCATATGAAGCAAATTGCCGGTATATATGAAAATTGTTTCGGCCCCTATCCCTTTCAACGTATCGGTATTACCGGTACCGCTATAGGAGCCATGGAGCATGCTGAAAATATTGCTTATCCCCACAGCAGCATCAATGGGAGTTTGAGCGATGAATGGCTTTATGCCCATGAGTTGGCACATATGTGGTTTGGCAATATGGTCACCTGTGCTTCCGATGCAGATATGTGGCTAAATGAAGGCTGGGCAAGCTGGAGCGAAAGCCTGATGCGCGAAAAGCTATATGATATTGAAACTGCCAGAGGTCCCTTCCGAAACATGATGCAGGAGGTGCTGCGCTATGCCCACATCAGTGAAGGTGGTTATTTGCCGCTATCACCCATGCCATCCAATCATACTTATGGAACACATATTTACGACAAGGGCGCCATGGTAGTGCATGGATTACGCGGATATCTGGGCGATAGCCTTTTTTTTAATGGCATTAAAGCCTATCTCAGTCAATTTGCCTATCAACCAGCCAATTCTTATCAATTGCGGGACTTTCTTACTGTGTACACCGGTATCGATCTTGCATCTTTTTTCGATTTTCATGTATTCGGTCCGGGCTACAATCATATTTCTGTGGATTCATTCAACATTACACCGGTTGCCGGATTGTTTAATGTAGAAGTTTTCCTCAGGCAAAAGTTGAGGGGTGCAAATGTTCCGGCCAACGACTGCCGCACCCAACTCACTTTTATGAATTCCCAGAGAGATACACTTACCCGTACGGCCCTATTCTCAGGATTTTCGGGCTCCGTAAATTATATCTTACCTTTTGAACCAGTACTGGTAATGTGCGATGTGGATGAGCGCTTTGCCGACGCCACTACCGATAATTATAAAATCATCAATAAAGTGGGTGAATACAATTTTGCCAATACTTACTTTAAGCTGAACGTCCTGTCTGAAAGTGATACTTCCTGGATAAGAGTCACTCACCACTGGGTGGCGCCGGATAGTCTCCTGATACCATCTCCGGGTCTTACCCTGAGTAACAACCGTTACTGGTCAGTAGAAGGCATTTACTCACCCGACTTTGCCGGAAATGGTATCTTCACATATAATCGCAGCAATGCACTTGACAATGATCTGATACAAAATTCTGCCGATTCGCTGGTACTGCTCTATCGCGAGAATGCGCGCCAACAATGGAGAAGCATCTCGTTTATACAAACTGGTCCATGGCAGATGGGGTTTATAACTGTACCATTGTTGTTGCCCGGAGATTATACCCTTGCCATATGGGATGAGGCCTGGGTGGGAATTAAAACATCAGGCAAAACCCCGAAATCGCAACTCAGCATTACGCCAAATCCCGGAAAGGGCACATTCGATATTGAAAGGAATTACACCGGGGAAGGAGTAATGACCCTTACCTCACCAAGTGGAGCCATGATACAAACCAGTAGGGTAAAGTCATCAGACAAACTGATTAAACTTAATGCTTCCAAGCTGCAACCGGGACATTACTATGTTACCATCAGCAGTCTCCGCCAAAGAGAAAGTGCCACCCTGATAATACTTCCCTGATGACTGGATTAAGAACAACATTCAAGTTAAAAACCATTTTTGCTTTTCTATGCTTTTTTGCAATGGGACAAAGCTGTATCATCATCAATGAAAATGAATACCGGACATTAACTCCCCAACATGCCGAACGTATTGTAGGATTTGATACTGCTTTGCTAAACCGGGAGTGGCCGCCTGGCGAACAACATCTGATTGAAGTGAATAAAAAAGACATTGACTTTATTACTCAGCAATCGGCCATTACCTGGATTAAGTTGTGGCGACCTTTTTGCGCTTCTGAAACCTGCGAGAATCTTGCTCTATATGCTATGGTTGCTGAAAATCACCCGGATTTGACTTTTATGCTGGTTTCAGAAACATATGGCTTGAAGGATATCACCAAAAAATTCAGGCAATCTAATTTTAAACTACCCGCATATGTTTTAAAAGATTCAACCTATGGCCACAAAATGACACCGGCCCGTAAAAAATTTATTGCAGAATTAGGCCATGAACAGCCTTTACAACCTCAATTTTTAAATACTGACTTTCTTTTTATAAAGGATAGCCTGATTTTTGCAGGAAAGGATCTTGTAATGAAACTGGACAGTGTGCTCAATACTTCCATCAGCAAATAACAAACAAGAAATTAATGCGATTTATGACTGAAATCGAAGCCAAAACATGGTGGTTGCACCAGATTAAAGCACCGGATAATTCGGCTGTAAAGCTACCGGCATCATGCAAAGTAATGCAGGCCATAAAACCCACCCGCTCATTTTATCTATTCTTATACACAGAGATTGGCCGGCATTTCCAGTGGTATAATCGCCTGATGATGCCTGCCAAAGAACTGCAGGAGATACTTCTTGACCCCTTGAATGAGTTTTTCGTATTATACATCAATGGTGTACCGGGTGGTTTTGCTGAACTTGATGTGCATTCAGATGACCAGACCGAATTGGTTTATTTTGGCCTTACCCCTGAATTTACCGGAAAAGGATATGGAAAACCTTTTTTGAAATACGTGATGCGCCATGCCTGGAAACGCAGCATCTCAAAATTTTGGTTGCATACCTGTAATTTGGATCATCCTGCTGCTTTGGCCTTTTATACCAAAAACGGCTTTGAAATTTATGATGAGGATATTGTGCATCAACCGATACCTGATGCCAATTCCGATCCCTATAAAAAATTACCCTGGTAAAATTGTTTATGGAAAAATACATAGCCCACATCCTTTCCTGGCTGCTGCATCCTATACTTATGCCTACTTATGCGCTTTTGTTGTTTTACAGTCAGGATGTTTATTTTGTGCTTGTTCTGCCTGAAAAGCTGAAAGTTGCACTGTCGGTGATGGTGTTCATCAACACGGCTTTGTTGCCCTCACTCATTATTTGGTTTATGGCCCGAAGGCATCTGATTACCAGCATTCAGCTTGTTCGCCGTAGTGAACGCATACTTCCTTTTGCCTTTACCGCACTGGCCTATCTCACTACTTATTTCCTTCTGCGAAACCAGGATTTACCACCGGTTTATCCCCGATTGATTCTTGGAGGGGCAGCATTGATTATATTTGCAGCAGGCATCAGTCTGTTTTGGAAAATCAGTGCGCACATGCTTGCCCTGGGAGGAATGACTGGCCTGTTTTTGGTGATGTACTTTACAGGATTTTTGAATACCGCTTCACTTTTTCTGCTTATGGTATTTCTTTCAGGGCTGGGCGGATTTGCCAGGCTGTCACTTAATATGCACAATCCCGCACAGGTTTATGCGGGATTTGTGGCAGGAATGATTATTATGGCAGGAATTTTTGTATTCTGATCAGAAGGGACGAAGCGAAAGACCAACAGAAATGGGGTATATCTCAGGGCCGGCATTCTCATCAAACACTTTGGTAACAGAGTAATAACCAATAAGGTTGATCCATTTATAACCTATCTGAACGGTAGGTCCGAAACGCCAGGTGGCAATATTTGGAACATAACCCTCTTTCAGCTTGGTCTTTTTACCGGTGATCAAATCATCGCCTTTGTACTTGGTATGTGCATTGATGAGTACTCCAACCTTTACCCCCAATGCCATCCTGAATCCGGAAGCTGATTTAAACCGAAGCTCCGCAGGTACATCCAGATAGGTAAGGGTTAATTTACTTTTCTTATAATCCACTTTGGCTCCATTGGCTGCTTTTTCCGGTATGGGATTAAAATATGATATTCCTGAAGTATCGTTCAGAACAGAATTGCTGAAAAAATTGTGTATGCCTAATCCTAATCCAATGGCGAAAGCAAAATTACTCTCTTTAACCTGATAGGTGCGCATCCCGTATATATTCACTCCTGGACTAAAAGCCCTGAAGTCAATGCCATCAGGAGCATCCATAATAATATCGGTAAAAATGTCTATACCGCTGGTATATTTATCCGTAAACAAATCAGTGGTGTTCTGCGATTTAAGGCTTACTGCAAACAGCAAAAGAACAATGGGAAGAAATAGTCTTTTCATAAATAGATATTTTGAATTTCGGCTTTTTTTAATGCAGAATCTGCAATTTTACAACCAACAATGGTTTGATAACACAAAGGTAAGAAAAATGTTTCAATAAGCAGTACGGAAAAGAAGAATTGAAAAAGGGTTGTCTTTCCAAAGACAACCCTTACTCGTTTAACTAAATGTGAAATCAGTTAACCTCTAATGCGTTTATGCAATCTCAAATGAATGTAACTTTACGGAAGTGTATGCATCCAATTTGTCTGAATGATTTACTAATACCCATCTCTTCACTGTTGACCATTCCTCAACGGTGAGCCAACGACGCGATTTCATCAGTTCTTTCCTGAACAAAGCTTTGTCGAAGCTAACCTTTTCTAATATTTCAATTATATAGTGTTCCATCCTTAACATAATTACTCTTTACAGATTACAAAGATGCATCAAAATAATAGGTTAAATGTGCCAATTTATCAAACGCCTGTATTCAATTATCAAACGCAACCAATTTGAAGGAATTCGCATTTTTTATAAAGCTTTAAATGACAGAAATAGTAGAATGCGCTGATGATTAGTCTGCATCTTTAGTTTTGTGTGACAGATAATGAAGCATAATGAGGATCATGCCTGGACATTGAGTGGATGGTAATCTGTAAAATCAGGGTAACATAAGGACTCATTTTCCGCTTCGGATAGGGGTAAATCAGATGTAAAATGTCTTATCAGTAAAGATCTTCTTTGTTCGATCCGGAATCCTCTGCTACACTTACTGTCTTACCACTTTCTGTTTTACAATATTGATAGCCGGATTTAATTTTAATGCAATTGAATTGATCACTGACAGCCATTTTAAAAAGTACAATGATGATGAATCCATTCGCAAAATTCCGAAAATTTTTGGCAGTACTTTTAATTGTCCTGGCCAATATTTTCGTCGTTCAAGGCATTGAAGCCCAGGTTCTACCTCATAACCTAAGCGTTGACAGTCTGACCCTTATGGCTGAATGGGATGTTCCCCGCGATATTCTCATTAATGAAGACTTTGAAAGTGGCATCTTTCCACCTTTGGGATGGCAGGCGCTTACGCAAAGTATAACGGGCTGGTTTACCTCAATCAATGGTGGCAGTGCTAACTTTGTTATTCCGCCACACACTACCTATGCTGTATCCAATGATGACCTTGACAACTGGAATGGCTGCTGCGATTACCTGATTACGCCTTTGATGGACTGGCGAAATCAATCCACATACTTCCTTCACTTTTCAAGTTATTTTCATGGTGCATATAGCCAGCAGGCTTTTATTGAAATCAGTACCGATGGTGGTGCAAGTTGGATTATCATCAACACATTGCCACTAAATTTCTATTCCTGGCAAGAGATTGAAATTGATCTTTCCATATATTCAGGTTCTAATGGACTTGAGAATGTTTTGCTTGCGTTTCATTCCGATGATAACGGAGAATGGGCTAGTGGTTGGGCCATTGATGATGTTATGATTTCATCTGCCCCGATTTTGCCCCTGGGCTACACTGTTTTTCTTGATGATATTGCTATTGATAATACCAATGAAACACATTACACCTATCAGCATCTTGTATTTGGGCAGGAATATCTGACCGGTGTCGCTGCAATTTATAGTTCCGGACTTTCCGAAACAGATACTTTTCGCTTCGTGAGCCGGTTTCTATATCCGCCACTGAATCTGCAAGGTTCAATGCCGGGCGGCACAGATTACAATCATTTAACCTGGAACCATCCGTACAATGGGGAGACAGGGGATAACCTGCCAGCGGGAATTCTGGGTTACAATATATATAGGAACAACTTAGCATTAGCCTTCATCGAATATCCTGAAAATGAATATTTTGATTTTAATATAAACCCTGGTTTCTATGCTTATCATGTTACAGCGGTATATGACCTCTCAGCCTATGGTTACCCCGGCGAAACGAGTGAATCGATGGTGGAAGGCCCGATTCAGTCAGATTTCATTTGTTGTTATTACCTTCCTTTTATCGAAGAATTTAATACCGGGTCTTTTGAAACCAATGAATGGACCGCTGATCCCGGAAACTGGCGAATAGCCGGAACCTCAGGAAACGATGCTCCTTCAGCAACGTTTTATCATTCACCTGCGGTTACAAATTATGCACAATCTCTTACCAGTGCTTTTATTATTGGTACTGATCTTATTGATGGCGACATCATTTTTGATTATGACATAAAACTTAATACGCTAAATGCTACCGGAACTGAGTTTCTTGCTGTGGAAGTGTTAAAAGACAGCAACTGGGTGGAAATTGCAAAATACAGCAATACCGCCAGCTTTGATTGGGAAAACAAAAGTATTCCTGTTACCAGTGTAACAAAAGGCACACTATTTCAGGTCAGGTTCAGGGCTTATGGAACCAATTCTCAGGATATTGATAATTGGCAAGTGGATAATATTCGGATTTATCGCGAATGTAAAGCGCCAACTGAACTGACTTATTATACTATTGTGCAAAACCTCAATGAATATGTTGTACTAAGCTGGCAGGAACCATTCATTGTTGATCACAATTGGCTGGCCTGGGACAATGGTGGACATTACGGAGCCTTGGATCTTATCGGCTTGGGAGCCTTTAGTGTGGCAAGCAGGTTTACAGCCAATCAACTATTAAATTATTTAGGTAGCTGTCTGACACAAATACGATTTTTCCCTGTTTCTCCCGGGGAGGCCATAACCATAAAGGTTTGGAGAGGAGAAAATGCAGGAGAACTCTTACTTACCCAACCTTTAGATTCCTATAATCCCGGTATGTGGAATGAAGTTGTATTGGATATTCCAGTGCTCATTGTACCAAATCAGGAACTTTGGTTTGGCTATACAATTACGCATGGTAATGAGCCTGTAGCAGGTCTTGATTCAGGCCCGGCAGTAGCAGGATTTGGAGATATGATTTCCATTGACGGCATTGAGTGGGCTTCGTTGAGAACAGGATATGGGAAAAATTGCAACTGGAATTTACAAGGTTGTGTCGATAATACATTCCCCGCTAATTCCGGTCAATTATCGTTGTTTCATCATGCTCTTCCAGGACTATATCTGAACAAGCCTGAGCGAAACTTAACGGGTTACAATATTTACCGTGATGATGTTCTTATTGGAACTTCAACCATTCCTAAATATTATGACCCCCTTCCCGCATTAAGCGAAAGCCGGTGCTATAAAGTTACCGCAGTATATGAAGATTGTGAATCTGACTTTTCTGAGGAGGTCTGGTACTATGGAATTGACATTTCTACCGATCTCATCAAATCGGCCAACAAAATTTACCCCAACCCTTCGGGTGATGTTGTAAACCTGGAGCTTACATCAGATATCAAACAGCTTATAGTTTACAACAACATAGGACAGGTAATCTATGAGCAGGAAATAGCTGGTGATAAAAACGTTCAACTGGATGTAAAAACATACAAGCAAGGGCTTTATCTGCTGAAACTTATTACTCACAACGGTGAACGTATTGATAAGAAAATTACCGTTGTTCGTTGAAACTAAAATACTGGTGCCTGAAGTTTCTTTGTTATCTACAATTAAACAGGCATAAAGCACAAATACTAAGACAACCCAATACACCCACTAAAAAATGCATAATCATGATAAATCAACTTGCAAAATCCCGCAGTTTATTGTTAGTGTTAGTTATAGCCCTAACAAGCGTCATCGCAACTCAAGGTATTGAGGCTCAGGTTTTATATCCGCCACTGAATTTTCAAGGCTCGATACCCCCTGGGACAGATTATGCTCATTTAACCTGGGATCATCCCGACAATGGAGCACCAGGAGGCGGCCTGCCCGATGGAATTATGGGTTATAACCTATATAGGAATGACACAGCAATAGCCTTTTTTATAGTATTTCCGGCGAATGAATATTTTGATTTGAATTTACCTTCGGGCGTCTATACATACTACCTGTCAGCGGTATATGACCTTTCAGCCTATGGATTTCCGGGAGAAACGGGTGAATCAATGAAGCAGGGCCCCGTTCAGTTGGATTTTACTTATTGGTATTATTTGCCGCTTGTAGAAGAATTTAATACCGGGTCTTTTGAAACCAATGAATGGACCGTTGATCCCGGGAACTGGAGAATTTCCGGATCATCAGGAAATGATGCTCCTTCCGCCGAGTTTTATCACTCCCCTGTGGTTACATATTATTCACAAGCGCTGACCAGCCATTTTATTTCTGGCAATGATATCATTGATGGTGGCATTGTTTGTGATTTTGACATAAAGCTTAATACTACATATAATACAGGTACTGAATTTTTAGTTGTAGAGGTATTAAAAGACGGTTATTGGATAAAGATTGCTGAATACTGCAATACCGCCAGCTTCGATTGGAAAAATGAAAGCATTATCATCAATAGTCTGGCCTTAGGTTCAATTTTCCAGTTCCGGTTCAGGGCTTATGGCACCAACTCAGTGAATATAGACAATTGGCTGGTGGATAATATTCAGGTTTATCGCGAATGTAAACCTCCTTACAATTTTAATATATGGGCAAATCCAAATAACGTCCCTAAAGTTTGGTTAAGATGGCAACATACAATCACATACGACAATCAATGGCTGCACTGGGATGATGGTATGAATCATAATGCCGTTGGTCTTAATGGAGGTGGAACCTTTAGTGCGGCCAGTAGGTTCCCCGTTCATCTATTGAAGGATCATGCCGGTAGCAGCCTGACAAAAATACGGTTTTTCCCTGTTGGAACTGAAGGGATATTTACATTAAAAGTCTGGAGAGGTGAGAACGCCAGCGAGTTGGCATATTCACAGCTACTGGATTCATATACGCCCAATATGTGGAATGAAGTGGTGTTGGAACCCCCGGTTTTTATTTTGCCAGATCAGGAGCTATGGTTTGGTTACACACTTATACACAATGATAATCTTTATCCGGCCGGTGTAGACAAAGGACCTGCGGATCGAAGATTTGGAGATATGATCTCACTTGATGGTGTGGTATGGGAGTCATTGAATGATATATCCGATATTGATGGCAATTGGAATCTACAAGGGTTTATTGAAAATGAATATACAGCGAAATCTGGTCAATTATCGCTATTGCAGCATTCACTTTCAGAAGAAAACCTGAACAAGCCGGAAAGAAATCTGAGATTTTTCAATATTTATCGTGATGATATTCTAATAGACTCAACGGAGCTTCTCGAATATTTCGATCCCCTCCCTCCCTCTAGTCCAAGTCGTTGTTATACCGTTACCGCAGTCTATTCAGATTGCGAATCACCTTCTTCGGAGGAAGATTGTTATTATGCAACTAATATTTCTAACGATATCATCAAATCGGCCAACAAAATTTACCCCAACCCTTCGGGTGATGTTGTAAACCTGGAGCTTACATCAGATATCAAACAACTTGTAGTTTATAACAACATGGGGCAGGTGGTTTATGAGCAGGAAATAACTGGTGATAAAAATCTTCAACTCGATGTAAGATCATACAAGCCAGGGCCTTATCTGCTGAAACTTATTACTCACAATGGTGAGCGCATTGTTAATAAAATAGCGGTAGTTCACTAATCGTAAAAACACTCAAGCACAAAGGCCTCCTGTTGGGGGCCTTTTTCGTTTTTGATGGTTTCATCGGCCAATCTAATCTGGCAGAAAATAATACCTTTGCAATCCATTACAATAAAGCTTTTTGCAGCATGCTCTCAGTCAATAATTTATCGGTATATTTTACAGGAGAGTACCTGTTCAACGACGTAACCTTCCTGATCAATGAACGGGAACGGATAGGCCTGGTTGGTCGCAACGGTGCCGGCAAAACCACCCTGCTGCGCATTATAAATGGCGAACAAGAGCCGGAAGGCGGAACGGTCTCCAGGCCAAACAACATGACTATTGGCTATCTGAGGCAGGAAATGCGCACTACCGGGGCGGGAACGGTATTTGAAGAAACCATAAAGGCTTTCGACGAAGCGCTTAAATTAAAACACCGCATCGCCGGGTACAATGAACAGCTTTCGCACCGCACCGATTTTCATGACTCTTCCTACCTCCAGATGATTGACCGCCTGCATGAAGCCAACGAGCGATTTTCTTTGCTGGGTGGTAATGAGATGGAGGGCGAAGCTGAGAAAGTATTGCTTGGGCTGGGCTTTATGCCGGAAGATTTTGGACGCAAACTGGCTGAATTCAGCGGAGGTTGGCGCATGCGCGTGGAGCTTGCCCGGCTGCTGTTAAAAAAACCCGACCTGCTGCTGCTGGATGAGCCAACCAACCACCTGGATATTGAGAGTATTCAATGGTTGGAGGAGTATCTGAGGCAATCAAAAGGAGCAGTCATCCTGGTGTCACACGACAGGGCCTTTCTGGACAATGTAACCAACCGTACCATAGAGATTTCAATGGGGCGGATTTATGATTATAAAACTTCTTACAGCGAATATGTAGTGCAACGGGAAGCCTTACGTGAGCAGCAGATAGCAGCATACAGCAATCAGCAAAAGCAGTTGGCTGATATCGAAAAATTTATTGAACGGTTCCGTTATAAAGCTACCAAGTCGAAGCAGGTTCAATCCAGGGTTAAAATGTTGGATAAAATTGACAGGGTACAGATAGATGATATTGATAAAAGTAGCATTCATTTCCGGTTTCCCGATGCGCCGCCATCAGGTAAAATTGTGGTAGAAGCTTCAAATTTGTCCAAGTATTATGGCAGCCACAGGGTATTTAGCGGTGTTGATTTTGCCATTGAACGAAACAACTTTGTGGCTTTTGTCGGCAAAAACGGCGAAGGTAAATCCACTCTGGCCAAAATTCTGGCCGAAGGACTGGAACATCAGGGAGAATGTAAACTTGGACACAACGTTAAGATTGGGTATTACGCTCAAAACCAGGCGGATCTGTTAGATCCCGAACGTACGGTGTTTCAAACCATCGATGATGTAGCGGTAGGAGATATCCGGCCAAAGGTGCGTAATATCCTGGGCAGCTTTCTGTTTGGAGGGGAAGACATTGAAAAAAAGGTAAAAGTGTTGTCGGGGGGTGAAAAATCACGGCTGGCGCTGGCCAAATTATTGCTTTCGCCCGTTAACCTGCTTATCCTTGATGAGCCGACCAACCACCTGGACATGATGTCGAAAGATATTTTGAAAAATGCCTTACTCATGTTCGATGGCACCCTCATTGTGGTTTCACACGATCGCGATTTTTTACAGGGACTCACCGATAAGTTATTTGAATTTACCAATGGTCAGGTGAAACAGCACCTGGGTGATATTTATGATTTTCTTGAAAAAAGAAAAGTGCAATCCCTTGATGAACTGGGAAGTAAGGGCAAAAACCAGGCTTTTTCCAAGGAAGTATCTGTTGGCATTTCCGACAATAAAATCATTTATGAAAAACGCCGGCAATTTGAGAAAGAAGGGCGAAAGATTCGTAGCCGGATTGAGAAGGCGGAGCAGGAAATCCAGCGACTTGAGGATGAATTGTCGAAGCAGGATCACATGCTTTCACATCCGGACAAATTTACTGCAGAGCTATCTGATCCTGACTTTTTTGGCAAATATGAGGCCCTCAAAAAACAAATAGAAAAAGAAATGCAGCAATGGGAAATGCTCCATGAGGAGCTCGAATCGTTTGAAGCAGAAAAAGAAGAACTTTCCTGAGATTGATTAATATTTGCGCAGCAGTATCTTTTTGGCCAGTTCAAGTAAGGGAAATTTCCGGTCATCATTTACTGAGATGTCCCCAATCAATTCCAGAGCCTTGTGATAATATTGCATAATCAATGCCTCTGTATTTTCTTTAGCATTATATTTCTTGAATAAATCAAGTACTGCTTCCACCTTTGCACTGTTGTCTCCTGGAGTAATTGAATACCAATTATTTAACTGTATTTTATCTGCTTCATTTGCCTGCTCAAAAGTTTTCAGGTAAAGATAAGTTTTTTTGTTTGCCACAATATCCCCACCGGTTTGTTTGCCGAAGAGTTCTGTTTCTCCAAAAGCATCAAGCAAATCATCCTGAAGCTGAAAGGCCATTCCCAGGTTTTCCCCACATACATATATTTTTTCGCAATCATCAGCAGAAGCATCAGCAGAAAGTGCCCCAATTTTAAGACTTGCGGCCAGCAAAACTGCGGTTTTAAGCCGGATCATATTCAAATAGGCAGGAATGGTTATACTGTTGGATCGCTCAAAATCAATATCATATTGTTGTCCTTCACAAACCTCAACAGCAGTGGTTGTAAACACCTCCATAAGTTTAGGAAGAAGTCTTGGTTCACATTGTGACAGCCGGCCGTATGCAATGGCAAACATAGTGTCGCCCGAGAGTATGGCCGTATTCAGGTCCCATTTCTGATAAATGGTTTCCTTTCCTCTTCTTAGCGGAGCCTGATCAATCACATCGTCGTGCAGCAGGGTGAAATTATGAAATATCTCAATGGCGATGGCAGCAGGCATTACCTTTTCAGCTTTGCCTCCAAACATCTCATTAGCTATTAAGGTAAGCAATGGCCTCACCCGTTTACCACCCTGATCCAGAGCATACACAATGGGCTGATATAAGCCGGCAGGCTCACCCAAAACGGGTAATTCAGAAAGCGCATGGTTGATCTTATCCTGAAAAATTTCTATAGAGGTCATAACACATGGGGGTATGAGAAGGGGGTATTAATCAATATTCAATAAATATTCACCATATCCACTTTTAAGTAGTGGCTGGGCCAAAGCGTGTAATTGTGTTTTGTCTATAAATTTCATGCGATACGCCACTTCTTCAATGCACCCAACTTTTAGCCCCTGCCGGTTTTCAATCACCTGAACAAACTGCGAAGCTTCCATTAATGATGAAAAAGTGCCGGTATCGAGCCAGGCAGTGCCCCTGCTCATTACCTTTACCTTTAACTTCCCTTGAGAAAGGTAATGCCTGTTTATATCTGTGATTTCGTATTCACCCCGTGCACTGGGTTTAATGTTGTGCGCAACCTCTATTACGCTGTTGTCGTAAAAATAGAGTCCTGGCACTGCATAATTTGATTTGGGTAAGGCCGGCTTTTCCTCAATGGAAATGGCTGTGTTCGAGGCATCAAACTCAACTACCCCATAACGCTGAGGATCAGCAACATGGTAGGCAAAAACAATGCCGCCATCCGGATTCCTGCAGTCGTTCAGCAGATTTTGCAATCCAGAACTATAAAAGATATTATCTCCAAGTATTAAAGCTGCATCATCGTTACCAATAAATGGTGCTCCGATAACAAAAGCCTGAGCCAGACCGTTGGGAATTTCCTGAGCCGCATATTCAAACCGGCAACCCAGCGAACGGCCATCTCCCAGTAACATTTCAAAGTTAGGCAGGTCGTGGGGGGTAGATATAATCAGTATCTCATTGATGCCGGCCATCATCAGCACCGACAAGGGATAGTAAATCATGGGCTTGTCAAATACCGGCATGAGTTGTTTGCTTACAGCAAGGGTAAGCGGATGCAAACGGGTGCCGGAACCTCCGGCAAGAATAATTCCTTTCATATTAACTATTTGATTTTAGTTCTTTGTCAAAAATATCACTGTCGGTATCACTGTCATCATCCTCATCAAACAACTCAATTAAAGGTTCATCAAATTTTCGTGTAGTCAGCCAGCGATCAAGCGAAAGCAACAGGGATGGCAGCAGCAATAAGTTGGAGAATAAGGCCATTAATAAAGTAAAGGAAACCAGAAAGCCTACCGATTTGGTGCCGCCAAAGGTTGAAAGTGTGAAAATAGCAAACCCGAAAAACAAAACAATAGAGGAGTAAATCATGCTAAAGCCGGTTTCGCGCAGGGCAGAATATACCGATTTTTGTATGTCCCAGTTATTATGCCTAAGGGCCAGCCGGTAACGCGACAGGAAATGAATGGCATTGTCAACAGATATACCGAGAGCAATGCTGAAAATGAGTATGGTTGAGGGCTTGATGGAAATGAAAAGGAAACCCATAAGTGCTGCGGTCATGAGCTGAGGAAGCAGGTTGGGTATCAGCGATACGATCACCATTTTAACAGACGAAAACAGCAGGCCAAGCAATATCCCAATGAGTACCAGTGCAAGTAAAAGGCTGGTGGCTAAGTTGTTAACAAGAAACCCGGTACCTTTAAGAAAAACGATACTTGTTCCCGTAATGTCTACATCATATTTATCCGGCGGGAAAAGATGATCAATGGCCGGACGGAGTTCATCTTTGATGCGCTGTATTTCGTGGGTGCCTATATTGGCCATTTGCACGCTGATGCGGGTTTTACTTAAACTGGTATCTACAAAAGAATTAATGATGGTTCGCTTTTCACTTTTAAAAGAAGGAAGATAACCCAAAATAAAATTACGTTCCTGATTGTTGGGTAAACTATACATTTTGGGATTGCCATTATAAAAGGCCTGTTTAGAGGCTTTGACCAACTCAGCCACCGATAATGGCTTAGAAAACTCTGGAAACTTTGCCAGTGTGTCTTGCAGGTCGCTGATTTTCTGTATGGTTGACATCCGCATTACCCCTCGTGGTTTTCGGGTATCAATGGTAACTTCAAACGGTAAGATTCCCCTGAATTCATGCTGAAAAAAGAGCATGTCGGTGTAAATGGGATGATTGTGGGGAATGTCATCCACCACATTTCCGGTAGTTTTTAGTCTGGTTATACCAATCACAGCAAATAACAGAAGACCCAGTGCCCCAAAGTAGATGGCTTTCCGATGATTTTCAACCAGATTAACAATACCCAGAATAATGGAAGTTGTATTTTTATTGTCCAGGTGCTTCAGATGCCTCATTTTAGGCGGCTGCAGGTAACTGTATAGGATGGGCACTAAAAAAATGCTGAGTACAAAAACGCCCATGATGTTCAGGGCTGCAACAATACCAAATTCCATCAGTAATTTGTTGCCTGTGATTATAAAAGCAGCAAACCCAACGGCTGTAGTGAGGTTGGTGAGAAAAGTTGCATTGCCTGTTCGAATAACCACCCGGGCCAGTGCTTTCACTTTATTTCCATGCTCCCGGTATTCATAATGGTATTTGTTGAGCAGAAAAATACAATTCTCAACTCCAATAATTACCAGCAATGGAGGTATCATACCAGTAAGTATGGTTATTTCGAAATTAAATATTCCAAGGGTGCCCATAACCCATATTACGCTTATGGCCACAATGAGCATGGGGAAAAGAACCGCTTTGAATGATCTGAAGAAAATAAACAATGCCAGAGAAGCAATAAGCATGGAAAGCACCATAAACAGCAACAGTTCATGCTGCACCATTTTCATGGTTTTGGTTCTTATAAATGGCATGCCAGAGAAATGGACTTTAACCTGGTGTTTTTTACTGAATTTCGCCACTTCCTGTTCGATGTCAGAAATAATACGAATGCGTCCCTTGCTATTGAGCCGCTCATTATCCAGCGTGAGCATCATTAGTGTAGCATTGGTTTTCTGGTTAATGAGAAGCCCGTTATAAAAAGGCTGGTCGAAAATTAATTGTTTTATGCTATCCAGTTCAGGCTGAGAGTTGGGCTTAGATTTGAACAATGGCTGGAAGTCAAATTTACGGATTGAGTCGTTTTTCACCAGAGTAAAAAGCCTGCCAATAGAGAGCACTTCCTGAACGCCATCCACTTCTTTAAGCTGATTGGTAAGATCATACCAATCATTGAATCTGTCAAGATCGAACAACTTTGGATCACGGATACCAATGAAAACCACCGCACCGTCCTGCCCAAAAGTCTCTTTGAATTGATTGTATATGATAATGGTTGAATCCGAATCGGGCAACATTTGGGCCATTTCGTAAGAAAGATGTACCCGGGAGGCCATAAAAGCCATAAAAATGGTGATGATTGAAATGGCGATAAGGTTGCCCAGACGATTGCGAAGAATAAAACGAACTAAGAAATTCCACATACTGGCAGCAGTCAACAATAAATCAAATGGTTATCAAAGTTATAGATATAACTTTAACAGAAAAAAGAAAAGGCCAAAAATACGATAATTTCGTCGATAACAACTCATATACTTTGCAAAATACCTAAATGCATAAAGCTGAGGAAAAAGATTCGTATACTTAACTTACTTTTGTAACGCATGCCCAGTTCATTATTTCTGGTATAAACCATCTTATCTGTGAGGTCGTTGCTTTAATTTGTGGCATTAAAAAACTGTGAATGTTTTCCGGTTACAGACTTCCTGGAGGTGGTTTTTCAGTAAATAAATGCATTGCGAGTTTGTTCCGGATCAAAATTGGGAAAAATTACTATACAATCGTCTATAATGAAAAAGCAGATTTTATTTATTGATACTACACATCCATATTTATCGGATGCTCTTAGCGCTCAAGGGTTTATATGCAGCCATTATACGGGAACAAGCCGGGCTGAAATTCTTGAAATGCTCCCCCCCTTTGATGGATTGATTATCCGCAGCAAGATAAAACTTAACCGCGAAGCCCTTGATCGGGCAGTGAAAGCAAAATTTATCGCCCGGGTTGGTGCCGGTATGGAAAACATTGATCATGTTTATGCCAAAAGTAAAGGCATTGTTTGTCTGAATGCACCGGAAGGCAATCGTGATGCTGTGGGAGAACATGCGCTGGGAATGCTACTTGCTCTGCTGAATCATCTTTGCCGTGTGAATGCAGAAGTCCGTCAGGGAATCTGGATTCGTGAAGGCAACCGGGGCACGGAGATTGGCGGTAAAACATTAGCCATTATCGGGTATGGCAATACAGGCTATGCTTTTGCCGAAAAACTGAGCGGATTTAAAGCAAACGTTATTGCCTTCGATAAATATAAAACAGGCTTCGGCAGCTCTTTGGTAAAAGAAGTACAAATGGAAGAAATATTCAGAGAGGCCGATGTGCTAAGCCTGCATGTACCCCTTACTGAGGAAACCCGGCAATTAATCAACGCCAATTTTCTGAATAAATTTCAAAAACCATTATACCTGATCAATACAGCCCGTGGCCAATGTCTGGATACTTCCGCTCTGATGGATGCTATTGATACCGGCAAGATTTTGGGCGCCGCTCTGGATGTGCTGGAATACGAGAAGCTGTCTTTTGAGAACCTTGACGCAGAAACCCTTCCTGAACCATTCAAAAGGCTGATTGCCAGTGAAAAAGTTATCCTGTCCCCTCATATTGCCGGCTGGACACACGAATCAAATTATAAAATGGCCAGAATTCTCGCGGATAAGATTCAAGAGTTATACCGGCTTGATGGGTAAAAGATGCCTGCCCGTCTCAGGAGGGATCTGTAATCTGTGATCTGTAATCTGTGACTGGTGGTTAGTGATCTGTGATCTGTAATCTGTGATCTGTAATCTGTAATCTGTGGGTTTGTTGATTTGTTGATTTGTTAAGGTGTTGAGCCTTTGAAACATAATTCGCGTTAATTTGCGTAATTCGCGGTTAATTGGTGGTTACTGATTAGTGATCTGTAATCTGTGATCTGTAATCTGTGGGTTTGTTGATTTGTTGATTTGTTAAGATGAAATCCGCAATCCGCAATCTGCAATCTGCAATCAGAACCGGAGCTCACTGAAGGTAAATCGTGCCATTCGTTATTTCAAATCTTACCCTACCGGCTTAACCCTGGGGTCATGCCAACTGGCATACAGGGTGTAACTTTTCGAGATGCGGTTTACTTGCCCTTCGAGCAGGCTGGTGTCAATACTTTTAATTTTTTTTGCAGGGATCCCTGCATATACACTGCCCGATTCTATACGTGTGCCTTGTGAAACAACAGCTCCGGCTGCTATAATGGAGTTACTCTCCACTACTACATCATCCATAATTATAGAACCCATGCCCACGAGCACATTATCGTGTATGGTGCATCCATGAACAATGGCATTGTGGGCAATAGAGACATTGTTGCCAATATTTACGGGCGATTTTTGATAGGTGCAATGGATTACCGCTCCATCCTGAACATTCACATTGTTGCCTATTCTGATATAATGTACATCGCCCCGGATCACCGCATTAAACCAAACGCTACAATTGTCGCCCATTTCTACTTCGCCAACTACTGTTGCGTTTTCGGCAAAGAAGCAATTTTTTCCAAATTTGGGAGCTATACCTTTTACCGCTCTTATTAGTGCCATATTTCTTTTTCTGATTTATTAGCAAAACCTGTAACTGAATACTTTGTTCAACTGGTATCGTATCTTCTGGGATAGTCGATGGTGTGGTGCAATCCCCGGCTCTCTTTGCGTTCTATGGCCATGCTGATGATGAGCCCCGCTACGGTAATCATATTTCGCAATTCGCAAATTTTTTCAGTGAGTACCGATTTTTCATATAGGTCCTCGGTCTCAGCCTGCAAAATGGTCAGCCGGTCGTATGCGCGTTTCAATCTGAGGTTAGAGCGTACTATGCCAACGTAATTCGACATAATGGCCTGCAGCTCTTTAAGAGACTGGGTAATAAGAATCATCTCCTCATTGAACACCGTTCCGGAAGCGTTCCAGTCAGGAATATCCCTGCGATAGCTAACATTCTTTTGTTTTTCTATGGCATTACTGGCTGCGCGATGGGAAAATACCAATGATTCGAGTAGGGAATTTGATGCAAGCCGGTTTGCCCCATGCAGGCCGGTAGAGGCACATTCGCCCGAAGCGTAAAGATTAGCTATGGTGGTTCTTCCGTATTCATCCACTTTGATGCCGCCACACGTATAGTGAGCCGCAGGAACCACGGGTATCATATCGTGGGTAATATCAATGCCTATACTCAAACATTTGGCGTAAATTGCCGGGAAGTGGTTCAGGATCTCATCCTTATCCAGGTGTCGGGCATCCAGGCAAACAAAGTCATCTCCGCTTATTTTCATCTCATTGTCTATGGCGCGGGCAACAATATCACGTGGTGCCAGCGAAAGACGAGAGTCATATTTTTGCATAAATTCCTTGCCTTTGCTCGTTTTAAGCACGGCTCCGGCACCTCTGAGGGCTTCGGTAATCAAAAATGAGGGCTTCTCCACCGGATTGTAAAGTGATGTGGGATGGAACTGAATAAATTCCATTTTCTCTATTTTGCCTTTAGCGCGCTGCACCATGGCTATACCATCGCCGGTAGCTACCGGTGGATTGGTGGTGGTAGCATACACATTGCCGGCTCCACCGGTAGCAAGCATGGTGGTTTTGGCTAAAATGGTTGTGATGATGTGGGTTTCTTTATTTAAAATATAAGCGCCATAACAACTTACCTGCTCACCAATTGCAGCCGCCTCCTGACCTACATGGTGCTGAGTTATCAAATCAATGGCAAAGTGATTCTCTAGCACCTCGATATTCTTGCTGGCTTTAACCTGTTCTAACAAAATGTTTTCTATTTCCGCTCCGGTCTGATCCTTGTGATGCAGTACCCTGAATTCTGAATGTCCGCCTTCTCGTGCCAGGTCATACTGTCCGCTCTTGTTTTTATCAAAGGCTACACCAAGTTCTATCAGCTCTTTTATCCGTTCCGTCGATTCACGGATGGTAATTTCAACTATATTGCGGTCACTCAGATCATCTCCGGCTGCCATGGTGTCTTCGATGTGTTTTTCAAAGGTGTCTGGTGTATACATTACGGCTGCAATCCCACCCTGAGCATAGCGCGTAGCGCCTTCAAGCGCTTCTTTTTTGCTTACAATACAAACCTTACCAAAAGGGGCTACTTTTAGGGCATATGTTAATCCGGCAATGCCGGTTCCAATGATCAGGAAATCAACTTTTTTGCGCATGAGACTGCTGTTTTGAACCAGCAAAATTACAATTTTAAAAGGGGTATCCAGGGTTTCAAATCAAAATAATGTTTTCAGAACCTTTAACTCCCTTAGATGCAGGCGCCGGATAGTGTGAACCAAACAAAGGCTTCGTTGCTGAAATGCTTAATTCACTTCACATTGGCCGCGGATAGCTGTAAAACGGTAAGTGGTAAGGAACTTTCCATCCAATATCAATAAGTGATCCGATTACCGGGCCTCGTTTGAAAGAATCTTCTCGAATTGCCCATCAGATCTTTGCTTAAATCCAAGTTTATTCAGATATTTTGAATGCAATGGACTGTGTGGAGCTGAAACTACTTTTGAGTAACGTGCTCCGGTAAGTTTACCATGTAATTGATTATAAATATAATGACCATTTTTAAGGTCGCGGTAAGCAGGTATTACGTAATCCAGAACTACCTTTAGTGTTCCGGCCTGGCTTTCTGAGGCAATAAACACTCCTGCCACACTCAGGTCGCGTAGAATAAAATAAATCTTATCCTGTTGCTGTGGCTTATAACTATAATCAGGGAAAAAGCGTTGAATGTCTGTTTGATGAAAATTCAGAAAGCGTTGCAAATAAATATCGTCAGATTTCACTTCCAATACATCGAAAGCTTCTTTTTTTGAATAGAAAGAATAGAGATAATAAAGATCAACAACTACAATAAACCCGTTAAGAAATGAGACCGGGTAAGCCTGAATCAGAAAGCCATAAATGGCGAATAAGGCCGCACCTGCCAGGTTTATCCACCTGAATTTTAGAACGGAATTCATGGTCATTGAAAAAGCAATGATGGCTGACGCGAGGTATCCTATCCATTCTAAAAGCCGGGCTGTTTCCATAGCTGTTTTTGTTTAATTCCGCTTTGGCAAAAATAAGATTAAAATTTATGTTTAAAGTGTACATTTTTTTGCATCCTTTCGAAGTCAAAACTTTAAAATCACTAATTTTACTGCATGTTAACCAAAACCAGAGGCATAGTTTTCCACAGCACGCGTTATGGCGACCACAGTGCCATTGTGAAAATCTATACCGAATCCTCGGGACTGCTGTCGTTCATGGTGAAAGGATTATACAGCAAGCGCTCCAGGCTCAGGCCTGCACTTTTCGGTCATCTTTCTCTATTAAACATTGAAGCCGACATACGTGAAGGCAAAAATCTGCACTTTCTTAAGGAGGTAGCTCCTTATGATAACACCTTGTATGCAGATACTGAAATGACCCGGGTAACAGTGTTGATGTTTATAAATGAACTGCTTTATAAAACCATACGTGAGGAAGAAGCCAATCCTGCCTTGTTTAATTTCCTGATAGAAACTTTGCACTGGCTACACACGCCAGCCATTCCCATGCAAAGTTTTCACTTGTTGTTTATGATGCAATTGATGCAATTTCTCGGATTTCAACCAGCCCTTAAAACCACCTCAGCGCATGAATACTTTGACCTGGAAGCGGGGCTTTTTCTTAGTAGCGAACCTGTTCACCAATATTTTATCTCTGGAGCACCCGCCCGGGCTTTTGAAGAAATCAGCAGCATGAAATTTGATGATTTGCCAGGCTTCACACTTCAGCGCGGGGTGAGGGAAGACCTTTTAATCAGTTTGATAGATTATTACAAACTTCATCTTCCTGAAATGGGAGAGCTTAAGTCAATTAAGATATTGAAAGAAGTGTTGAGTTGAACCCTGAAACATAAAGATTTTGCAGGCTGTATCTTTCTTTTATGCTTAATGCGATTTCCGGTTTCTGAAAAGTTGAAAATAAGGACTTCGCCACACCATTTCAATCTGCTCAGGATTGGTTTTAATATAATTTTCCAGTGCCAGGTCGGGCAATGCTGAATATAAAAGATAATAATCCGGTTTTAAAAGTTGCATCTGCCTGTAAAATTCAACAGGAGTGCTTTCCGGCTGACCCGAAAAGGCTTGCCGGTGGGTAAATCTTGCCAGTACCCGTGGCTTAATAAAAGTGATCACGGCATCCTTAGCGGTGTAATCTTCAATTTTAGCAAAAGCTTGTCTGGATTGAGATGTATAGGGTCCCTCCTGAATGATGGATGCACTTTGGTGTATGGTTTGAAGTTCTGGTAGATATACCGCCATCATCAATCCGGTAAAGGCAATTGCAATATATTTACCGGTTTTTCCAGGTTGATATGCTTTGATGGCAACCAATGCATAACAAAGCAACACAGGAACTACAGGCATCAAAAACCGGAAGCCGGAATAGTGATAAGGATAAACAAGCAGCATGCCCACATAAATCAATATTAACCATTCGGTAATGCCGGGTTTCCGGATAAGCGAAAGTACGAATCCGGTAACAAAAAAGGTCACGGCTGCTGCGCCTGCCAGAAACCCAAACCAATAAACAGGAGAGGAGGTTTCTATAAAAAACCTGCGGAATTCCTCGGTATAAATGAAAATATTTAAAGCCATGGTATCCATAAGACCCCTCAGACTGAAGGTGTTCAGGTAACTGCTTTCGCCCCCTGAACCGCGCAAAAACAATACATAAAAAACAAAATAGACAAACACCCCCGTTCCCAGTGCGATGGAGGGATTAATCATCTGTTTGTACAATTCGCTTCGATTTTGCTTTTTCTTTAGTGCATAAAATGTTTTTTGCACAATAAGTGCGAGCAAAGCCAGAAGCAGAGCGAAGCCTGCCGTTTTAAAGGCGATAGCCAACCCGGCTGTCACACCTGCCCAAATCCAGATCTGGCGACGATGATTTGATTGGGATGTGGTCAACAAGATAAAAAGCAGCAGCAATAGCGTAAATGGAACATCTGCCATTACCTCCGACTTTAAAACCATTACATAAGGATTATAAAAGATGACAATACTCAGGGCAATGGCAGTAATCCATCCGCTATAACGTTTAAATAAAAATACTGTCATCAGGGCCGCAACAATCATCAGGCATGAAAACAACAGATTGTATGGTCGGATTTCATTTCCAAACCGTGAAACCAGCGGCGCGATGATAAGAGGTAACCCGGGCGGGTAAGCCTTTGGCCCCAGACTGGGGTAAGCGTCATTATAAATATACCCTGTCTCAGTCATGGATTTGCCCTGCGAAATATTCTCCGCCTGCGCCAGATATTGCGCAAAATCATCCCCCCAATCATGATCATTGCGTACATTAATAAATAACAGCGGCAGAAAAAGAACCAATGCAAGCACTGTGGCAAACCAGCGGTGGTTTAATATGCGTGAAATCATAACTTCGGGCATTGTGGCCGGATTTTTCATAAATGATGGCAACAAAGGTAACGAAATGAGTTGATTAGTGATCTGTGATCTGTGATCTGTGGGTTTGTTTATTTGTTTATTTGTTGATTTGTTGAGGTGTTGAGCCTTTGAAACATAATTCGCGTTAATTTGCGTAATTCGCGGTTAATTGGTGATTGGTGGTTAGTGATTAGTGATCTGTGATCTGTAATCTGTGGGTTTGTTGATTTGTTGATTTGTTGAGGTGTTGAGCCTTTGAAACATAATTCACGTTAATTTGCGTTTACCCCGTTTCTTCGGGGTAATTCGCGGTTAATTGGTCATTGGTGATTAGTGATCTGTGATCTGTGATCTTTAACTGGTGATTAGTGATCTGTGATCGGTTATTGGTGTTTCAATCCACAATCTGCAATCCGCAGTGCAATCAGAAGCGGATCTCAGCGAAGCTAATTCTACAATTCGTAGTCACCGTCCGCATTTCGCTTTTTACCATATCTTTGCAAAAATTTTACTGCAATGCATCAGGAATTCAGCGAACAGGAGATAATACGTCGGGAATCACTCAAAGAACTGGAACAGTTAGGTATAGATGCCTACCCGGCAGAAGCCTATGAGGTTACTGCAAATGCTGCCGACATTCTTAATAATTTTACCGAAGGCTCGAACCTCTATCAGGATATCAGTTTAGCGGGTCGCATTATGACCCGTCGTATTATGGGAGCGGCCTCTTTTGTTGACCTGCAGGATTCTACGGGTCGCATACAATTGTATATCAAACGCGATGAGATCTGCCCTGGTGAAGACAAAACAATGTATAATACCGTATTTAAACGGTTGCTCGATATAGGAGATATCATCGGTATAACCGGTTATGTCTTTATCACCCGTATGGGCGAAATATCTGTTCATGTTAAATCGTTGAAATTGTTAAGCAAAGCACTCAGGGTTTTGCCGGTAGTGAAGGAAAAAGAGGATCAGGTATTTGATGCTTTCAGCGATCCTGAAGCCCGATACCGTCAGCGGTATGTTGATTTGATTGTTAATCCTGAGGTACGTGATATTTTTATTAAGCGCACCCAGATAATAAATAATATGCGTGAATTTTTCAATTCCAAGGGTTATCTGGAAGTGGAAACACCGATTTTGCAACCCATTCCTGGTGGTGCTGCTGCACGGCCATTTGTAACCCACCACAATGCACTGGATATGCCGCTTTATTTGCGGGTAGCTAATGAGCTTTATCTTAAAAAACTGATCGTTGGCGGTTTCGATGGAGTATATGAATTTGCAAAAGATTTTCGTAACGAAGGCATGGACCGGACACATAATCCCGAATTTACCGTTATGGAGATATATGTGGCATATAAGGATTACTTCTGGATGATGGATTTTACAGAAGAAATGTTGGAAAGAGTTGCTCTGGGCCTGCACCATAAAACTGATCTTAAAGTAGGTGATAAAATGATTGATTTTAAGCGTCCTTTCCGCCGTTTAACCATGATTGACGCCATACGTGATTATGCCGGAGTAGATATAACAGGAAAGAGCGAAGATGAATTGCGCGAAATATGCCGGCAGCAGGGTGTAGATACCGATCCAAGCATGGGAAAAGGTAAATTGATTGATGCTCTTTTTGGGGAAAAATGTGAAGATCATCTGATTCAGCCAACCTTTATTTATGATTACCCCATCGAAATGTCGCCACTATGTAAACGTCATCGAAGCAATCCTGAGCTGACCGAACGTTTTGAACTTTTTGTTAACGGAAAGGAATTGTGTAATGCCTATTCAGAATTAAACGATCCCATCGATCAACTCAACCGGTTTCAGGAGCAACTTAAACTTTCACAAAAGGGCGATGACGAGGCAATGTTCATTGATATGGACTTTGTGCGTGCACTGGAATATGGAATGCCTACCTGTTCGGGTATGGGTATTGGCATAGATCGCCTCACTATGTTTATGACCAATCAGTCCTCCATTCAGGATGTGCTCTTTTTCCCACAGATGCGGCCTGAAAAAAAAGCTTCTCCCGCAGGTGATACCGACGAGGCATTCATACAGCTTGGTGTTCCACAAGCCTGGGTGCCAGCCTTACGTAAATATGGCTTCAAAAGTGTTGCTGATCTTAAAGCCGCCAATCCAAATAAACTCCTTAACGATTTGGGCGGCCTGCGTAAAAAACTTAAACTCGATATTCCTGCCCTGAAACTGGAAGATATTCAGGCCTGGACCGGAGTTTGAGCTTAATGCCTTCTTCTACTTATTTAAACCAACGCCTGTGTTAGCAACAATTGGCCGGTTCCTCTCCTTTTATTAGTGAATTATCTTTCGAATGCAGGAATATTTGTACCTGCTTCAAAAATAGTTGTATAACAATTTGTTTACTCCGGCAAAATGTTGTATTTTTAAGCAATCCAAAAAAAAACACTGCGCTATGAAAGATGTACACTACATTGAACGATTTGGCGGGTTGAAGAAGGATGATACTGTCACCTGTCTTGAGGACCCTGCCTTTATGCCTAACGCTTGCCTGTTGGAAGCGGTGGCCCCTTTCTGCGGCTATTACAATGAAGTGCCCGGAGCAGTTAAACCTCTCTATTTTTTTATAGTGCTCGATGATTTTCATCCCCATGAAGAAATCATCAGGGCAACCATTGCTGTTCAAAAAAAACTTGGCTATCCTATTGATGCGGCATCTGGCATAATAAGCATTTCTGATCAAAACTGCCACATCATCCGGATTCGCAATCTCAAACAATACCGGGATATTGTGAAAATACAGCAGTTTTATGCCGAAGGTGGGCTTAAATTTAAAAAACAAATCAGAAAAGTAATTGATGAAAGGGCCGTAATTAATCTGCAAAAGTTTTTTTATCTCGAACCCATTGAGGATGGAATGTTTTTTGACCATATTCAGCCCCATCATGGCTATTTTCCCATTCCACAAAGTTTAGCTTTCGATGTATTCTGCACGCTAACGCGTGAAGTTAAGTTCGACACCAGTCTCTTGTTTTTTGATGCCGCCCTCGCCTGGTATATGGAGGATGGTAAAATCATTGAAATGATTAGAATTTATCGCGAGCATCTTACTTCTGAGAAACTGGCAGCCATCCGCGACCGGTACCTTATGCTGATTAAACAAAAACATATACCTGAGGTCTGATCTGATTTTGCTACCGGATCATCATCTGATCCACCGAAAGACTTTGATTTAAGGTAAAGGGACACTTCTGTGGCGAATAACACTTTTGCTTCATGGCTTAAACCTGAACATGGTCTCATTGAGACAGCTGTGGCTATAACTCTGCCTGAATTTACAACCCGTACCATATACCTATTAGTGCGTATTGACAATAGGTTTAAATTGACATATCTTTGTCTTTAGAACCAAAAAACTTTCAAAGATGAAAAAAACTTACCTATTATTTGCCTCTTTCATACTGATATCAGTTACATCAGTGGCTCAGCAACAGGCACTCTTTTATAATTTTGAGGGTAATTTCACTGAGCAATCAGGTAATGGGCCCGAACTGACAGTGCTGGGTGAAACCGGAATTTTTGAAAATGATGTACTCAATGAACTGAGCGGAAATACAAAAATGGTTTATTTCTTTGCTAAAAACAATGGGGTGCAATTTAATAATATTGCTGCCAACAATTTTATTGGCGAAGATTACTCGATTGAAATTTATTTTAAGTTCGATGAACTTACCAGTTGGAAACGGGTAATTGACTGGAAGAATCGTAAAACGGATCGCGGGGCTTATATCTATTCGGGTAAACTTAATTTTTACAATATCCTGTATAGTGGTGAAGCTCCGGTAGTAGCAGGAGAATATACATATTATGTCCTGACACGGACTGCATCCACAGGCAAGGTGCTCATTTATACTGATGCCGATGTAAAGATAGATTTTATTGATACAAATAATGATGCATTGGTAGATGATGACGGGGTAATTAATTTCTTTTATGATGATTTAGTGGTGAAAAATGAAGCATCGGCGGGTGCAGTTGCCATGATTAAGCTGTACAATTATCCGCTTTCGCAGGAAGAAATCACAGAAAAATGGAATGATCTGGGCGGGCAGATCTATGGTATTGATAAATTGTATGAGCAGGTGTATGCCAATGTATATCCCAATCCCGCATCTTCGACTGCAAAGCTCGATTTGTCAAACTTTAGAGCTGAATATGATGTAAAGGTCGAAATTTACAATATGCAGGGTCGGCTTATAAATGTGCAGCAGTTAAAGGCAGGCAGCAATCAGATAGGCACCGGGTTTTTACTGCCTGGCATGTATCTTCTGCATTTACGGCAAGATCATATTTTTTCCACCATTCGGTTACTCATTCAATAATCTGTTTAATCAGATCAGGCCCTGAATGTATCAGTTTACAAGATGATGTGCCATAGTCATTTGAAACTATTCGTTAGTTTGATTTCCGAAAGGCCAGTGAATGAGCCTGCCGGTTAAATCGAACAACTCTTTACTATGGAATGGCTTGGCAATAAAATCAACACATCCGGCAGTAATGCAGGCCTCCCGGTCTTCAAGACTGCTATAGGCTGTTACTGCAGCTATTTTGAGGTCCGGCTTAATCTGTATCATTTTTCTTACCGTATCATATCCTCCCAAACCCGGCAATTTTATATCCATTAAAACCAGATCAATATCCGGATGCTGCTTTACCTGTTCTAAAGCGTGAAATCCATTTTCAGAAATCAGTAGTCGACAGGGATACTTACCCAGCAATCTTTTAATAAACAAGAGGTTGATTTCTTCGTCCTCAACAAGCAATATTAAAGGATTACTGATAGATTGCCTTACATTTGCAGGCTTAGGTTTTTCACGCCGGCTTGTTAACCGCTTCACCGGAACTTCTACCGAAATAATGGTTCCCTTCGGAGTACTTGAAGTAACTGTAATTTTACCTTCCACTAAATCAATTATACCTTTTACAATTGAAAGGCCTATTCCACCGCTATTTTTAATTCTGGGTATAAAGGCATTTTCTTGCATAAATGGTTCAAACAACATGGGCATAAACAACTGATCAATGCCTTGACCGGTATCACTGATTTCAATAATCAGTTCGTCCTCTGGTAAACTACAGCTAATGGTAACTGAGCCTTTAACGGTAAATTTAATGGCATTATCAGTAATTTCCTCTATAACTCTTTTCAGCAAAGCCTTATCGGCAATTATCAGCGATTCGTCTCTGTCGATATTATCCTTTAAGATTAACTGTATGTTTTTGTTCGCAGCCAATTGGTGATAAGCCTGATAAATTTCGTTTATCCATTCGTGCAGATTAAATACCACTTCATTTTTCTGCATATTACCCGACATTAGCATAGAAATTTCCATGATATTGTCGATGGTTTTGGTTAGCCGGTTGATGCTATCGTCCAGAAAGTACATGAATTCCCTCCTTTCGTTTTCCGTATATTCGCCTGAACTTAATAGTTGAGCGAATCCGAAAATTCCATTGAGTGGGGTGCGGATTTCATGCGAAATATTTTGCATAAATGTGGTTTTAAGGCGATTGCTTGCTTCCGCCTTTTCTTTTGCCCGCAATAATTCATGTTTGGAATCTATGATCTCAGTGATGTCGGTTATGGTTCCGATAAATCCTTTTACCTCATCATTCACCATTTCAGGCACGGCCTGCCCCTGCACCCACATCACCGAACCATCGGGTCGAACAAATCGGTACTCCGAAATTACAGGTAGTGCACTCTTAACGGCAGCTACCCATTCCCTGAGGCACTCACCCCGGTCATCAGGATGAATGGCCTGAAGATATTTGCCCTGAATGCCATCTTGATAGGATAATCCTGTGAGTGCACACCATTCCGGATTTACAAAAGTAGTAGCTCCTTCGCGGTTGGTGCGGAAAATACCTACCGGGGCCATCCGTGTAAGCACTTCAAATAGCTGACGGCTTTCAAGCAGTGCAGCTTCGGTAGCCTTTCGAACGGTAATGTCATTAAAAGTGGCCACCATCTGTCCGGGTTCAGTTTGAAATGCCCTTACTTCGAAGGCTCCGCTAATATTGTCGTCATTGTATGTTACCTGCTCACTGTGCCATACCTTGTTGTGGCTTGCTGCCTTGCGGTAATGATCAATCAATTCGGTGTCTTTATTGTTTGGAAAAGCTTCCTCAAGCTTTTTCCCAATCAGCAAATTGTGATCTATGTTTAGAATTTGATTGGCCGCGGGATTAAAGTTAGTAAATATAAGGTCATTATTCTTATCCAGAGTGTAAAAATGCATCCCGAAAGGGGCATTGTCAATGAGTTTTTGATTAAGGGTATCACTGGCATACCGGGCCTGTTGTGCCAGCATAAATCCGGTAATATCCTGCCCGCTGGTGCGTAAACCCTGAATATTGCCATCTCTGTCGCGTATTGCCGTCCAGGTAACCGATAGCCAACGTTCCTCTCCCTGTTTCAGATATTGGTAAATTATTCCTTTGCTCTTGGTTCCCGTCAGCGCTTTCCGATATGCGGTTCTTACTTTGGATCGGAAAGGATCGGCAATTATTTTGAAAATCAATTCGGGGTCATGCTGAAATTGTTCGGGAGTATAACCGGTAAAATTATAGACAGCCGGATTGGTCCATTTTACATTTCCTTTCCTGTCGAGCCACATTTCCCAATTGGCTGTATGATTGGCTATGGTGCGGAATTCCTTTTCGCTTTCCTTCAATGCCATTTCCGCCTTTTTATAACTTGAAATATCATTGGAAATGCTTAAAATTCCTTTCCGCCCATTGGGTAAGGTAATGGCCGATTCGCTGAGAAAGGCATAAAAGAAAGTTCCATCCTTTCTGCGGCTGGTTACTTCCTGATGTAACGTTATTCCTGTAAGTATTTTCTTGATATTAATTGATATGCTGGGCTGGTTTTCAGGTAAAGCAAGCAGGCTAATGTGCTGATTAAGTAATTCTTTTCTGGTATATTGACTGGAATCACACACCGCCTGATTGGCATCAATAATTATCCCTTTTTCGTCCAGTAAAATAATTCCGGAAGGTGACGTTTCGAAAAGAGTCTTATACCATTCTCCGGCAAGTTGTCCCTGCGATAATTTGGTGTTGGTCACCCTTTCCGGTTCTGGCAATGCTGTCCACATATAATGGGTATGTGGCAGATTAAAATGGCTAATATCCTGACGGGTAACCGTAAACCAACCCGATAACAAGTTACTGTATATCTTATTGCCTGCCTTTGAAAATTCTCCAGAAAAATCACTCCATGGAAAGTCCAGGGTGTCTTCTTTGAGCGGAGATGTATAATAAGCACGCAATGCCGGATTGGCATAAATCATCTTGCAGCTATCATCAGTAATACATACCAGTTCATTAAAAACATCAAAAATGGCAAATGCAAACTTAGGATCAGATACTTTTTTCATCGATTTCTCCATGTCAGAATTGTAACAGTCTCATGCTACATATGACTTGATTAAGAAATTTCAACTGTGAGATTGACTGCTAAAATACATAAAATATCAAGTAAATTTTAATCGGGTAAGTTTTTTCAACATTTCGAAACAAAACAGCAAGAGGTTTTCACCTTTCAGGCAGGCTTATATGAACCATTTTGGACATTAGCCAATAATGTGATTGAAAGTTTTCATTCAATCCGGATAAACAGCTGATTGCCGCATTATTGAACAGATGTGTAACACTAAGGAGAATTATACTCACCAAAACCTGCTATAGCAGTTTTCATTTTATACCTTTGCACGATCATTTAAAGCATGATGGTATGTTTCGGTCATTGGTTGCTCAGATCAGGCAGATTTTTTATCCTAAAATTATATCTACCACCAGGGGTTATAATATGGCCACGTTTGGTCGGGATCTGGGCGCGGGAATTATTGTTGGCATAGTAGCTTTACCATTGGCAATTGCTTTTGCCATTGCATCCGGAGTAACTCCGGAACGGGGGTTAATCACCGCCGTAATTGCGGGATTTCTGATCTCAGCACTTGGGGGTAGCCGGTTTCAGATAGGTGGTCCCACCGGTGCTTTTATAGTTATTGTATATGGTATTGTCCAGCAATTTGGCGTAAACGGTTTGATCGTTGCCACTTTTATGGCAGGGTTAATGTTGATAGCTATGGGATTGCTACGGCTGGGAACCATTATAAAATTTATGCCATATCCTATTGTGGTGGGTTTCACTTCAGGCATTGCCCTGGTAATTTTTACCAGTCAGATAAAGGATTTTGTCGGATTGTCAACCACAGGTGAAGTACCGGCCGATTTTGTGGAAAAATGGCAATTCTATTTTCAGCATGCTGGCACGGTAAACTATTATGCGGTGGCCATTGCAGCATTTACTGTTTTAGTTTCTGTCTGGTGGCCAAAAATTAATAAGCGCATTCCGGGTACATTGATTGCCTTAATACTCACCACTCTTGCCGTAACGACTTTTCAGTTTCCGGTAGAGACCATAGGAAGTCGTTTTGGAAGTATAAGCGCTTCTTTCGGTTCACCGTCTTTACCTTCGGTTAACTGGGCAACCATTCGTATGCTGCTAGCTCCGGCTTTTACCATTGCCATGCTGGGAGCTATTGAGTCGTTATTGTCGGCCATGGTGGCCGATGGTGCAACCGGAGGCAGCCATCGCTCCAATACTGAGCTTATCGCTCAGGGTTTTGCCAATGTCATCACCCCGCTTTTCGGGGGCATTCCGGCTACAGGAGCCATAGCACGAACCATGACAAACATTCGCAATGGAGGACGCACACCCATTGCCGGTATCATACATGCCCTGGTATTGTTGCTAATTATGTTGTTTGTCGGAAATCTGGCTACGCTTATTCCCATGAGCTGCCTGGCTGGAATTCTGGTAGTAGTTGCCTACAATATGAGCGAATGGCGTTCCTTCAAGGGATTGATGCACAATAGTAAAAGTGATGTAGCCGTGTTACTTGTTACCTTTATCTTAACGGTGCTGGTGGACCTCACTGTAGCAATTCAATTTGGATTGTTGCTGGCTGTATTGCTCTTTATGAGACGTATTTCTGAAACCAGTAATGTGGAAGTGCTTCAAAGTGCAGAATCTGAAGAACAAAAAGCAGCCCTGCCCGATGATATTTTTGAAATGATCATTCCTAAGGGAGTTGAAATATTTGAAGTAAGTGGTCCATTCTTTTTTGGCGTCGCCAATAAGTTTGAGGAAGCTGAAAAACAACTTAAAACAAGACCTAAAATTCTCATCATTCGCTTAAGACGTGTGCCATTCATGGATTCTACCGCATTAAACAACCTGCGAAGTTTTATAAAAAGAACCTTAAATGACGGCGTTAAAGTGATATTGTCAGCTCCGGTAGAATCAGTGCATAACAGCCTGGTTAAAAATAATATTCATTTGATGATAGGACCGGAAAATATTTGCATTGATGTGCATGCTGCCTTAAATCGGGCCAATGATCTGTTGGCAGGTAAATAAAAATTGTCTCTGGTTTCAGAATGATAACTTTAATCAGTATTCTGCTTCAGGGCTATGAAACTGCCATTGGTCAGACTGAACATCGATGGCTGTGTGGTCAGCAGTTTTTCCGTTATTTTTAATTTCATCTTTCGTTTAAGCTGAAAGCTACTGCCTTACAATCTTCTAGTTCGCAGCTTATGTTTCAGTTTATAGTTTTAAAAACATCTCTTTTCCCTGTTTTTAATTGTGAAATAAACAATCCCCATACTGGATTGTTGAAGTTGTTTAGAATCAGTGGTTTAGTTAAATCCTAAACTCAAATACAGTTATTAATCTTAAAACCTTGTAATCATGGCAATTAAAAAAGTGTGGATAGAAGATGGTTGTACTTCATGCGGTCTCTGTGAGGGTATATGCCCGGATGTTTTCGTAGTTGAAGATATAGCAATCGTAAAGGAAGGGGTAAACTTCCAGGATTTTGAAGATGAAATTAAAGATGCAGCAGATAGTTGTCCGGTAGAAGTGATAAAATATTCAGAGTAATCTGATATTCAAATTTATTTATTTTACTGCGCACGAAAGCCGAAATTTTTTTGCGGGGATAACTATTGGCTGAATTTAATCTGAAAAATGAAAAAAATTCTTGTTTTTGTATCAAGTCTGGATGGGAAAACCACCAAATGGGACAATCCGTTTGTGAGATCCTGGTCATCCAAAGCTGATCAATCTTATTTTATCCATTTATGGAAAAAAAGCGCACTTATTGTAGCCGGTAGCGGCACATATGATGCCGAACCTTTTAAACCTTATGAAGGACAACATATTGTCGTAATGACCCGCAATGTTTCCCGCTATCAAACAAAGGCCATTCCCGGACAACTTGAATTTTCCGATGAAACCCCTGCTCAACTGGTTCAACGATTTGTCCAAAAAAATCAGCCTCAAATGTTAATTGCCGGAGGCGCACAACTGGCAACTTCATTTTTGACTGCCGGATTAGTCGATGAACTCTGGCTTACCATAGAACCTAAGATTTTTGGACAGGGAAATAGTATTGTAATTGCCGAAAAACTCGACATTCAACTTAAATTATTGAATTGTGAAAAGCTCAATGAAGCGGGTACGCTTTTAACCAAATATGCGGTTTTATAGCTGCCTGAATAAAATTTTAATGTAATGTATCGTGACGTCGAAAGATCAGCACCAAAATCGGATATTTCTTCTATTTTTTTTTCGGTTGTAATCCCAGCATACAATAGGGCACACCTCATTACCAGAGCTTTAAATTCTTTAATTGCTCAAACAGAATCCGATTGGGAAGCTATTGTTATAGACGATGGAAGTACAGACGATACTTATTCAGGAGTAAAACCCTTTTTGCATATGGGGAAAAGAATAAAATACCGGAAAATCGTTCACAGTGGAGAATCATCTGCCCGAAACGAGGGAATTTTATTGTCTAATGGCCGGTACATTACTTTTCTGGATTCGGATGATGAATATAAGCCCGAACATCTTAAATCAAGAAGAACGATATTAACCCAACATCCTTCCATCAATTTTTTACATGGGGGTGCCTCTATTCTTGGAAATCAGTATGTACCCGACAGATTTGATCCGGATAAGTTGATACACCTTTCCGAGTGCGTAATTGGAGGCACTTTTTTTATAGAACAACAATTGCTGCGGTCATTGGGTGGATTTAAACAAATTCTGTTGGGGCCGGATGCTGATTTGTTTGAACGTGCTTTGAAGGCAGGAGCTGACATAATGAAAACCATGCTGCCTACTTATATTTACCACCGTGAAAGCCTTGACTCAATAACAAATATCTTCAAGTCAAATGATAAAGTTCCAGACAGTTCTATATAAAAAAAGCTGACCCAAAGGCCAGCTTTTGAGAATAAATATCAGAACCGTTTAGTTTAAGCCACGCTTTTCGAGCAATGGTTTAAGGGAGGGTTCCTGTCCACGAAACTTTTTATATTGTATCATGCCTTCATCATCACCATTTTCAGCCAGACAATATTGGCGGAAACGGGCAGCAATTTCGGGATTGAAAATGTCGCCGGATTGTTTAAAATAATCAAAGGCATCGTTATCGAGTACTGCAGCCCACAGATAAACATAGTAACCCGCTGCATAACCCCCGTTAAAAATATGTGAAAAATAGGTGGTACGGTAGCGTGGCAGAATTTCAGGAATCAGCCCGATGTTATCCATGGATTGTTTTTCAAACTCTTTAACATTATCAATATTAACGGGATCAGTCTGCTTGTGCCAGTCCATATCGAGTATAGAAGCAGCGATGTATTCAGTGGTTTCAAACCCCTGATTAAATTTACTGCTGTTGTTGATTTTTGCGATCAGTGAATCGGGCATTACTTCACCAGTTTGATAGTGGTGGGCATACATTTTCAACACCTCTGGCTCACCTGCCCAATTTTCCATTACCTGAGAAGGTAATTCAACGAAATCGCGGGGTACATTCCCGGCAGTGCGGGTGTATTTACCGGTCGTAAACAATCCGTGCAGGCCATGACCGAATTCATGGAAAAGGGTGGTGGTTTCATCCCAGCTAAGTAACGAAGGGGTGTCTCCGGCAGGTGGGGTGAAGTTGGTTACGATAGAAACAATAGGATCTACCCTTTTGCCATCTTCCCAGCCGGCAGTTTCAAATCCGGTACACCAGGCTCCACCGCTCTTGCTTGAACGGGGGAAGTAATCGAGATATAAAATACCCAGATGTGTTCCATCTCCTTCTTTTACTTCAAAAGTTTCGACATCTTTCTGGTAAACAGGAAGATCGGTGCGTTTCTCAAATGTAATGCCATATAATTTATTGGCTACTGCGAACATACCATCGCGCACATTCTCAAGTTTCAGGTACGGTTTAATCTGGGTCTCATCCAGGTCAAATTTTTGCTTGCGTAATTTTTCTGCATAATACCACCAGTCCCAGGATTGCAATTCGAAATCGGCGCCTTCACGTTTGGCAAGTTGTTGCATTTCAGCCAAATCTTTTTTAGCAACTGCCATGGCCGGTTTTAACAAATCATTCAGAAATGTGTCAACATTTTGGGTTGTTTTGGCCATATTTTCATCAATCACATAAGCGGCAAAATTGTCAAATCCAAGCAATCTGGCTTTCTGAGCCCTTAGCTTTACGATTTCGGCAGTAATTTTTTTATTGTCATTGGCATTGTCATTGTTGCCTCGCATATAATATCCGCGATAAATTTTTTCGCGCAGGTCACGGTTGTCGGCATATTGAAGGAAGGGGATTAAACTTGGCTTGGATAAGGTGAAAACCCATTTCCCCTCATCACCGGTTGATTTTGCGGTTTCTGCTGCAGCAACTATTACGGCCTGTGGCAATCCTGCCAGATCGGCTTCATTATCAACCACCAGTTTAAAGTTTTTGGCTACTTCAGCAAGCTGATTTTCACCGAACTGTACCCGTAAAGTTGCCAGTCGTTCGTTAATGTCTTTCAGTTGCTGCTTTTCGGCTGCTTCCAGATTTGCACCCCGGCGTTCAAAATCACGGTAATACTTTTCCACAACCCTGATTTGCTGTTCATCCAGATTGCTTTCATTGCGTTTCTCATACACCTCTTTAATACGTGCAAACAACTCAGGGTTCATGGAAATTTCATCCCGGTGTTTCGACATCATGGGCGTAATGGTACGGGCTATTTCCTGAAGTTCATCGCTGGTATTGGCTTCATTCAGATTAAAAAACACATTGCTGACCCGGGTAAGTATTTTACCGGATTTATCATAAGCAAGTATGGTGTTTTCAAAGTCAGGAGCCTCTTTATTTGCTGTAATGGCCGCTACTTCAGCATTTTGTTCCTCCATGCCTTTGTTAAATGCAGGCATATAATCAGAAGTTTTTATATTATCGAATGGAGGAACATGGAATGGAGTAGTGTACTCCGAAAAAAATGGATTTTCCTGGTTCATAGTCTTATCGCTTTGTTTACATCCCAATGCAAGGACTACCGCTGAAGCGCACAGCAGCATAATGATTTTTCTCATGGAAGGATTGTTGTATTAATTGTTCGTTAATTTGATGCAAATGTATATGTTATCAACACAATAACCACTCATTTATTGTAATTAATTTCACTATTATCTTCGGGGTTCTCTTATTTGCCTCAACTCTCCTTTCTATATACAGGGAGAGAGCAGATTCTGCCAAAACAGCAATTTAAACAGGTTAAAAGTTTTTCCTCCTGTTTGCCAGGGAAGTTAGTTGGAATAAAAAACAATCCTGTTCGACGCCACATCTGAAGGGGGTGCAATTCGAAATGAAAGATATAACTACGCATTCAAAATTTAACAAATCAAGCCGCAATGCTACGTTAAACTTACTCCTCTGTGTCATAAATAAAGGTTCTAATGGCTATTTTGCCCACCAGGTTGGTGGCTAATGCATCAATGGATGCTGCTATTAGTCCGCCGGCAATGGGTACGACTTTACTCAGGTTCACCATTCCTTTTTTACCACTCTTGGTTGCCAGTACAATTCCTGTTTTTTTACTGATGCTTTTAAGGGTATCTTCTGAGATGTTTGAAATAAGTTTGGAGGTAATGCGGGTACCGGCTGCAATCCCGGCTTCTTTTATCAAATCTTTGGCGAAGTTTCCTGCAAGGCAGACAAAGATTAACGATTTGACTTTTTGATCGCGCAGATCATAGCCCCCAATAATGGCAATGGCAGCTATCATTCTGATTTGGATATACATAACACTGGCCAGGTTAAGAGGAATGGTGATCGGCATGCTGATGGCACCTCCCAGCCCGGTAATGAATCCACTGGAACCAGCTTTTAGATTTTGCCGGCGTATCAGCGCCTTGGCTGCGGATAACCTGGAATCGGATTTTGAAATATAGTGAGTAGCCATCGCGGATGCCGTATCCATACCGGCTATTCCCGAAGCAACTTTCTCATAAACCCAGTCAAGGGTCTGCATTACCAGGTAATCGGTTACTTTAACGGTTTGCATGATGATTATATTTAAGTTTATAGCAAAACTGCTTTAATAGAGACTATACAAGCAATAATTTTGCCAGAACGCTTTTTTAGCCCATTTATTGAATTCTGGCTTCCGGGTTGGCAGCTTTACAAAAAGACAGATAAACAGATGAAAAAGCGGCGTGCTTAATGAATGAAAAGCCATTAAAGGACAACCATTAATCAGCCGGTTGCTGACAATGTTTTCTAATTTTTATTCAGGTATTGCGGACTGACATTGCTGCTTTTTTGTTGTAACCTATGTGTGAAAAACAGGAATGTTATTCCAATCATAAAAAATACGCCAATCGCCAGAACGGAATAACGCATGCTTCCTGTAAGGGCTTCAATGATACCAAAGCTGAAGGTGCCGGCTACCGTGGCCAGCTTTTCCATAACATCAAAAAAACTAAAATAACTGGTATGATCGGTGGTGGTTTCGGGAAGCATTTTACTGTATGTAGAACGGGCCAAAGCCTGCGTTCCTCCCATTACCAGTCCAATAAAAAAAGCCGCAATCATAAATTGCAACGCATTGATGATAAAATAGGCCCCAATGCATATAAAAATCCACACTGCCACTGAAAACATCAATGCTTTCAGATTTCCCCACCGGCCAGAGAGCCGCGCAAACAACCAGGCACCACCCATTCCAACCAGTTGAATAATGAGTATGGTTGGGATTAATACCGAATCTTTGAGTCCAAGCTCTTTTTCACCATAGGTAGCTGCCATGAACATAACGGTCAGCAACCCCATCATTACAAAGAAAAAACCAATAAGATATGCTGACAACGGTTTTGATTTGCGGACCTGATGAAATACCTTGTCCAACTCACGGTAACCTTCGAAAAATATATTGGTTTCTTTGTCCTTCCTGCGCTTACGAAAGGTATAACGGGGAAGCCGGTTGAACGTGATAAGGGAAAATCCTATCCACCATAGAAATACGGTAATAAATGAAATCCGGGCCGGTAACAAAGGGTCTGATATGCCAAACCAACCTGGTTGAAGAATCATGATCAGATTAAAGAGCAATAGCACCACACCGCCCAGGTATCCCATGGAATAACCCTGTGCACTGATCTTATCCTGATCTTCGGGCTTACTGATAACCGGTAAAAATGAATTATAATATACAATACTTCCTCCATAACCAATGGTGCCCATGGCAAAAGCAATAATGCCAAATTCGATATTGCCGGGATTGAAAAAATAAAGTGCTCCGCAGGAAAGCGCCCCCAGCCAGGTGAAAAACTGCATAAATGTCTTTCGTCTGCCGGTGTAATCAGCCAGTGAAGAAAGCAAGGGAGTAATCAGTGCTACCAGAAAATAAGCAGCAGCTATTGCCCACGAATACAGTACGGTATTGATTACTTCAAGTCCGAAAAAATGAACGATAAAGTCATCTCCTTCACGGGTAACCTGATTGTAGTAGATGGGAAAAATGGTGGAGGCAATGGTTAACTGGTATACCGAATTGGCCCAGTCATACATTATCCATCCACGGATAACTCTTTTATCCCCTTTGCGAATGCTCTGGTTTCGGATTCTTTTTTTCACAAATGCCGATAACTAAAACGGCTAAATTAGAAAATTTATGCTTGATTCCTCTCATTGAGGAAAATTTACTTTTACATCCATTACTTTTATTGATTCAAGGTATTAACCATTAATCAACAGTGAAAACTACTTTTGCTATTTTTATAAATCAATGTGCCATGGCTACAACGACTTTTATGATTCTTTTAATGTCTCTATTCTATATTATTGCGGTGATGGCACTCGCTATAAGGGCATTGCTCAAAAAGATTGACTGGATACCCATTATGGCTGCGTCTCTGTTTTTGACACCGGTGGGAGGCTATATTTACTATACAAGATGTAAGAAACCCAAAACGATTAAACTAAAACGTTATTATTGCCGCCGGTGTAACATCGACTTTACTGAACCTATACGATTTTGTATTTATTGTGAAAAGGAGGGAATTCAAATACCTTTAAAGCCGCACATAATTCACAGTTTATAATCTGATTAATCAGTAGAGATCGATTAAAACTCCTCATGGCAATAGATTCACCACTTCATCACACCCAAAATCTCCCAAAAATAGTATAATATTCCCGTCATTCCCGGCGAAGCGATGAATCTCTTAAACTTATCCGGTCATTATTGCTGATTTTAAAAAAACATCCCCAGATTTTAGATGTCTCTTTAAACTAAAAAAAACTTCTGATTTTTTGTTTGCTTGTACAATGGAAACAATTCATTTACTATCTTCGGCAACAAAAAAGTGTTTATGAGAAAAGCAAACGGATTCATTCCAGCCTTACTGATTTTTTTGGGAAGCCTGACCCTGCCACTCTTTGCACAAACCGATACCACTCAATCTGTTTTGGGAGAAAGGGTAAAAACAGGATATAATCTGGGTGTTCTGCCGGCGGTTGCTTTCGATTCCGATATTGGATTCCAATATGGTTTACTGGCCAATCTTTTCCAGTATGGCGATGGGAGCACGTATCCGGACTATCGTTGGTCGCTGTATGCCGAATGGTCCCGAACTACTAAAGGTAGCGGAATTAATCAGTTGTTTTTTGATTCAAAGTACCTGTTGCCTCATCAGTTACGGATAACTGCAGACCTGAGCTTTTTAACCGAACGTGCCCTGGATTTTTATGGATTTAATGGTTATGAAGCGGTTTATGATCCAGAATTTGAAGACGATACTCCCGGGAATGAGGATTATATTTCACGGGTTTTTTACCGGCACGAGCGCAAGGTGGCAAGGGTAACTGTCGACCTGCAACGAAAGATCAGCACGCTACCATTGCGTTGGCTGGCAGGTTACGGCTATTTTAATTATCGTATTGGCACTGTGGACATTGACCGGTTGAATAAAGGTCAGGATGAGGCTGATAAGTTGCCGCCGGTGGATGTGCTTTATGATAAATATGTGTATTGGGGTATTATTCCTGAGGAAGAAGCTGATGGCGGAAGTCACCACATTGTGAAACTGGGGCTTGTATATGACACCCGTCCCAATGAATCCAATCCCGGAAGCGGAATCTGGACAGAACTGGTACTTATGACTGCCCCGCGTTTTGTGGGAAATAGTGAAACTGCTTTTACCAAACTGGCAATTACCCACCGCCAGTATCTGCCGCTGAAACGCGACAAGCTGACTTTTGCCTACCGCCTGGGATGGCAGGGAACCATCGATGGCAAAGTGCCCTTTTACATGCAGCCTTACATGATCAATACATTTACCAAGACCACTAAAAATGATGGACTGGGTGGAGCACGCTCATTGCGGGGAATTTTACGGAACCGAATTGTGGGAGATGCCTTTGCCTATGCCAATCTTGAGCTGAGGTATAAGTTTTTGAAGTTTTATCGCTGGAATCAAAACTTTTATCTTTCCCTCAATGGATTTTCCGACCTGGGAACCATAACCAAAACAATGGAAGTGAACCAGCTTCTGGTCCCGGCAGACGAACTGATGAGCCGATATTTCTCAGAGGATGATCCCGGCTTACATGCTTCTTATGGGCTGGGCCTGCGCATTGCAATGAACCAAAACTTCATCCTTGCCGTAGATTATGGCATGGCTGCCGACAAACGCGACGGCAATAGTGGGCTGTACATTAATCTGGGATTCTTGTTCTGAGACAGGTGACGATTTCGGATTTCTTTTTCGAAAGGCCTGCCCGCGTGTCCGCCTTTGCGGCAAGCACAGATCACAAATTTACCTTCGGTGAGCTCCGCTTGGCTCAGTTTCAGATTGCGGATTGCAGATTGTAAACAGATTACAGATTACAGATCACTAATCACTAACCACCAACCACCAATTAACCGCGAATTACCCCGAAAAAACGGGGTAAACGCAAATTAACGCGAATTATGTTTCAAAGGCTCAACGGCTCAATAAATCAACAAATCAAAAAACCCACAGATTACAGATCACAGATCACAGATTACAGATTACAGATTACAGATCACTAATCACTAACCATCAATCACCAATCACCAATTAACCGCGAATTACCCCGAAAAAACGGGGTAAACGCAAATTAACGCGAATTATGTTTCAAAGGCTCAACGGCTCAACGACTCAACAAATCAACAAACCCACAGATTACAGATCACAGATCACTAATCACTAACCACCAATCACCAATCACCAATTAACCGCGAATTACGCAAATTAACTCGAATTATGTTTCAAAGGCTCAACACCTCAACAAATCAACAAATCAACAAATAAACAAACCCACAGATTACAGATCACAGATCACTAATCACTAACCACCAATCACCAATTAACCGCGAATTACGCACATTAACGCGAATTATGTTCCAAAGGCTCAACACCTCAACAAATCAACAAATCAACAAATCCACAGATTACAGATCACTAATCACCAGCTTAACCACCTGATTTCCTGACGCGGTATTTATCAACAGCAGGTAAAGCCCGGCTTCCAATGTAGAAACATCCAGTGTGGTTTCATTAAGCCCTTTAAGTAAAAGCATATTTCCCTGCTGTAATTTTCTGCCATTCAGATCAACAATGGTCCATGTTGCAGCAATGTCTTTATCCGTTGTAATTCTTACTTCTGCATAATCCGATGCAGGGTTTGGATAAACTGACATTTTTAACCCCGCAACCTGATGTTGTTGCACTGCTGTATTCACAGTTACTGTAAAGTGTACCGGAATATTCATCACCGGATTATCCGGATCGTTGGTTAACAGTTGCAGGTTTCCATGATATAATCCGGGTTCAAGACCGGTTGCATCGCAGGTGATGTTTATGGTCTGACTTTCGCCGGGAGCAATGCTTCCCATCGTGCTTTCACTACTTAGCCAATTTCCTGTGGATGTGGCACTGATCCAGCTAATACGTACTGATTTGGCTTGATGACCACCGTCGCCATCGGTATCCTGTATCCAGAATTTCCAGTTGCCCTGCAAGGGTTCATGCTGAAGTTGAGTATCGGTAATCATGTAGGTGCCCTGGTTTTGACCTGAAGCCAGTTTGACCCGGATCCCAGACGGGGCCTCTGTCCAGAAAGAACCTTCAACAGGATAAGTGTCTGTTATCCAGTTGTATTGAATGAACAACTGATCCAGACTATCGGCAGAGTTAACTGTAGCAGTGGTCCAGCCTTTTTCAGTAAGGGTGTTAAAATTATAGGTATTGGCTCCGGGACTGTTGCTCAGGGTCTGGCTTATGGTATCGCTTAGCTTAGTATCGGTATTTATAGTATAGTTTAAGCTCAGGTTCCCTTCATTGAACAGGGTGAGGTTTGCCGAAGCATAGGTATCTTTCATCGCAGTAATTTCAATCAGGGAAGTGCTGCTGTTTAATTGAGCAAAGAGTTGTTCACCGATATAAAACTCATGGGCATCGGTGGCTCCGATAAAAGGATGATGCTCCCTCCGTCCGGAAGAATCTGCCGCATAAAGATAATATTGCACGGTGCTGCCATATTCAGGAGCATCAATGTTGGCACTATAGCTATGACCCAGGGTTCGTCGCATCGGTGTCACCTGATATGGAGTATTTGGACCAGGATTTATCCGGTAATAAAGCAATACAGAATCCGCAAAAACTCCCTGTCCGGAATACGGAGTAATGGTTGCCGAAAAGTTCAGGATGTCAACTGGAGAAATGTTTCCGCTAAAGGCCAGATGCCGTATACGGAGCATGCCGGGATCAGCCATTTCATGGGTACGACAGTGAAGCGCATCAGTTGATTCCCATGGCCTTGAAGGAAGCCCCAGGTATCCGTAAACTTTGTAGCCGGGCATGGCAATGCGGTAAACTTCCAGGGCAGGCTGGTCGTAGGATGAATTGGTAAGCGGTACAAATACCTTGTCATTCAGTATGAATGAATTGGTATAAGGCTGGTTTTGAGGAGTATTGACTCTGTACACTTTATACGGTTTCCCATATGGGCTGAGTTGTGTTGCAAAATAAGCTGCAGCTTCCTCTATCTGGTTGTATTGCGGATGATTTTCCGGTACACTGCGCACCAATACCTTATCGGGCGCCAGAAATTTTGCCCAGCAGTCAATATGATCTATATAGGTATTGTTGGGGTCCTCAACCACCAGATAGCTGTTTACACCAAGATAGTCCTGCATTTTCTGATTGATTTGGGCCTGGGTTTGTCCGGCATTTTCTTCCCAGACCAATGTAGTTGCGGAGGCTATTCCCAATCCTGTGGTCATATAATTGCCGCCGGTTTGGATTACATTCATGCCAAAACATTCCAGCCCAAGGGTGTCGGCTACAATCTTAGGAATTTTATTGTCCTCGGGTCGTGGCCTGTTATATGGGAAGTCTACTACTCCAATCTGATCATCGCCATAAGCGATATACCATGGGCCATAGTCGCGTGTCCAGTAAGAGTTTGTGGTGGCATAGATAAACTGGCAATTATTCAGATTCACTCCGGCTCCCGAATAGATATTTCGCACCGTATTTTCCTGTGCAGGCCCTGAAACCAGGGTAGTAACCACGGCATCCCGGGCCATTTCACGAATCAGGGTTGTGGGTATGCCAAAGTGGCCCGGATAGGCAATCAACACACCTGTATTGCGCTCAAATTCGCCCAGACTGAAAACATTGCCCGGAGGCGGATCGGTCTCTACAAAATTTCGACCAATGGTATGCCGAAGCTGAGCCTCGGCAGGGGAGAGGTGATGCGTAAGCCTGGGTTGAATACTTCCTGCCTGCTGCGCAGTTAGCGACATACCCGAAAGGATGAAAGCGCTGATCAAAAAATAGCTGAGTAATGATGATTTCATGAAATTTAGATAACAGATTTAAAAAACAAAATGCTTCCCGGGAAAAAAGCAATTTATTTTTTGCTTTCGCAAGCGGGAATTGTTTAAAATTAAAATACCACAATTTTTCGGGTAAAGATTCCATCAATGGTTTCGAGCCGGACTATAAGAAGTCCCTGGTGTGTCAGACCTGGCCAGGCAATTTCATGACGGCCGGCAGCCAGGATGCCATTGAACAACTCAGTGGCTTTGCGACCATCCAGGGTATAAACGGAAAGGTTTGCCACACTTGTTTGTGAAAGACTGAACCCGATTCTTGAAGTAGCAGTTAATGGAACAGGCCAGACTGAAATACCGGGTTTGGACACGGAATAAGCAGGAGCATCTACCCCGATAGCTACCTTGAGTTCTACAGGAATAATGATGGTATTCAGGAAGCCATCCGAAACAGTTAATGATGATGTATAAACACCCTCAGACAAGCCGGTAGCATCGATAGACAAGTTTATAAAGGAAGGAACTCCGGGTATAAGCGTACCACTATATCCTGAAAGTGCAAGCCACGCGGCTGTATCAGGCACCGCTATAATAAATGAATTTGGGGTATCGCCTGTACATGTAAACTCCAGCGTTGTCTGGGTAGTATTATCGGGAGCAATGGCTAGCTCCACTGAACCCGGTGTAACATTTATGCCCGGGGGGGATTGTACCATTTGAAGCAGTTTAAACAGGTTGAGCCTGCCTCCGCTTACCGTGCGACCCAATAGAGAAGGTAAAGTATCAACAGAAGCAATCAGATAACGTTTAAAACGGGAAGCAATCAGTGCAGGATTTGTTTTATATAAACCTATAGTAGCTTCATCGGCGGCTGCATACATCAGGGCAATGGCTCCGCTAACATGGGGCGACGACATAGAAGTACCGGTTTTATATCCATATTGTCCGGATTGTCGTGTAGAATAAATACTTGTACCCGGAGCCGCCAGGTCAATGCTTTCCAGACCCCATCCGGCAGAAGTATACAATTCGTCCTTATTGTTGGTATTGGTGACTGATATCAGCGATTCGTTTGACATACTGGTAGGGACATCCCCGTTAATATCTATATCCCATGCACGGTTGGCCGTAGAAGCCACATTTAAAATGCCAACCGATCCCAGAGAATCATACATGGCACTCCAGATGGGATAATTGACCGGATCGGCACCGTCGATGCCGAAGGAGGAATTGGTAGATACCACGAAAGCTCCCCTTTCTCCGTTGGTCTCGTTGTATAATTTTCGCTGAGTGAAAATATAATCATATGAAATAACCACAACACTTTCATTTGTTCCCGACCCGGCAACAGGCAGCAGATGGGTATTAAAGGCTACCCCGGCTGTACCAATATTGTTGTTTCCTCTGGCAGTAGCTATACCAGCTACATGCGTACCGTGATCGTTTTGTTGCAGATTTCCATTATTCATATAGGAATTCCAGCCATGGTAATCGTCAATATAGCCATTGCCATCGTCATCAATATTGTTATTTGGAATTTCATGGCTGTTTTTCCACAGACGCAGGTCAGCATGGCTGAGGTCAATGCCTCCGTCAATCACGGAAACCACAATGGTATCACCTTCCACGGTATAGCCTGAAGTGGTGATGTCCCAGGCAAAAGTGGCGTCAATATCAGCACCTGCGGTACCATTCATCTGACCCAGGTTCTTTAATGCCCAAAGTGCCGAAAATGAAGGATCGTTCGGAATCACTTCACGTTCACTTACCAGATGGTTGAATTGGGCGATTACTACTGCAGGATGATTACGCAATTTTGGCAATATCTTATCAACACTTTCCGGATTTTCATCAAAACTCAACAGCCAGATGTGCATACTTTTGGATAACAACTGTTTTGACTGTAAATCAAATTCCGGAAAATCCATGGTCAGCCGCTTAAGTCCGTCAATATTGCTGTCAGGTAAAAGCTGGACAATCAATTCACCGGGAACCCGGTCAATGGGCTGAGTCTGACTAAAAATCAGGTTACTGAAAGGAATCAGTAGGAGTAATATGAAAAGGTTACGCATGAAATATTTCAGATTTAATAATTTTTATTGTTGACTTCCCGGCTTAATCAATTGAAAAAAAACCAATCCCCTGTAGCTGAAAGTTTACCAAACCCATTTTAGCAGTGGTAAAAGTAGTTTAATTAAGCAATAATTAAGCCCATTGTAATATCCCATGCAAAGGTAGTTTTTTAGATAATAGGTTTGGATATTGAGGGGAAGCTTCGCTTATCTCCTTGCTATCCGTTTATTTCTTCTGCTTTATTATAGATGGGTTCAGAGTAGTATTTTTTTTATTTTTTTATGGAAATTGTAGTTTCGATATAATCTGTTTTTCCTGTTTTCACGAATAAAAAACAAGGTAAAATCCCGCGTACTGTGCCAGAAAAATTAATATCGAAACCTGATAAACCGCAGCATGCGCTTTGAAAACAAAATACCTCAAATAAGAATTCAGTTTTGTGTTGTTAATGAATTTGGTTATTTTTACCACTTAGTTTCTTTCAGGGGAAGTATTTTTAATATACGCTTCAATACAAAATTAACAATTGACTGAATTATTACCACGATGAAAAAAGTTGTCTTTATCACCGGTGCCACGAGTGGCATTGGCCGCGCCTGTGCATACCGGTTTGCCGCAGATCATTACAATATCATTGTATCCGGACGCCGTGCCGACAGGCTTCTGGCACTGGCTGCCGAATTGAGGGAAAAGTATTCAATAGCAGCTTTTCCATTGCCCATGGATGTTCGTGATCAGGCAGAAGTGACCTCTGGCATTGCCGGTTTACCACCGGATTTTAGTAAACCGGATATCCTGATTAATAATGCCGGACTCGCGCTGGACCTCTCGCCTTTGCATGAGGGTAATCCTGAACATTGGGACATTATGATTGATACCAATATCAAGGGAGTATTATACGTGAGTAAGGCCCTGTTGCCAGTCATGATTAAACGTGGCAGCGGTCATGTAATCAATATTGGATCCATTGCCGGTCGCGAAGCATATGCCAACGGGAATGTTTATTGTGCCACCAAAGCTGCTATTGATAGTCTGACCAAATCGCTGCGTATGGAGTTACTGCCTTACGGTATAAAAGTAACCCAGATTGCGCCGGGAGCGGTAGATACTGAATTTTCAGAGGTGCGATTCCTGGGCGATACACTCAGAGCCAAATCTGTATATAAAGGTTTTGAGCCTTTGCATGAAGATGATGTGGCAAATGTTGTTCATTTTGCGGCCAGCCTGCCACCTCATGTTAACATTAATGATCTTTTGATTATGCCAACCGCACAGGCAGCAGGAGGTATGATTCACCGTAAAAACGAAAATTAATTCTATTCATTAACCTGAAACATTATGGCTCAAATTACACGTATTTTTGACCTTCAACCTTATTATGCTGAACTGTTTAAACCCAAAGATGATGTAATTGCCGGTAAGGAGGATGGCGTCTGGGTCAAATATAGCCTGCAAGAGTATGTTGCCTATAGCGATGAATTGTGCTTTGGCATGATTGAGATGGGTATAAAACCCGGAGACAAGGTGGCTACTGTGATGAATAACCGTCCGGAGTGGAATTTTCTGGATATGGCCATTATGAAGGCTGGAGCCATTCATGTACCTGTTTATCCTACCATAAGTAAAGCCGATTATCAGTATATTTTTAAGCATTCGGGCATTAAACTTATTTTCGTTGCAGGCGAAGAACTTTCAAAACGGGTGATGCAAGCTGCCGAAAGCTGTGAATCAGTGTGTGAAGTATTCAGCATAAAGCCACACAATAATTTGAGGGACATTGGACAGTTGAGGCAGTCAGGCTCTAAGAATCCTCACAGGGAAGAAATGGAAGCCCGAATGGCCAATATAAAAGCCGATAATCTGGCCACCATTATTTATACCTCCGGTACAAGCGGTAATCCCAAAGGAGTAATGCTTTCTCACACCAATATTCTTTCAAACGTGAAGGCATTGTCATACATTCCAACATTTGGACAGGAGGCTAAAGCCCTGAGCTTTCTTCCACTTTGCCATATTTATGAACGTACCCTTAATTATTTGTATCAATACCTGGGTATTTCAATTTACTATGCTGAAAGTCTGGCCACCATTACAGACAATATTCAGGAAATAAGTCCGGATATTATGTGTTGCGTACCGCGATTACTCGAAAAGATTTACGACCGCATCACCGCTGCCGGTCGTAAATTAAAAGGAGTTAAACGCTTTCTGTTTTTCTGGGCAGTAGAACTCGCCCTGAATTTCGATGTACAAGGGAACAATTCTGCGTGGTATATGCTTCGACACAGTATCGCCGACAAATTAATTTATAGTAAATGGCGTCAGGCGCTTGGTGGTAACTTTAAAATCATTGTATCTGGTGGTGCAGCTATTCAACCCCGGCTGGTACGTACTTTCCGGGCTGCCGGCCTGCCGGTGTATGAAGGTTATGGACTTACAGAAACCTCCCCCGTTATTGCTGTAACCAGCACCGATGCCAATGGCATCAAAATAGGTACCGTTGGCCCGCCACTCAGGGGAGTGGAGGTAAAAATTGCAGCAGATGGTGAAATTCTGGCCCGGGGACCCAACATTATGATTGGGTACTACAAAAATCCTGAACTAACGGCCGAAGTAATTGATGCTGATGGGTGGTTTCATACCGGCGATATAGGAACACTCGAGCCAGAAGGACAACTTAAAATTACCGGAAGGAAAAAAGAGATCTTTAAAACTTCCCTCGGAAAGTATATTGCCCCGGAATTAATGGAAAATAAAATCAAGGAATCTCCCTTCATCGACAATCTGATCGTAGTTGGTGAAAATCAGAAGTTCGCGGCAGCCATCGTGGTACCCGATTTTAATCATTTGCGCTCCTGGTGCCGGATAAAAGGGGTGGAATATACTTCAGATGCAGAAATGCTGCAGAATACACGCGTTAGACAGCGCCTGATGCGGGTTATTGATGAGTTTAATAAAGATTTTGGCAACACTGAAAAACTTAAAAAGGTTGAATTTATAAGTAATGAATGGTCCATCGCAGGAGGTGAACTCACTCCAACACTTAAGTTGAAAAGAAACTTCATTCATCAAAAATACCAGCCACTGATTGATAAGCTCTTCAATTAATACACTGATTGTGAATATTACGATTAAAAAGCAAGGATAGAATTAAAGCCTTAGCTATGTAATATCCTGTAGGTTAATTCTTTAAGAAGCTCTCCTTCAGATGTGGAAACGGAACCTATACCTTTATTTTTTTTATCAAATTCATGAAATATGGCAATTACTCTTGCCAGTCGCGATGGCGGGTAATGCCTGGCGGCCTGACGATATTTATAAAACAGTCCCGGACTAATACCCATTACACTTGTAATTTCCGGCTGTGGCCGGTCGGCTACCGTATGGAAAAGCATGAGTTTGGAAAAAAACGAAAATAATATCGGGAGATTTTTCATCAATGAGTTATCCTTTGGATTATTCTTAATGTAATTGACAATACGGTTGGATTTCAAAACATTGCCTGTAGCCAGAGCATCCTGAAGCTCAAATACATTATAATCTTTGCTAATTCCAATATACTTTTCAACCTCCGTTTCTGTAATCTCACTACCGGATGGGATATTTATAAATAACTTGTGAAGCTCACCGTCAATTTTCTGAAGATTAGCCCCCAGAGCATCGGCCATCATACTGCTTGCTTTTCCGGTAATACGATAACCAAGTGCATTCACCCGGTTGTTTATCCAGGCTGGAATCCGGTCGTCATACAATTTGTCTGATACATAAAATACGCCTTTGTCAATAACCTGTTTCGCCAGACTGGTGCGTTTGTCATACTTCTTGTATTTATGACATATTACCAATATGGTGGTTTTTAAGGGTTGCTCTACGTATTTTTTCAGGTCTTCAAGATCTTTTATTTCCTGAGCTTCTTTTACAATAATTACCTGGTGACTTGCCATCATGGGATATCGTTTGGCATGCTCCACTATGGTTCGGGCATCTACGTCACGACCATAAAGTATATTTTGATTGAATTCTTTTTCATTGTCCGAAAGAACGGTGTCTTCTATCAAATCGCTGAGTTGATCTATGTAGTAGGGTTCTTCACCACTAAGCAGGTAAACCGGATAAAATATCCTCTTTTTTAAATCATTGACTATCTGCTGAAAATCCTGGGTCATTGTGTAAATAAGAATAAAAGCGTTAGAACCTTAGGTGTTTAACGGTAAGTCCCTGATTTATGAGTTGTTTTAGGGACTCGATGCCGATGTGCAGGTGCATTTCCACAAAATCTTCAGTTACCTGCTTGTCGCTCTCTTCGGTCTTAATCCCGGATGATATCATAGGCTGATCGGAAACAAGCAGCAGCGCTCCGGTTGGGATTTCATTAAAAAACCCTACACTGAATATGGTGGCAGTTTCCATATCAATGGCCATGGCACGGATAGAGCGCAGGTAATCTTTGAAAATCTCATCGTGTTCCCACACCCTTCGGTTGGTGGTGTAAACGGTACCGGTCCAATAGTCGCGGCCAAAATCGCGAATGGTCGTAGAGGTAGCTTTTTGCAGGCTAAAGGCCGGCAGCGCCGGTACTTCTTCAGGGAAATAATCATCAGAGGTTCCCTCCCCACGTATAGCAGCAATGGGTAAAATAAGATCGCCCAGTTCAGCTTTGCGTTTCAGCCCACCGCATTTACCCAGAAACAAAACAGCCTGTGGCTTAATGCTGCCAAGCAAATCCATAATGGTAGCTGCATTGGCGCTACCCATCCCAAAATTAATGATGGTGATATCCCCGGCCGTTGCGCTTGGCATGGGGCGGTTAAGTCCCTTTATTTCAACCTTATTCCACAAGGCAAACAAATCGAGGTAATGACTAAAATTGGTAAGCAGAATATATTCACCAAATTCATTTAATTGTGTGCCGGTATAGCGGGGTAACCAGTTTTCAGTAATGTCTTGTTTTGTCTTCATAACTTCATGCAGCTTGCTGTGGTGCAAATGTAAAACATTTAACGCTGACTTTTATTAAACCTTTATGATTCCTTTGTGCATAAGTTGTATATTAGCCGTCCCGACTTAGCCATATTCTATTGGTTGGAGTGTTCGTTAAAATATAAACATGCAACATCTTAATTTCCCTGAGTTTAACTTCAATCTTCGTGAAGGACAAAATGGAAGAAAACTCATATTCGACCCCGCCCGAAAGCGGTATGTGAAGCTTACCCCCGAGGAGTGGGTCAGGCAGCACCTCATCAATTACTTAACTACTGCTAAAAATGTCCCACTTTCATTAATGGCTGTTGAAAATGGACTGAAGATTAACGGAATGCTGCAACGGTTCGATTTAGTAATATATAATAACACCGGTAAAGCTATGATGATTGCCGAATGTAAGGCCTTTTCTGTTAAACTCTCTACCGATGCTATGTTTCAGGCAGCCCGCTATAATATGAACCTTAAAGTCGATTATCTTCTGATTACCAACGGCCTTGATCATCATTGTGCCCATGTGGATTATTCCACCGGAAGCCTGAATTTTCTGGAAGATATTCCTGATTATAAACAGTTAAATAAATAGTAAGTCGAAAATAAAAACTCTCTTCTGAGCCTCCTCTGAGCAGTGCCCCTTCTTCACAAAGGTCAAAAAAGCTTTCCCACGTAAGCACGCAGGCTCAAAGTACCGCCAAATTGACCTTCTGACTTACAATTCTTTGCGAACATTGGTTTCACATCGACCAGCTCAGTGCATTGCTTCGTGTCTCATAGACGTTCTTTTTCTTTTACTTATTCAGAAGGAACTCCATTTTTACTGATTTCTCATTAAGAGGATAGAATGGTGCTGGAATAATATTTGATATTATTTGCAAAAAACATCCCTTTCCAGGGGCATTTTTGGCAACTTTAACAAAATTTATATGGAAATATTGCAAATATTAATTTTAACTTTATAGCTTTGCCGGTGCAAAGGGTATCTTTTTTGAAATTGCATAAATTACATTTAAGATCCGGTAATCTTAGCACGATATTTGCAATAAACAGTGTGTTAAATTAATCACCATCACATGAAAAAATTTATACTTTTACTTTCAATATTTGCCGGACTGAGCTTTGGTGTTCACGCGCAATCTTCCTTGACAGTATTCCAGGATAACATTATGCTGGAAAACGATTCAGAAATCGTTGTTTTTAACACTCCCGATCTTGATCCCATAGAAGTTCCGCTTATCGTATCTAATTTTGGAAGCAATGATTTGCAGGTAAAGGTGAAAAAGTACGACCTTTCCCTGATTGAAAATACAGCATCCAACTTTTGCTGGGGCGAATTTTGTTATCCCTCTGATGTTTTTGAATCACCTCAAGCCATTATGATACCGGTAGGAGGGAGTGAAACCTCATTCCACGGCGATTATAAACACCTCTCTAACGAAGGTATTTCCAGGGTTAGATTTACCTTTTTTGATGAAAACAACCCTGTAGATTCAACTTCTGTTATCGTTGAATATCAGATTTATACCATCAATGATCTTTCTTTTGAAGTGACCATGGATGACCAGATTGTTAACAATAACCAGCAACTATCTGTTTTGATCGATCCGGCCACTGATCCCGTTGAAATAATGGGAAAGATTAAAAACACCAATAACATTGATGTTTCTGTTAAGGTGAAGAAATATGATTTATCGTTAGTTGAAAATACTTCCTCCAATATTTGCTGGGGAGTTTGTTACCCACCTCAGGTTTTTGATACACCTGACGCTATAGTGCTTGCTCCGGGAGCTTCAGACGATTCTTTCAGAGGAGATTATAAACACAACGGAAATCAGGGTACCTCCTCCGTAATGTTTACCGTTTACAATACAGAAAATGTGAATGACAGTCTTTCATTTGTAATACATTACCAGATTGGCTATTTGGGTCTTGACGATAAAGAACCCATAAAAGCTAAATTATCAAATGCATTTCCCAATCCAGCGTCCGGTCAGGTTAATTTTGAATATTCCCTGCCGGCTTCAGCGGGTAAGGCACAGGTAAAAATAACCAATCTTTTGGGTACCACCGTTTACAGTGAACCACTGGATAAAATGGATGGTAAAATAACCATTGACATAAGTAACTTTAATGATGGAATTTATTTCTACTCTCTGATGCTGAATAATACTGCCACTGCTACACGAAAATTCATCGTTAAACGTTAATTATATAACGTAACTCGTTTTACTTGGAGTACTCGTATAACTTAATGTGAATGAAAAGCCCCGGTTTGCCGGGGTTTTTCATTATTATCAGGAAGTATTCTTATACTCTTTGGTTTCAAATTATCGCAGAATGCCTAAAGGTTGAATGCTTTTTTTATTTCATCTACCCGGTCAGTTTTTTCCCAACCAAAAAGTTCTACTTTCTTAAAGTGTTTGGTTTCCCCATTGATCAATTTATCATAAGTGGAATCATTGGAATAATAAACTTCCACTTCTTTGGTATGCGGGTCACGGCCAAAGTGTCCATAAGAGGCAGTGGCCTGATAAATGGGATTTTTCAGATTGAACCGTTTAATAATAGCATACGGCCGCAAATCGAATAATGATTTAACCTTTTCAGCGATCTGCCCATCTGAAAGTGTCATTCCCTGGGCATCTTTAACTTTAGCAGTTCCGTAGGAATTCACATAAATTCCCACCGGTTGGGCTACCCCAATGGCATAGGCAAGTTGCACCAGCAGTTCGTCGGCCACACCGGCCGCCACCAGGTTTTTGGCAATGTGCCGGGCAGCATAGGCTGCCGAGCGATCTACTTTTGAAGGATCTTTTCCTGAAAAGGCTCCTCCGCCATGCGCACCCTTGCCACCATAGGTATCTACAATAATCTTACGGCCGGTTAAGCCCGTGTCACCATGAGGGCCACCAATTACAAATTTTCCGGTCGGATTTACATGGAGTACATAATCTCCGCTGCTGAAAAGCTTTTGGAGCCGATCAGGCAATTGAGCCATTACTGCGGGAATTAGTATTTCCTTTATGTCCTGTTCTATTTTCAAACGCATCTTTTCATCACCTTCAGCAGGTGGCAGCAATGGATCTGCGAAGTCGTCGTGTTGGGTGGAAATAACTATGGTGTCGATGCGAACCGGCTTATTGTGGTTGTCATATTCAATGGTAACCTGTGATTTTGAATCCGGCCTGAGGTAGGGCATTTTTTTGCCTTCTTTGCGGATGTGCGCCAGTTCCTGCAGGAAAATGTGAGACAACTCAATGGGCATAGGCATCAGGTTGTCCATATCGCGTGTAGCATATCCAAACATCATCCCCTGATCACCGGCTCCCTGATCTTCGGGATTTTCACGATTTACACCCCGATGAATATCAGCCGATTGCTCGTGAATGGTTGAAATAATGCCACAACTTTCGGCCTCAAAACGATACTCATTGTTGGTGTAACCAATTGCAGCCAGGGTCTTGCGCACTACTTTCTGTAAATCTACATGACCGGTGGTAAGTACTTCTCCACTACAAACGGTTAAACCGGTGGTTACCAATGTCTCGCAGGCTACTTTTGAATCGGGATCAAAACGAAGAAATTCATCAAGCAGAGCATCTGAAACCTGGTCGGCTACCTTATCGGGATGTCCTTCTGAAACCGATTCAGAGGTAAATAAATAAGACATAATAATATTTTTAAACGATGAATAATAAATAGTGGAAAAGTTGTGATTAATGGCGGGAGTTGCTTTAGCATTTTTTTGAATGGTTGCAATCAATCAAATCTTTCCATCACGGCTTTTTCCGTTGGCGCAAAGATAAATATTATTCCTTAATAAGAAGGGAGTTCATTATAAAAACTATTTTCTCGCCACTAAGGCACGAAGACCTGCCCGAGTGCCTGTGCAGGCAGGCACAAAGTCTCACCAGAAATTATTCATTGATATACAGGATTAAGAACAATTTGGTGACACTTCGACTGGTTCGATAAGGATTCGATATTGTTCAACAAGAGTTCATCAGCCTGTTGGCAAAACGACTCACCATTTAAAGCTCAGTGCCTGCCAACGAAGTGTTTCTCGTTTACCTGAAATTTATTTTTGAGTAAGCTGCTGAAAAATATCTTCCAGCCGGGTAGCAGGCTTTTGCATGGAAAGTACTGACAGATTGTGGGTTACTGCGAGTTGAAATAAGCCTTGCCGTACATCAGTGTTGATATTGGACTCTATAACCCAGGTGTTTTTACCGGTATTTTTCACCTTATTTACTCCTTTCACCTGCATCAACAGGGCAGGGGTAACCTCCTGATCAAACTCAACGGTTACTATGCTTACTTTGCCCGTTCCGGAAAGCAATTGAGCAGTAGAATCATCAGCCACAATTTTACCATGGTTGATAATAATGGCCCGGCTGCACATAGCTTCTACTTCCTGCATGATGTGGGTGGAAAGCATTACGGTTTTTTCCTTACCGATATTTACGATTAATTGCCTGATATCAGCCAGTTGATTGGGGTCCAGGCCCGAAGTAGGCTCATCCAGTATAAGTACTTCCGGATCATGAATTAAAGCCTGGGCCAGACCAACCCTTTGGCGGAATCCTTTGGAAAGTGCCCCTATTTTTTTACCCTTTTCGGGATTTAAACCGGTTACTTCCATCATCTGCGCAACCCGACTGTCTGTTTTCTTACCCAAATGATGAAGGCCCGCAATAAATTCCAGGTATTCGCGGATATACATATCGGTATAAAGCGGATTGTTTTCGGGCAGATAACCAATTTTTTTGCGCACTTCAAGCGATTGTTCCCTGGTGTCAAATCCATATACACTTACTTCACCCGAAGAAGCCGGAATAAAACAGGTAATGATCTTCATCATGGTGGACTTCCCTGCCCCATTGGGGCCAAGTAAACCCACAATTTCACCGGGATGAATGCTAAACGAAACATCATCGAGCGCCAGTTGCGCTCCGTAACGCTTGGAAATATGATTTACAATTATAGACATAATAAACGGGCTGTTTGCAAAGGTGCAAAGTTAATAAACTTCACGGGCCGGGTTAAAGTAATGAACAATTTCCCCGGTTTCTTGCCTGATAAATGATTGTCTTTGCAAAAATGACCTGCTATGTTGACCAGGGACATATTAAAAAGAACAATAGCCAACTTGCCCGGTTCATTTATGATAGATGAATTGATTGAGCAACTCTTATTCATTGAAAAAGTAGAAGAAGGATTGAAGCAATCAGAGGAAGGCAAAACGATTTCAAACGAAGTCGTAAAAAGCAGGATAGAAAAATGGTCAAGTTAATTTGGAAGAATTATCTATCGTGGATTTGAAGGAAATACACGATTATATCTTAAAGAATTCTGCCCGGTAGGCATCACTTTCTCTGTCCGGTTTTTATCCAAATAATCAAGTATTGATTCTAAATCATTTTTAGCTCTTTGGGACCATACAACTTTAGAGATATTTTTCATAAAGCGATCTTACTTCTGAATGGTCATAAGTTCTGTTTGCAGAAAGATCCTGCAATCCTTCTTCAATTGCGTCTCTTTCTGCCTGACTTATTTCGTTCCACCAATCCTCATCTTCTGCAAGTTTCATAAGCTTGTCCAAAAGCTGATTGTCGCGGATTTTTGTAATCCACTCAATCAGATGATATTTTTTTGTTTGAATATCCATTTCAAAACCTTTTTACAAAGTTACTGATTTTTTAATCCCCTTAAAAACTTTAAACAATTTCAACTATTCCCTTAAACCTTTAAGCAAGGCGAGGTTATGTTGCTGTGCTTTCGTTTTAGATGAAAGTTGCTCCACATATCTTAATCCCGAAATTTCAGGGCTGAATACGAGATCCGCACGTACTGTGGTGTTAGTGGCACACCCCGTCAGTTATTGCTGGCGGGGCAGTTACTCGATTAGCGGTTCGTTTTATTTCATTCGTAGTTATGATGTCTTTTTTATTACCCATTCTACAAGTCCTGCGGATATTGTAAACTCAGCAACTTTGTCTACAAGATATAAATTTATTTCTGTTTCGTTTTTGTATTTCTCCAAGTTTGGTTTAGCTGAATGAACAACATAAAAAAACTTGTTGTAATCATTTTTCATTGGAACAAACTTTATTTCATATTCCAAAAATTGTGCAAGGTCTGATTGTGCTTTTATTTGTACTATTGCCTTTTCGCCTGTTATGGGGGCGAAAAGTTCAAGGTCTATTGTCTTTTGGGTTTTCCCAATGTCGCCAACACGTTGCCAACCTGCTTGTCTGAAAATTAAGTCTACCAATGTTTCAAAATCTTTCGGTTGTAGCTTTTTTATTAGGGCTGTCAGTTTTGAGTTTAATTCAGAAAACGCATTTTCAACTTCAACAACTTCTTTCGGTTGTTCGTTGTTGATTTTTGCAAGTGCATATTTTGCTTCTTCAACGCTGCAAATTGTCCCACGGAAACCTTGTGTCTTTGATAAACCGCCACTTATGTTTCCTTTAAACAAAACGTTTTTATTGATGTCTTGATCAGACCATTTGCCAATAACAGGTCTTATCTTTGTTTTGTCGGGAAGTTGTGTGATTTCAGGTTTTGAAAAACACCACCAAAGTTTGTTTGCGTAAAATGTTATCCAAAGAGTTTTTTCGTCTTCTTCGTAAAACTGTTGGATTTGGTTTGCGTGTCTTTGAGCCGAACCAATGTCAGTATTCCTCTCAGTTACATAGTAATCTCTAACTTTTTCCCATTGTTTATTTAAACACCAATTGTGTTCAACTTCTTCGTAATCGAGTCGCAAAGTTTGACTTTGTTCAATGCAAACTTTTTCAAACTTGCCACCTGCGCCAAGTTTGATAAATAAAACTTTATTCGCTTTAATTTTTGTCATTTGCTTATGCTTGTTCGGTCGTCTTTTTTAAAATGCCCTATAACGGTAAATTGTATGAGTAGTGGCAGATTGCGTGGCACTTACCTATCAAACCGATACGCAGTTTGAGCGGGCTACAAACCTTGATATTTAGCACTTACCCTGCCATTACTTATACAAAATGTGTGTGCCCTGCATGAGCA
>DHSR01000056.1 GCA_002410555.1 Bacteroidales bacterium UBA5281 | reverse complement strand
TGTTATTTGTTAAATACATATTGCTATCTTTGGGTTACCAAATATTTTATCAAACTGAAGAACTATGGCCAACCTTCCCTTTCCTCAGTTCCTCAACCGCTATGGCATTACCATGCTGTTCGCTTCCGACCCGGGTGTAGTGCCGGGAGCCATCATCGAAAAAAGAAAACAAGGATTTTTCTGCGTGGGATGGCTCAGCCAGCTATTTAATGATCCGCCCGAAGCATGGATCACCCAGCTTCAACCCGCTAACCTGGTATATGGTACCGTTCAACGTAGCCTAAACCTGAATAATAAAACCAGCCTCAATGAATTCGGTATTAGCATAGGCGGGGGCTTAAGCAAGGCCCGGACGGTTAATTTTTATATTTCCGGCGTAAAATGCCGCACCTTCGTCAACCAGTCCAAAATTACACTTATTCCACGATTGCAGGAGTTGCGTAAAACCAATAAACAACTGTGGAAGCTGGTTAATAATAACCGCATTGCTGACTATACCTACTATGCCACTGAAATTACTGTAGAATTTGACACCGACGGAAGTGCCAATCTGCAGGCGGAAATTGAAAATAAACTCACCATTTCAGAAAACGCCTCCCTGAACTGGAAATCTTCTTCCAAATTTGTGATTTCTCAAAATGATGCCATCCCTTTTGGCTTTTCCGGCTGGACGGTTTAGAAGGAGTCCGCTTTGATTTTTCACAAATGGAACTTACATATCCGACTGCATAATGATGGCGATTTAAAGTAAAATGAGGTCAAAAAAAAATTTTGTAAAGTTTAGTATAAATACGTATTTTTATGAAGGAATAATTGTATTATCTTTACCACTGAAATGCAGCATAATCAGGTGATTGTCACATATGTAAATCACTTGATTCCGTGGCCAGACAGGAAGCTGTGTTGATAACTTATAAGGAGCTGATTACTAACCAAATAGTAACTTATAGATTTACTTTAGTGGCAGGTATCATAAAGGTACTGTTTTACTAAATGATCAACATACATAACAATATTGCCCTCCTGTAGAAAAACGGTTTGATAAAAATGATGTTTTTCGCTACTTGTCAGAACTATTTTAACTGCCCCTGTGACCCGGGATTTTGAAAATCACTTTAGGTTTTCCGCTCCCATGACTGCGCACCGGTAACTGCCCAAGCGCTTTATTTGTATAAAAATTTTACATTTTTTCACCTTTTGGGTGAGCAGTGATTGAACTTCACCGCCCTAAGGTTGTTTGTAAACGTTTGATTAATCATTTTAATAATATTTAGCGTGCAGCTTTCTACCCTAACCCAAATTGCAAAATTTATCCCCAGGCACCTGCTTTTGCTGGTGCTGATGGTGGTTTTGGGAATGGGGGTGAAAGGGCAGGTGATTATTAATTCGTTCGGGGTTCCTGTCACTCAAGATTTTAATACGCTGGCGAATACTGGAACACTTGGAAACACGCTTCCGCTAGGTTGGGCTTTTTATGAAACACCTTCAGATGGGTTTTACAGAGTTGGAGATGGATTAAGTAGTCAAGGTGATACCTATAGTTTTGGAACTGGGGCCGAGGTAGATAGAGCTTTGGGAGGTTTACGTTCCGGATCCTTAATTCCTACTTTTGGTGCAAACTTCACAAACAATACTGGTGGAATAATTGCTGAACTCGCTATTTCTTATACAGGAGAGCAATGGCGTATAGGAACTGCTAATAGAGCAGATCGCTTAGTTTTTGAATATAGCCTGGATGCTACTGGTCTAGATAATGGTGATTGGTCGCCGGTACCTGCTTTAGACTTCTTAGCACCGGTAGCCACTGGTACAGCCCGGGCATTAAATGGTAATGCTAGCGCGAATAGAACTCCAATATCAGCAAGCATAACCAATCTTTTTATCCCTAATGGAACTTCTTTTTGGATAAGATGGGCTGATTTCGAAGCAACTGGTGTGGACGACGGTCTTGCTGTGGATGATTTTTCGATTACAGCCTCCAATCCATGCGATGTAGTTGTTTCGTCATTTAGCCCCGTAACCGGGCCGGTTGGAACGGTAGTTATTATTACTGGTACCAATTTCACCGGTGCTACGAGTGTTAGCTTCAATGGAATTAATTCAACTTTTACCGTAAACAGCAATACTCAAATAACAGCGACAGTGCCCGCAGGAGCAGCTTCCGGTCCTATTGTGGTTTCAAACAATAGCTGCAGTTCCCTTCCCAATGGCAGTTTTGATGTTATTGATGAGAATTGCGGAACTCTTGCAACAAGTTTATACATTTCTGAATATGTTGAAGGATCGGGCAACAACAAGGCTATTGAAATTGCCAACTTTACCGGTGCTAACGTAAATTTAAGTAATTATCAGTTAAGAAGTTATCATAATGGAAGTACTACTCCTTTAAATCCTCCATTTTCTTTTGGAAATGTTAATCTTCCCAACGGTGAAGTTTATGTTGTTGTTGTAAACACTGCAAGTGCCGCACTAAAAGCATATGCTGATGCAATATATAATGCACCTGGTTGGTTTAATGGTGATGATGCAGTAATATTGTTTAATACTTCGACCAACTCAAATGTAGATATTTTTGGAAATATTGGATGTGATCCCGGCTCCTATTGGAGTGCCCCCGGGATTCAAACCATGGACAGAACATTGGTTAGAAATCCGAATGTCAATGCGGGAATAATTGTAGATCCCGATAATGATCCCCCTTGTGATTTCCCAAGTCTTGCCACTGAATGGTTAGAATTTTCCGAAGATGACTATTCTAACCTGCGTTCGCATACCACTATTTTTGCCGGTTCTCCGCCAAATGTTTCGAATTTGGCTCAGCCAGTTCCGGTTTGTATTGGTAGTACAAGAATTTTATCCGTTACCGCAACTGGAGGAGGCTCTCCGTTTTCTTTTCAATGGAAGGTGCTATTGGCAGGGAGTTGGCAGAACGTTGTTGATGCTGCCGGAGTATATTCCGGAGCAGGCACTTCAGCTTTGACAATCACCGGGGGTTCTGCATTGAATGGTCTTCAGTATTATTGTGAGGTTGGAAACTCAGGAACACCTGCTTGTACCAAAGCATCCAATGCAGTGCAGTTGATGGTGAATGTTTTGCCAACACCAACGGCCACGAGCAACAGTCCTGTTTGTGCAGGGAGTGCGTTAAATTTAACAGGTCTTCCAAATGGCATGAC
>DHSR01000034.1:48292-70557 GCA_002410555.1 Bacteroidales bacterium UBA5281 | reverse complement strand
AAATTATGCCTGAAAAATACTCCTACTTCAAATTGCTTTAAACCTCCCAGCACGTCAAAATGAAATGTAGCGGTTATAACCTATTTATTCTCCTATTGCAGTAAAAGTTAGAACCAAAATTTTGTGTTGGATCTTTACCGGAGTTGAGGCAGTATGGTTGAAATTCCAAACCAGAGGGTCATTCTTGATGTTTATATATGGATGAACCATGGAGCAAAAGCAATTAAGGGAATCTTCCTTGATGCCTCGGTATTACTATCGCTTGGTGCAGTAGCACTGGTCTGGGGAACGTGCCTGCAATTAAAGCTGCATTGCCAGCCATGGCCTTTGCTTACGCTTATTTTTACCGGCACTTTTCTGGGTTACAACTTTCATCGCACAGCCAATATCATCTCTCGTGGTTTTAAATATTTTATCCGGGAATTGTGGCTTTTTGCCGGCATGGGTTTATGTATAGCTTTCCTAATAAGTGCATCTCTTAAGATTCAAAGGTTCACGCTGTGGATGCTTTTGCCCATTGCTTTTGCCACCCTACTCTATACCTTACCTACCCGTAAAGTGCCCCATTGGTTACTTATCAGACGATTTCCTTTTGTAAAAATGTTTTTTGTTTCCGGCGTCTGGACGCTGGTTACGGTACTCATTCCTGTGCTGGAAAGTAATCTGGAACCCGGCAAAGACCCCATGCTGTTTGGGCTTTTTGCCCGTTTTACATTTTTTGTTGCCCTTACACTTCCGTTTGATGTGCGTGACCGCCAAAGCGATGCCCTGGATGGACTGAAAACCTTGCCGGTGCTGTTGGGTGAGCAGGCAAGTTACTTCCTTTCATCAGGTTTTACCCTTATTTTTATTGTAATGCATGTCATTGGAGGATGGATAGGTCTGGAGCCTTTGGCCAACATGATACCGGCATTGATAACAGGTACAATATTATTGTTGTTATTGCACTGCCACAGGTGTCGACAGCATCCACATTACTTTTCTTTCTGGCTCGATGGCCTGATATTGTTGTTTGGTGTATTATTGATCATAACGCACCTTGTTATCTAAATACAAGCTTTCTCAATATCTGCAGATTATTATTGGTTAACTTCAGATAGTATATGCCCGGCCTGATATTTTGTAGATTTATCGTGGATTTATATACGTTTCCTGCTGTGAGCTGAATTGTTTCAGAACTCAGGAGGCTGCCGTGTACAGAAAAAATTTCAATACGCGATTCGCCGGTTAAACCCTCAATCTCATAATTAAACAATCCGTCACCTGATGGATTTGGGTAAACCTTAAGGTTATTGCTGAAAGCCTGTTCATCCAAGCCATAGCTGCAATACTGGAAAGTGAAATATACCTTAATGTCGGCTGTGTTTGCACAGCCATTGTCCGGGTTGGTTACCTTTACATTATAATTCTGCAGATCGAAACCTATACCAGAGGTCAGTATATTTATGAATTGCTCTTCTGATCCATTGCTCCATAAATAAGTAGCGCCGGGATTTCCGGCATTGAGCGTAATGGTATCATAAACGCAAACACCTATTTCAGTGTTGCTTATCTTCTTAACTCTGGAGTCATCAGGTATCAGATTAATTTGAGGCAAAGGATTTACCGTTACGGTAATTGATCCGTTTGCCGGATTGAAGCCATCAAAAACATTTAAGATATAAGTGGTAGTAGTGGTTGGCGAAACCTTAGGATCAGCTTCGCTTGATGTAAACCCGGGTGGATCTGAGGTCCAGGTGTAGGTGTAATTCTGGGTACCACCTCCGGCAAGGGCAAACAACTGTGTTTCCTGGCCCTTACAGATTACCTCCGGCTGTGCCGCAGGGTTAACACTCAGGGCATCACCTTCCATTCCAATGGTTACAAAATCCGGTTGAGCGCCGGCGCATCCGGTGCCCAAATCGGTTACGCGCAGGGTAAAAACAGTAGATGCATAGAGATTTAATGTGGTTGGGTTTTGCACCTGGGCCGATACCAGCTTATCGGCTGGTTCCCAGGAGTAAGAGTAAGGCCCGGTTCCCTGAGAGGCACTGCCATGCAATACGGTGGATGTGCCAAAAATAATCACCTGATTGGGCCCGGCATCGGGTATTGGTAAGGGGTTAACATTAATGATCACGTTACTGCTTACCGTGTTTTCTCCGTCATTTACCGTTACAGTATATGTGGTAGTTTGTAAAGGCGTAACTACAGGGTTGGGCAGTTGTGAAGTAAAACCGGGTGGGTTAGCGCTCCATGAATAGCTAAAGTTACCGGTTCCACCGTAAGCCTGTACCTGAAGCTGGCTTTGAGCACCACTACATATGTTGGTGGGCGATGCGGAGGCAAGGCAGCTCAATACGCCCCCGGTTACCGTTACCAATACATCATTCTGGCCTGTACATCCCGTTTGCATATTGGTAACCGTTAATGTAAATAGGGTAGTGGTCATCATGGGAACGGTGGTAGGTTGTAAAATATCAGGATTGGTAAGCAGTGCAGCGGGTTCCCAGCGGTAAATGTAATCACCATTCCCTCCTGTAACCGAACCCTGTAAGGTAGCCGTGGTTCCTTCCGCGATGGTTATTTCAGGGCCGGCACTTACCTCAGGGTTTGGATGCGCTGTCATGTATAGAGAATCTATGGCAGTGCATCCCCATTCGTTAGCTACCCTGCACCAGTACCAGCCCGTGCTATCAGCTAAAATTTCCTGAGTGGTGGCTCCATTTTGCCACTGATAAGAATTGTACTCACCCGGATCCAGATAAAAGGCTTCACTGCGGCATATGGTGGTGTCATTGCCAATACTAACCTGCGGATTTGGCCGGACCTGTAAAAAATGGCCCACACTTTTTGACTGCCCATAGAGAAAAACCTCCAGGGTGATGGAATAAAATCCAGTTGAAGGAAAAGTATAGACTGGATTAAGCTCGGTGAAGGTGACACCTCCCGGGAAAGTCCATTTCACGGAGTCAGGATTATCAGAGGCACTGGTATAAAATTGGGTAGGATAGCCAAGGCAGGCAGGTTCATCCCAGAAAAAGTCGGCAGAAAGATAGAAAAATGATTGAATAAAAGGGGGAAGCCCATAATTACATTGTCTGCCCGACAGATTTAAGGCATTTTCAACAAAGCCACAATCATTTCCCGGGTTATTGGGTTGATTGATTCTTGAAATATAACCACTTTGGTAGCGTGCGATATATAAGCGGTTATCAGGGCCAAGTTGCAATGCACCAATAGGACTTGAACCCTGGCCTACTGATGCAACCACCTGCCTCGATTCTAAAATAGTGGTAGGATCACCTGAAGATAGGTCATATTGGTGGATTCTGCGGTTGGCTTTCCATTCGCCTATGTATAAAAATGAACTGTTTGGCGAAAATTCCACTCCATAAGGCCCACCCTGGTCATATCCACCCGGATTAGTATAGTTGTTGTCTGTTACCAGATGTTCAATGGTTCCGGTACTGTTGTCAAAATTATAGATGCCGACATTGAATGCGGTATTATTTGCAGAAGCAATTTTGCTTCCGTCGGGAGATACTTTTAGGTATCCTTTTGAAGCCTGGGAAATATTTCCAACAAGGGGCGGGCCGGTAGTGCTGATGATCGGAGTGGTTACCACTCCATCATAAGTGATGCGGTACGCATAAAAGTCTGCGTTGCCCCATTTTTTGGTAATTACCCAAAAAGATTGACCATCACTATGACCTACGGCAGTTACCTTTTCGCAGGCAAGCGGCACCAGTGAAATATTTTTTTCACTCGTAACCACATCTCCCAGGCCCCCATTGAGGGTCATATCTACCTTTGAGTAGCACAAACCTTTAGCCAGTCCATTGTCGGCTGCATCCACGGTAAAGATGTAATATTCAGTGGTGGTTCCCGGCCTGGGAACAATAATGGCCGACTGGGTGCTTGATGAATGGCCAAATAGTCCGGATCCATTAAGCATGCGGGTATGGTTCTTATTGTAAACATTAGTGCCGTCTGTATAAAACTCAAGGGTGCCTTCTGCAGTCGATATGGAAGAGCAACCTTCACCCGTTTGTAATGCTCCGTTGGTTAGCGGATAGGGAGGCCCCAGAGCAAAACTAACGCCTGCATGGTTGCCAAAATACCAATAATTCGCCTGCTTTTGAGCGTTGGTCAGTATTGTCGCAATGAGCAATACAAGCAATAGTGAAAACTTTTTCAAAATATAGACCATGAGTATGACTTAGATTCGCGCTTCTTATTAACAAAAGTAATAAAAAATTTCATTGGATAAATGCCAATAAGCTAAAAAACAGAATATTTTATCTGTGGTTTTAAAGCTGATTTCCATTTTTTTCTGCTTTTCGGAAAGTGAACTCAGATAATACAAATCACTTACTCAATGCAGAAAAAGACCTTATGTAAGCGAATCAAACTATCTGGCCCTGGTTAAGATGGAATTTTTATGGTAAAGCCAGCTTTTTGCAGAAAATTTTAGTTAATATTTAGCCAAACATGTTCCCGGACTTAACTTTCAAAATTTTGTGTTGTTATTTTAACAGACACTAAAACCATACAACCATGAGCAGTAAGAAAATTAGAATACTTTCTATAGATGGGGGAGGCATCAGGGGTATTTTACCCGGTGTAGTGCTCGCATATATAGAGGAACAATTGATGACACTCGAAGGGAGCCAGGCAAGATTAAGTGATTATTTTGATTTATTGGTAGGAACCAGTACCGGCGGAATTCTTGCCTGTACCTACCTCATTCCGGCGCGGGACGAACAAGGTAAGCCTACGCATCGTCCAAAATTTACGGCCCGTCAGGCTGTAGATCTTTATCTGGAAAGAGGAGATGATATTTTTGACATCACCTTTTGGCAAAAGGTCAGGAGCAAAGGTGGTCTCACCGATGAAAGATATAGTGCTGCAGAGCTTGAGGAGGCGCTGAATGATTATTATGGTGACACTTTACTGAGCGAATTGTTGCGTCCCTGTTTGATTACTTCTTATGATATCCGCAACCGCCGGGCGCATTTTTTCAGTCAGATTGATGCCCGGGCATCCAATACCCATGATTTTCCGATAAAGGAAGTAGCCCGGGCCACTTCTGCAGCACCCACTTATTTTGAAGTGGCCAGGGTAAAGTCAGTGTTTGGCACCCCCTATCCGCTGATTGATGGGGGAGTGTTTGCCAACAATCCGGCAATGTGTGCATATGCTGAAGCACGTGGAATACCCTTTAGCACGGTTCTTAACGATCCCGGCAAACCCGACCGGCCCCGTGCACAGGATATGATTATTGTTTCACTGGGCACCGGTTCAACTTTTAAGCCTTACGAATACAGCAAAGCAAAAGACTGGGGCATGCTGGAATGGTTGCAGCCGATTATTGATATCATGATGTCGGGAAATGCTGAAACCGTTACCTATCAGCTTCATAAAATATGGGAAACTACCACGACACCTGATCATTTTATTCGTCTGGCACCTGATCTGTATGAAGCCAAACCCGAAATGGATGACGCGTCTGTTAAAAATCTTAATTGCCTCAGAGAAGCAGGGACTAAGTTTGTAACTGAAAATCTGGAGAGGTTAAATAAGGTGGTTGAACTGCTGATTGAAAACAAATAGAGCCTGAGGAGAAGTCGCAAAAGAATAATTTATCGACGTAAATATGAAACAACGGCTTACTTCAAACACAAAATGCCCCACTTAGGGGCATTTATATGTATTTGAAAGATGGTTTAGTTAGTCGCGGGCGCCAAGAAAAATCATGATGTAGTACATAAGGGTAGCCAGTGACGCCAGTGCAGCTACTACATAAGTATAGGCAGCCAGACGAAGTGCTTCTTTGGCTTTGGGAAGGGTGGCAACAGTAGTAATTCCGCTTCCATCCAACCAGCGTGTAGCCCGTCTGCTGGCATCTATTTCCACCGGCAGAGTGATAAAACTAAACAGCGTCGTAAGTGCAAACAATACTATTCCTGCCAAAAGTAACTGCGGGAAAGTGGTTATTAATAAAATGCCTGCCAGCAATACCCACTGCACCCATTTAGATGCAAAACTTACCACCGGCACCAACTGTGAACGCATCCTGAGCCAGGCATATGCCTCTGCATGCTGCACGGCATGTCCGCATTCATGGGCAGCCACGGCTGCAGATGAAACACTGCGACCGTGATATACATCATGACTAAGGTTTACGGTTTTGGTTTGAGGATTGTAGTGATCTGACAATTCACCGGGTACAGATAATACCCTGACATCATAAATACCATTGTCCTGAAGCATCTTAGTGGCTACATCAGCCCCGCTCAATCCATAGTTTACCGGAATACGGCTGTATTCACGAAATTTTGATTTTAAGCGGGCTCCTACAAGCCAGCTAAGCAGCATAAAAACGCCAAAAATTAAAAGGTAACTTATCATTTCTGTATTTTTTTTTAGTTCTAATCAAAAAGTTTGCCAGTTTCAAAGTTGGCAGTCCTCATGATTCATTAATGAGCTTAATACAAAATTTCTTTTTTTGCCACTAAGGCACAAAGTCACAAAGCGTTACTATATTTTAATCACAGATTTACAGAGCGTTGTGCAAACTGGTAACTTCGGGTTTTAATGGCATTTTTTTTATTTATACCTTTTCAGCCTGTACACATATTTCTTTTTTTTAACATGAATTCGCGCTAATCGGCGTAATTCGCGGTCAATCAATAAAAAATATCTTTTTGCCACTAAAGTCATAAAGCCTCAATAAGTTTTAATCACCGATTTACAGAGCCTTGTGCATCCTGATAACTTCGGGTTTTAATGGCATTTTTTTTATTTACAACTTTCCAGACTGGACTCATTAATAAAAATAGATTAAGACCTGTTTATAGGTTGGCAGAACTTTTTTATTTTTCTTTTGCTCCTGGTTTGTTCAGCAAATTGTATCTGGTTAGTTTTTCCTTCCATCTTTCTCTTGCATAAATTTGCATGTCGGTAATGGTGTCTTTCTCATCAATGATTTCAAATCCCAGCATGGTTTCAATGATGTCTTCCATAGTAACTATCCCATCTAAACCACCATATTCATCTACAATTAAAGCAATGTGCTCTCTGTTTTCCAAAAATTTTTCCCATAAAGTAAACAGTGCCATGGTGTTGGGAACTATAACAATCTCTCTTTTGATATCTTCCAGTTTTAATTCATGCTGATCTTCTGCCAGTTTTTCAAAGACGGTTTGCCTGAATACATAACCTGTAATGTTTTCCTCATTTCCCGAATAAACAGGTATGCGTGAGAATTTCAAATAATTTTTATTCATCAGGAATTCTTCCAGAGATAATTTTTCAGAAGCAAGGGCAACCACAACTCTTGGAGTCATCACTTCCGCAGCTTTAATGTTTTTGAGTTTAAGCAAATTTTGAATAATTTTATGTTCCTTATCCGAAAAAACACCTTCATCGGTTCCAATGCTTGCCAATGCCGCTATTTCTTCACGACTCGTAGTAGGTTCCTGCCGATTATTGGAGATTAATTTAGCAACAGCCGTTGCAAGGATTACCAGCGGATAAGTAAGGACGATCATTCCTTTTATTATGATGGTGGCAGTCCCCGCCAGGTCTCTCCAGTATTTTGCTCCAATGGTTTTGGGTATAATTTCGGTTAGCACCAGAATCAAAACTGTTAAAATGGCGGATATAATTCCAAATGAAGCTTCTCCAAAAATTTTTACAGCCTGAGCGCCGACTCCTGCTGCACCAACCGTGTGTGCGACAGTATTGAGTGATAATATTGCAGATAAAGGTTTGTCGATGTTGTGTTTCAAATCAATTAGAGCTTTGGCCCAAAGTTTTCCATTTTTGTGTTTAACAATGAGGAAAGATTGGGGTGTTGAAAGCAGTACAGCTTCCATTATAGAACATAGAAATGAAACAAACAATGCGAGAAATAAGTAGGCAAACAGAGCAATCATATAACGTTTTGTATAGTTTTATCCCTGAGACAGCACAAGGAATAATAATTAAACCTGGAATGATCCTTGTTTGTCAGGATATTCCAATAGTACACATTTTTTTAATGTTGTAACTTCCTTCTGTAAAAACAAATATGAACCAAATATGATTTATATGAATTGTTTTTTATAAAAATATGTTCACGCTTTAAAAGTGAAAAACTATAGAATACTATTATTAATACCAGCCCATAGATAGGTAAAGGTCAGGCTAACAAGCAGATAAGTGATGAAGGTTAAAGAGCTCTTTGATCAGATTTTCAGAGGAGCCTTCTTGCAGCAATTTGCACCGGATCCCATACATTAGAAAATGGCGGGGCATATGCCAGATCAAGATCCATTAATTGTTGTGCAGTAAATCCGGCTGTAATTGCTGTAACAATGGAATCAATGCGCTTGCCTGTACCCTCGAAACCTACAATCTGGCCGCCTAAAATTCGTCGGCTTTGTTTATTTATGACCAGCTTCACACTTATTTCCTTAGCATCGGGGTAATAACTTGCCGGTGATACTGTGGTTATCATTGCGGTTTCAAAATCAATGTTTAGGTTTTTTGCCTCTTTTTCAGACAATCCTGTGCGTGAGATCTCCATTTCCTTGAATTTGGTAATGGCAGTGCCCATAACTCCCGGAAACTCCATATTTCCACCACTGATGTTGATGCCTGCTGTCAATCCATGTTTGCTTGCAACGGTACCCAGGGCAATATGAACCTGTTCATGGGTTATGAGATGAAAAGATTCGGCGCAATCGCCAGCGGCCCAGATATTGAGCGCTGAGGTTTCACACCGTTTGTTTATATGAATGGCACCATTTTTACCTATTTTTATACCGGCATTGGCTGCCAGTCCGGCATTGGGTTTTATGCCTACGCCTACAATAACAATGTCAGCAGGTAAGGTTTGCTTGTTGGTTATAACTGAGTTGACACTGCCATCAGCATTTTTTGTAAATTTCTCCAATGTTTCTTCCAGAAAAATTTTCACCTGTTGTTCTTTCAGGTAAGCGAGAATCTGGTCCGACATATCTTTATCGAGGCTGGTCATCAGTTGCGGCGCCATATCAATAATGGTAACTTCAATTGAGCGTGCAAGAAGTGCCTCTGCCATTTCAATGCCAATATAACCGCCACCTACTATCACTGCTTTGGCCGGTTTATTTTCATTGATAAAGTTGTTAACGTTTATCCCGCTTTGTAAAGTAGAAAGACTGAATATTCCGGGGGCATCAATGTTTTCCGATTGAGGGACAACAGGGGAAGCTCCTGTTGCTATCAGCAGGTCATCCCAGGTTTCCCAGAAATCCATATTTTTGTCAATGTTTCTAACCTTTACACGTTTTTTGACTGTGTCAATTTCAGTTACTTCATGGCGAATCCGCACGTCGATGTGCTGTTTTTTTCTGAAAACCTCCGGTTTACGCACAATCAGGTTTTCTTCCGAATCAATCAGCCCACCAATGTAATAGGGCATGCCACAGGCAGCATAGGAGGTATGATTGCCCCGTTCAAAAACTACAATTTCACGTTCAGGCTGCTCCCGTCTGATCTTTGATGCGGCGGTCATTCCGGCAGCATCTCCGCCTATTACAACCAATTTTCTTTTATTCATGATGTAAATCTTAAGATGAGGAATGATTAATATCCAGCGTTTTCAAACCAAAACAACTGGTATATTAAATTATATCTTCCTCTCAGTGTCTGAATTGAAATAACAAATCATATCAGGATTTTCAGTTCTATAAATCTGCCGGGTGTTTCAGCACGCCAATTACAAAATCTGGCAGTATCATTGCCAACATCCAGGCATGTATATGCCGCGTGTAACCCCGTAATGCTTACTGATCACATAACCCCACGGCTAAGATAGCAAGTTTTTAGTTATGCTATTATTTTTACGGCCTTATTATTTAATGGCCAATATTGAAAATAAGCATAGATGAAATGTAACAGGAGGTTGCATTAAAATCAGCAGTTTGTCTTTGTTTGCAGATCGGACAGATTCTATTCATTTTGTGGCGATCACTTGACCGAGGCCTTTACCCAGATCAACTCTCCTGACAGATGAAAATCCTGCATGGCTCAACCAGGTTTGTATTTCGCTTTCAGAATAGCAATCTCCTTCATCCACAGTAACCAGCATGTTTATAGAAAAGAGAGCACCTGATGCAGGTTCAGTCTTAGCATCATTCATTATCCAATCCTGAATCACAATTTTGCCATTGGTATTCAGGGAATGATAACACTTATTAACCAATTGCTGATTTATAGCAAACGAATTGATGTGAATGATGGCTGAGAGAAATATAAGATCAAAGCCTGTGGGGAGTTCATCTACGGTATAGTCGCCTGAATAATGATCAATTTTACCTTTAAATCCTTCTTTTTCAATGATTTTTTGTGAGATTGGGATAACATTGGGTAAATCGAAAACGGTGGTTTTTAATGTTGGCTTTCTTTCTAAAAAGGCCATGCTGAAGCAGCCGGAGCCTCCGCCTACATCAAGTATAGATTCTACATTGCTCAGGTCGATTCCTGAGATTTGTGCAAAGGCTTGCACTATACCTCTGTAATGCATAGAATTGATAAATGCCTCCAGCCATGCCTCGCCTCTTTCATTGATTTCCGGTATACGTTTGTTTTTTCCCGTTTTCACCACCTCCGTTAAGTCGCTCCAGGTATCCCACAAATGACCGGTATGCATTATTCCTTCCATATATTCGGGACTATCTTTCGAAAGATAAATCAGGCTGCTGTGGGTATTGCTGTAAATATCTTTGCTTTTGGTAAGCAAGTTTATAGCCACCAGTGCATTCAGTAATTTTTCCGCTGCTTTTTTATTCAGGTTTAAGGCATTAGATATGGCCTCAGCACTTTGACCAGTTTCACCTATTGAGGTAAAAATGTCCAGTTGGCAGGCTGTTAAAATGATTCTGCTTTTCTGAAAGGCAGTAACAGTTTCTTTTAATTCCTCATAATTCTTAGTGGAGTAAAAGTAGTTAATTTCACGCTATGCTTATGATTTCTGATTTTGTTTCCCAGATCTTAAGTCCGGTTAAAAAATCTTTATATCCATTTGCAGTGTTGAAAAATACTGCACATTCAATTGTCCTGATTCAAAAAGAAGCAGGGGAGTGGCTGCCGTATTAAAATTTACCGGCAGCAACAGCCATTTTAACTGCGTAAGGATGGCTCCAACATTTATTTTTTAATCATTAACTTCTCCTGATAAACGACCTGGTTATCTGAAACGGCCTGTAATATGTAAATTCCATCGGGAAGTTGTGAGATGTCGAGTGTATTGGTGGTCAATGTAAGCTGTTGATTGAATATTTCCTGACCTAAAGAATTAAAGAGCTTCAACATAAAAGACTTAAAAGATTTTAAATTGCCAGAATTAACCGAAACAACCAGGTTTTCACTAGCAGGGTTGGGGTATATCTTTATGGCAGGTGCTACTGTGATTTTTTCATCTATGCCAATACTTGAACCCGAAAACAGATCAAAGTCAGGCCAGTTGTTGATGGATGGCAGCACATTCCAGACCAGATTATCTACTGCCTGATTAATATTCATGGCCTGGTCGCGGGTATTTAATAAAATGGCCCAATTGATCTGTCCATTGCCATTACGCACTATTTCGGCGGTTGTGCCAGGCAGAGATCCCATATGCCACCAGTTATTGTATTGGTTTACCGCTATACCAGAGGCATAGTTAGCGTTGACTGTCGAAGGTTTTGTCATGGTATCAATGGTAGCTTTTGTCAGGATGTCCGGCCTGGTATCAAAACGGTCAATGGCGCATAGTAATTTCATAAGATCTTCACCCGATGAAACATAGCCGCCATGTGCATCCATAAATTCCAGATTAAAACCGCCATAAGGCCAGGGCACCATGGTTGAATTATCATATACCGAATGGGTTTTTGGTGCTCCGGCATAATCATAATAATTCACTTCGTCAGGTAATTGATTGGTCAATAGATTATACCCCAGCTTTGTTTTAGAAATGCCCAGTGGTTCCAGGATGGCCGTACGCACATAGTCTTCGTAAGATTTTCCAGTGATTTTTTCAATCACCCTACCCAAAACATTGTATCCAAAATTGGAATACTGATACTGTGAACCCGGTGTAAAATCAAGCATTTTATTCATGAGCACATACTCAATCACTTTACCGGCTGATGGAGGAGCAGCCACACCCATGGCCGTAGCAATATTATAAGCGTTAAACATGGGATCACCTGAAATATCCCGGTTCCATCCTCCACTGTGATGAAGCAACATACGTACGGTGATATCGTTAACTCGCGGATCAAGAATATTCTGGTATTGAGCATCATTCAAAATCCCCTCAGCACCAAAAACCTTTGCATTTAAATTCAATTTCCCCTGCTCAAACAATTTCATGCAGGCAATGCCGGTAATTGTTTTGGAAACACTTGCTATCCGGAAAATGCTGTGGGGATAAACGGAATCCTGAGTAGTAGTATTGGCAAATCCAAAACCTCTGTTGTATACCAGGCGTCCCTGATAGGTTATGGCCAGTTGCCCTCCCGGTACATTGTAAGTTGACATAAGATTATTCATGGCGTCATCAAATTGTGCCAGTTCAGGCATATATATTCCTGTTTGTGCGCTGGTTGAATAGCCCCAAAAAACAAAAAAAAGGAAAGGAAGTAATTTTATTTTCATAATTCGGATAATTTTTGTGGTGAATGTTTTAATTGAATAGAGATTAACTATAATAATATAGATAATGTTCAGATTCTGAACCATTAAACAGCGGAAGGACGATGATAACTGCAATTCAGTGCACTAATTAACGCTGCCTGAACGCCCTGGGCATTTGGCTGAAAGTCAGGATGAAATATGGCGTTTCATCCTGACTCATATTTTTAACCCTTTGACTGGATTTTATTTATTACCCAAAGGCAAGGATTAGCTATTGGTTAATATTAGTTTTTCGGCTTTTATTGTATTTTTTTATCCCATATCCGGCACCGAGCAGCGTAAGTGTTAGTAAGCCTCCGCCAATATCGGCGCTACCGCCCGGACCCTGATTGTTTGATTGACCATGCCCACCCGGAGGTGGAGGCGGAGTTCCTTGTGCGAATGACATAAATGGCACAAGCATTATTGAACCGACAAATATGAACTTAACCAGTGTTTTCATAGCATCAATGGATTAAAAGTTTTTTAACAAAGAAATGAGTTTCGGTTTCAACAAATACCAGATAAACACCCAATGAAGCAGATAAACTGATTTTTGCAGTATTACCCCATTGGTTATCGCCTTTATAAATTGAATGGCCAGCCATATCAGTAACACTCACTGATTTTATCTTACCCTGCCCCAGATTGGTAATGTTTATTGTCCCGTTTATATATACTATGGCGATTTGATCTGAATTTGCCGGTTCGCTTATACCAACAGTCTTAAAGTGAAGCATAAACCTATCGGGATCATCATTTGCATTGGCAATAAAACTATAAACAGGATTCCTGCTCAGATTGTGATCGGTTCCGGTTTGTTTGTCTAACAAATAAACATCTGACGGCAAATCACCCAAAACTAAAGACTCAATCCTGAAATGCTCGCCTTCATTGCCGATGAAGGTAAAAGGAATGGACAACTCGTCGGTAAACGGAAGGCTATTCACCATGAGGTTGTGGCCGCTAAAAGTTGAATAGAATTTCTATTGTATCATCGAACAAATAAAGGGGCTGGTAATCCTTGCGGTGAGAAAATATTTTTTAATTTCCAGAAAGGGCGCTTATATCAATTTGACGTTCTTCCATTGTTCGTGGCATGTTTATCTTATAGTTCAGGTGATGTTCAAAAGTTTTAAAAAGTGTATCCAAGCAAAAAGAAGGATCTCTTTGGATGGGCCTGCAGAAATACATAATCAGACATGCCATTTGATATTTCATACCTATACTCAAGCGAGTATCTTTGATATTTGGCTCCAATGCCAAAAATAAAACCAAATTCGTATTTTCGGGTCTGTTCCAACATTTTTCCTTCTTTGGTATTGAAGGTTGAGAAAAAGGTTATTTCCTGATACTGGTAATTTGATTCGTTAAATCCATAGCCATTTGAGATTCCTGCATTACAAAAAATTGAAATTCGGTTGATTGGATAACTGAAACGTACCAGATTATTTAGTTTCAAATATGAGTAGCCTAAGTTTGTTTCTGATACAGTATACTTATCAGCATGCTCGAAGTTTAAATGATACCCATCAATATTATAGGATGAGAAATTTAATTCATTGTATAATGATAATTTGCCATTGGTGCCCGGAATACTAAACGCAAATGCTATACCACCGGCAAAATTTGTGGATTGTTGAAATTCTGCATCAACCAGATAAGAAAATTCACCACTAAATGAAAGTGAAGTTACCGATAAACCAGCTACAACGCCAAAAGTTGTCTTTATCTTTTCAGTTTCTTTTTGAAATTGCACTTCCGATCCAGTGCATTTATAATAGTAATTAAATAAGTTTTCTAACCCCTTTTTTGTATATTTAGTTTTTTCAATCCTGGGTTTTATATCGGGGCAACCCTCCATATATAAAATGAGCTGGCCAATATAGGTCTGGTTTTCAAATACTTTTGTTTCTTCGGTTTGTCTGGCTGCATTTTCGGCCCTCACTTTTTTGATATATCTCTTATAGGCCAGGAACTGAAAAGCAGAATCAGACTTAATGTAAAACTGGTTGTTTCCCCGATTGTTGACGTAAAAATAGAGTGATTTTTCTCCCAAAATCATAGCCTGTAGAAAAGCAGTGTCGGCCATCAAATTTAAATCCGCCCCAAATTCCAGGTTTTGGATGTTTGATGGGCTGATTTCGGTTTCAATCACAGCACTTTCATAGATTTCATCAAGAACGCCAAAGCATCTTATGTCAAATGGCCTGTAAGAAACTTTTTCGCCAGCTAAGCTTTCTTTAAAAAAAATTTTGTCCGGATTAATCTTCCAGGACCTGTAGTCAATAAAACCATGCAAAGTGTCTCCAGAATGTTTTACAACATACCCGGGTTTAAAGTTAACCTGACCATACGTTGCGTGGGAACAAAAAGCAATAAAAAGTATGCCGGTAATTCTGAGTAGGATGTCTTTTATCTTCATAGGTAAAGATTCAATCTTTTTATAAGTAATTTCCAATTATTGTGCTTTTGCAATTTTACTTCAGAATGGTAACTCTTACTATGGCAGCTTTCAATAATTTAAAGCAAATATATAAATATTATTAATAAAGAAGATTAATTGTTGGCGTTTTTACCGAAGCCAGGGTGCGAATCTTGTTTCACGGCAGTCGCCCACTTGCAACCAACAATTGACCATAAACAAGAATGCATACATATCCGCAATGTGTATAACCTCATGAGACTTGAATTAATATCTGAGACTCCATACAAAATATAAGAAAGAATTAATTATTAAACTCATCCAACATTCTTTTTATTTATTCCGTAAGAATAAAATATGGAAGAGAGTTGAAAGATAGCCGGAAAGCGACTTTGATTCGCACCCTGATATACAAATGGGGGTTACCTAATTACTCCCGAAGTCATACTCCCGCCCGAAAATGGCGGCCAGGCCGGGACTTCATGTTTACCACGTATTTTTGGGGATTATCCCGTTTTTTCGGGGTTTACCCGTTAATTCGGGGCAGGACACAGGAAACCCTATCTATTGGCAAATCCTTCACTTCGTTTTGATGTCAACCGTAATTTCTAAAACGCCCTCCTCAATTGGTCCAAATCTAAGGTAGGCTTTCGCTCCATCTAAAAAATCAGTTTTTTGTAAAACCGGTAGACCTCCCTTGAATAATAATTCGGCATTGGGCCCGTACATATATAAGGATCCGTCGCTATTATCCAGGGCGACTTCATGTCCGTCATATATTCCCAGGATGTCTCTTTCAACAATACGTCGAAGTTCATTTTCCAATTCATAAATCTCATCCAATAGCTCAATTCCATGGTTGAAATAAATAATAACTGCGTGTTTATTCTCCAATTCGTTCGATTGGGAAATCCCCTTCTTTTTATTTCCGAAATTTTCATCCATACCGCTCCGTTTGAATTGGTTTTGCTTCTCAAAAACTTTAAACTTTTCCTGCTGTTAAATTAATTAAGCTGCCTGACTTTGGATAGCGTCATCATTTTTAACCGGCAAACCGTACTCAACTGCTTATGCAGAGCGCGCATCATTTAAAAAATCAGATCATGGAAAAAGTCACTAAACCCAGAATAAAGTTACTGGCAAAAGGCGGAAAATTCACTGCCAAACAGATGGAAGCAAAGGCTGGAGAGCTATTGCCGAAACATATTGCAAACATGGAATCGGTACTCATTGTATTGGAAGGAGCATGTGTTTTGGCATTGGCCGGCACCGATCATTCCCTAAAACAGGGCGACAGCTTTATAGTACCCCCGGAAATAAAGCATCAGATTAAGGCGATGGATGATTTTAAGGCTGTTCATGTGATGCCCAACGATATCGAGTTTCAATTTTTCGAATAAGTTAAGAAGCGAAAATTGAATGAGTTGGATATTCTGGAGGTAATTGTTTTGTAAATAGAATGCCCGAAAAACATCGGAGCAAGGGTTTTCTTTCTTGTTTTTATCATCAAAAATCTTCTTTACAATGAAAAACGTTTGAGCCTGGACCGATTATTTTTTTTGAACACGCTTAATAACCAAACTTTTATTTCTTAGGTGATGTCCGTTTTTGTGGCACTACCAGAACTGTCTTTGGCCCTGGCTTTGGCGCATCAGGATTTTTTCTTGGAGTTGGGGAAGGGGTTGACCTTTTGTGTAGTTTTACCGGAATTGTCTTGTTTGCTATGGTTTTATAATTTTAAGGGTTAATTCAATACTCTGTCTGCAATTTTTTTTGCCCAACGGCTGAGGCTATGTGCTGGCGGGCATTTCTGAAAATTCCATTATCGCCGCCAGCAGAAGGTGTTAATATCTAAATGCTGAAGCCATTACCTCTTGTTCTGATTTTGAGATACCAATATCTTTAGCTATTGCCTTCCAGTTGCTTACAATTTTCCTGATATCGCTTATAATTGAGTCCATTCCGGCACTTGTAAGTTGAAAAAAAACGCCCACATCTTTTGCAAGTTCAAAATCTAAGGAGTTATTATCTGTATCAATATTCAATGCCAGTCCGTTTTTATCAATTGAGGGGTTAATATCAAATGCAGGAGAAAGTATCCACCCATTTTTGGATAGCAAAAAACCATGGTTTCTAAGGTGATCATCCGTGTTGGATAGCGCAATGTTAAAGACTATTCGTTTCCATAATTGCTCTAAATCTTTCTTATTCTCAGCACCCGAAAATTGTAAAAACTCAGCAATATCCAGATAACTTACTGATTTTTCTTTTATTGTTTCTTCATTGTTGCCGGTCATTGTCATTGCACTGGAGAAATGAATTCTTTCTTTTTTATGTCTGTCAAACCGCTTAGTGAAAAAAGTATGATATTCTCCTGAAATTCTTTCAATTCTTGATGCTGACATTTCTATGCCTGCTTGTAAAGCCAGTTTATAGGCTAAAAATTCCCAGGCTGCTTTATCAACAGTATCTCCCCTGGAAGGGAACTTTGCTATCCATAAATCCCCGTGTTGGTCAATTACATTGGCCTTTGGCCTTGCGCCTCCCAGAGAAGAACCGGGCGCTATCAAAATGGAAAGCCACTTTTTTATTTCTTCGTTTTCTTCACCAGATTCCAAAATATATGCAGCATGTTGCAATTCTCTAATGCTGCTCAACGGTGGAATGGGTGTTTCCGGGTTATTGTCCAAAAATGGCCCGTTAGGGTCCAGTTTAAATCTTAAAGCCCCCATCCTGCATTCATCGCATACACCTAATAAGAAATCAATATCGTATAAATTTGGTGTAGCCTTACCTTCCGCCCTCGCTTTTTGTGCTGCCCGCCGTTTCATCAAGGTTCTCCCCCACGTATCTGGCATCGAATCGAAAAAGATTCCAAAATTCTCTTTCCCAGCCGGATATTGTTGTCCTTTATACCAACCAATATCCGGATCCAGCAATACTTGCTCTGCGGACTTCATCCAATCATCAGCGTATTCAAAACTGAATGCCTTTTTGCCTTTTGCTTGCTGCGCACTTAACACACCTATCAATTTAGGGTCTTTCATTCCCAACCAATGCGCATAAACCAGCATATCTGTTTTTATAGTTGACATAATTATTTTTTACTCATTAAACCCAGGTCCTGAAGTTTTCTGCCAAATACATCATCCGCTGCAAGTTTCAGGAAATCATCCTGTAATCCCAATACCCTCAATGTATTAAAATAAGCAGCCATTGAAACGCTTCCATTCCCTTTTTCGATTTGGTATAATGTGCTTCTGTCAATGCCGGCCCGTTCACTTACTTGTATAGTAGTAAGCTTCCTGCGCTTTCTGGCCAGTTTGATATTCTCACCTACTTGTTCCATGATCTTTTGATGCTTTGGGAACAACACTTGTTTTTTGGCAGCCATGTCTTTATGTTGAATGTTATCCACAAAAGTAGTGTATTTGTTGATATTAAACAACATTTGTCCGATTTCTGGCACCAAAAATTGCATTTATCCACTAAAAAATCTTGCCGATGGAAAAGTCAATCATTAATAATGTATGGATTTTAGACTTGCTCACTCCCTAGAGAAATAGCAGCCAAGCCAGAACTTCATTCAGTATTTCCTGATGTTTGTGCGGGGTTGGCCACATGAAGTCCTGTTTATTATGTGCAGTTTATTTTAATTCAATCATCTTTGTTTGGTAGTTAAAAAAGTCTGTTTCGCTACTCATTTGGAAAGTGTTGAGTCGGATATCGAATTTAAAATTGTTGTCTTCGTTATTTGTAACAAAAAGTACTTTTTTGTAGTAATCCTCAATAGGTTCAAGATAAATCCATTTTCTATATGCATCAATTAAGAGTTTCTTTTCTTTTGAGTATGGAGGAGAGTAGTATTTAGATGTTTTACCATCATAGCTGACTCTGGCAACATCAAAAACTCCGGCAATAAATTCTCCATTTTGGTATTCTAACCAAAGCGCACATTTATTGGGTTCAATTCTACCTTCTAAAACTTGATTTACTAGTATTGGAGTGATATTTAATAACTTTTTATTTCTCGAACGATTTTGCATGTAATGATGCAAAACTATATCGTATCCTTGACCACCCCGAAAATCTCTTGCACCAATTTCCTTTTCCCCAGGTAAACTTCCGTTTGACATAAGAGATAATAGATAATTCATATTTATGCTATCAATTTTTCGAATGGTATCGCCATACTTTCCATATGAACCTTCCTTAATTCTAAAAAATTGATCTCTTGTGTGTAGATCATTAATTTTATTTCTCAATGCTGTGTCAATGTATATAACATTGTTATTTGAATTGATGAACTCTTGCCATTTAACATTTTCATGTAAATCTGAAAATTCTTCCAGGCCACTCAGGTAGGCATTATCAAAATTCTTGGCTTTAACCAAATCAAGCAATTTGAATAAAGTATCAAATCGATTCAATTCTTTGGCAAGTATAAGTGAGTTGTAAATATCTTTCGAGAAGTTCCCATCGCTAGTGGTCAGTAAATTATAATAAGAGTTTAAAGCCTGAATTTTATTCTCATTAACAATATATAATTCTGCTTTATTAATTGTTTCCTGATAGAGTCGAAAATCTTTAATCTGCCCAAATATACTTGTCGAAATACAAATGAAAACAATGATAACTGTTAATCGAATATTTGTCATAGTGTTATTTTTTATATTGAACCCAACAATTTGCAATACGCGGAACATCGCGTATATATCCGCTTTATGCTTTATAGACTGGTGAGGCTTAAATTTAAATCAGATACTTTATGCAAAAAAGAAAGATTTAAATGAACGCCAAAGGTTGAAGCTAAGTACTGTCAGGCATTTTTAATATCCCACTTTCGCCACCACCAGAATCTTCGTTAAAAGTACGAACTTTTTTAATAGAAGCATGCAAACAGGGCGATATTATTATCTGTACTTCCAATGTATAATTGATAGAAGAGTTTAATTTCCTTAAATAAAAGCTACAGTAACGTTAATAAAGAAAGCTTCTGTCTCGAGTATTTATGGGTATAGTGATAATAAACCTTTGGCTGCACCACCTGGAGTTTTAGGGCAGAGGTTCTAACTAAGGGTCTTCTCCGGAATAACATTACTAATTTATAGGCAGCTATTTTGTTCGCCAACAAGGCAAAAAACACAACCATAGCACCGCTAAGACGAGTTTTTTAACGCATGGAACAGACCTTTAGTTCTGCCGGACGATTATATTAATTTGTTAGGCGCTGGGCTTAACACGTTTGGCTTTCATTCGTTGCTCCTCAAAATACGCGACAATCTCCTCCTTGGTCATTTTGGATAATTTTGCATCCAGTTTGTCCTTGATTTCACGGGCCATTTTTACAGCATCAAACTTTTTCTCAATTTTCGTTCCATAATACATTAAATCTCTTGGTGACCGAATCTCCAATTGTTTGTATCCATTTTTAATATTGATCGAAGTGTAACCTCGAATTCGCTGAATATTTACAATATGCCGAAAATTCCAGCTTACGAGTATATCCGCCGGAACAATTGTTGCAAGCGCAATGTGCAGGCAATCAGAATAACTTGTATGTACAATTACCTTTTCTGATATATATTCAAATAGAGGATCAACAATTCCAGCATAAGAATCTAAAGTTTTAGCTGTTTCATTACATCTTTTTAAAGCGTCAATTAGTAATAATTTACCTGTGCCTTGTCCTTGAAACCTGGTATCAACTGCTAATCTGCCAAGTAGAGTTGTTGCTTCACCTTTTCAAAACCCGCACAGCGGTGGTTTTTTTAAAAAAGAACAAAGCGTCGTAGCGCATGGGAACTATGGTGGGCACAAATTGTCTTTTATCTCCTCTGGGATCATAGACTACCCCCACTGCCCTATGCCCCATTGTCTTGAGGTTTTTTTCCTTTCGATCCTCTTTATCAAAAATCAAATAAAAACTTTCCTGATCTATTTGATTCAATTTATATTCTATGCTATTGGAAACGGCAGGCGGAATGGTCATTTCCTCCATAGGGGCACCCCAGCTTGGGCCTGCCATAACTTTACCTTCATAGGTAGTAAAGCCGATCAGCAAAACATTCTCGTTGCCCAACCCTTCACGGGTAAGCTGACCAATGTTTTGCGCACCGGTGTTACGCATACTTGTATATTCCGCATCGCCAATATGCGTATTGTGTGCCCAAACAATTCCCTTTGAATTTGCACCATAAAGATTTAATAAATCATTGACGGTTCCATACATATGATGAACCCGGGAATTCCATGATTCATCTCCTCTTGATGCGACACTTTCCCTGTAAAACTTCTCGGCATTTTGCACAACGATAGTGTTCTGTAACAAATAAAAATAAGTGTCATCAGAAAGTTGCGGGAAATTATTGCGATTGTTTCTTATAAATTCTACCACATTTTTAGTAGCGGTTGCACAAGCCTCTTTCCCGGCTTGCACTGCATGAGCATATCTCCAGCTATCTCCCTTGTGCGGACCGAAACACTTATACTGCTCTTTTGCATATTCATAAGCGGTCTGGTTGTTTGCTTTGAGTAAATCCAAAACCACTTTTTTGGAATTCCACTCATCATATACATCCATACCATAAAAGCCTACTTTTTTATCCTGGGCTAATTTGTCATTGTGATTGCGGAGCCATTCAGCCAATGCTACAACCTCTTCATTGGCCCACATCCAGGTTGGCCAGCGGTCGAGCTTTAATAAAACCTCCCGGGCAGAGTTTGCCGCACCATCCAAATTTTTCACATAGCGATTGAGGTGATACAAGCTGGCAAAATCGCCTTCTACCGCAATAAAGCTGAAGTCCTGTTCTGATATCAGCCGCCTGCTTATCTTATCCCGCCATAAGTAGTATTCATGGGTGCCATGACTGGCCTCGCCCAGTAAAACCAATTCCTTATCGGCTGCCGCCGAAATCAGCCTGTCCAGGCTCGCATCCCCTGCAAGAGGAATGGCTTTTTGTTTAAAATTTTGCGCTGAAGAAAACATACTGCCAAGAATTAAAAGAAACCCTAAAAAGTATTTCATGAGTGATTGATTCATAAGTATGGCAAGATAAGCAAAATACAATTGCCTGTCAAGTAATTATCATGGATGGGAGTCCGGGTAGAAGAAAACTATATGCAGAACTCCTGACCTCATCAACAAAAATAAGTATTTGCGAAC
>DHSR01000034.1:0-48089 GCA_002410555.1 Bacteroidales bacterium UBA5281 | reverse complement strand
ACTACACTGATAAACGCGAACGTGGGAGTTTACCAGTAAGACGGTATTATTCAGTATTTAGTGAATGGTTTGCCAGTTTATTCCCATTCCAAGGACGACAATTCATCCTTTCGTTTTATAACCAGTAATTGGAATTAATTACATATATAGTAAGAAAGTTTTTGAGGCGCGGCTTTATATTGGCGTGTTTTTAAAACAGCAAATCCGGAATATTACTATGTAAGTGGTGGCATTAAGCAAGTTTATCAAAATTACTTTGATACCCGAATGCATAGATTGGTATCGACATGGAAGCTCGGTAACTGGTACAACAGATCAACACAAATTTCTTCTCCTTCTAATACGGACGAAAAGCAAAGGTTGTGAACTCCCAATTAATTGAAAAGTCCGTTCTTTTTCTTAGCTTTAAAATAAAATCGAATAATGCACACCTCATCTTACCTGATCATTAAAACCGGTAAATTTCATGCACGTTTTTTTGGATTTCAGGGGAACAAAAAGCCCAAAGCGGGGTTATGATATTTTAAATCTACTTTTCAAGCCTTAAGTTTTATCAGCTTACCGGAAACTTGCAGTAATTTCCTAAGTTTATCTGCAAACATCCGCTAGCATTTATCAAATAAGAATGAATAGATCTTTTTGCCTGCTTTTTCTTATCCTGGTTGGATCAAACAATCTTTTAGCTCAGGCATATGAGCGGTACAGGAAATTATTGGATACTACCGTTAGTTCGACAAACCTGGGTTTTGATAAAAACATTACGATTACAGTTCCATTTGAATGGCAGGAAGATATTGACCGTGAGTTTCCATTGATCATAGTTTTTGACCAGCAGAATCAGAGAAGTTATCGCTATATTTTGAATACAATTGATTACCTGACGAGTAATGAACAAATGCCCTCATCGGTAATTATTGGTGTTGAATCCGTGCAAAGTCAGCGGTATTATGAAACAATATATGCTGTCTCAGATGAACAGGGCCTGGCACTCCAGAATGAGAGATTTATTTTTGAGGAGTTGATACCCCTTGCTGAAAATAAGTATAAAGCCTCATCCTTCAGGTTGCTCATAGGTCATTCCCGATATGGTTACTTCACCACCTCACTGCTGTGTTCCAGGATCAATGACCTAAACGGTGTTATCTCAATCAGCCCTTTTTTCGGGCAAAAGAATATAAATCTGATTGATTCTATCAGTTTGTTAGAGAATCAATTACTGAATTCACACAAATATTACCGCTACGGTACTGGTAATGATTATCCTGCTGATTTTTATAAAATGGACTCACTCCTCAAACAGTTCAATAATCCCCGGCTTGATTTCAAAGGAAGGCTGTTTAAGGAGGCCGATCACAACGTGACCCCAGGTTTAACCGTGGGCACTGCTTTGTATGAGATATTTGAAGACTGGTCGGAGGTGCAATCTAAATACATTTCCAATGAACAATCTGATTTAACAACTATTGATACGCTCAGGAAGTGTGTTCAGGCTAAATATGGCAGTCAACTTAAGTTTTCGCTGGGCATATTGAATGGAAAGGGGTGGTTTTTTTATAATGAAAAGGAATATGTCAAGGCCATTCAGGCCTGGGAAATTCTAATGGAGACTTATCCCAATTTCTCTGAAGGCTACTTATATATTATTGATGCTCAACTGCATTTAAAACAGAATTATGATGATGTGCGGGTAAAGTTTCACCAATCCCTGGCTAATTCGGAAATCTATTCTGAAAAAGAAAAGATTGAATTAAATCAGGAACTGGAAAATATGATTCAATAAATTTTACCGGAATGCGGTATAATTAACGCATATCTTTTACTCTAAGATTTTTATTGTTTTGGCGTGGGAAACACAGTAATTCTTTTAAGAATAATTCAAAGACACCCGGATAAATATCTATCAAATAAATTATAAAATAATCAGAATCAGACGATAATATTTTCAGAACAAAAAGAAGCAAATCAGTGTTGATGGTTGATAATCAGTTAAATACATTCTTTTATTTTATTCCGGTATTTCTAAACTTTAAGTTGTTCAGATATTTTAAAACATTTTATCTTAGCAACGGGTTTTGCGGTTTGATGGCCATAAGTGGTAAATACCACCTTGGTATTTCAGCCAGAATGCGCTGTTGATAAGGAGCGAAATGGTGACTAATAATAAGTTATGCCTGATGTTCAAAAGAGCCGGAGAACACACGAAATATAATGACTTAAAAAAGCAAACATGAACAAAAAGAAAAATATAAATCAGGCATCCCTCGACAAAATTGTTGCCGGGATAGCTGCCAATAAAAACATACACGGGTCGGTTTTTCATATAGAATCGGGCGACAAAACACTAAGCCTGTTTTCAGCTTCCGGAAATATGACTCCGGAAAGCCAATATTATATTGCCAGCATCAATAAGTTAATCATTTCATTCATCACGCTCCGGTTGTGCCAGAACAAGACCATCAGTCTTAATGACGAGGTTTCAAACTATTTGCCGTTCGATGTATTGAAAGGTTTATTGGTGCTGAATGGTAAAGACTATTCGGACACACTGACCATAAATCACTTGATTTCCCATACATCGGGTTTGCCATGTTACCTGATTGATAAAAGGCCTGACGGTAAAAAAAATATGGATCTGATACTCAATGGGAATGACCAGTCCTGGCCATTAGATAAGGTGGTGGCTGAAGTAAAAAAGATGAAACCGAAGTTTCAACCGGGAGCAAAAGGAAAGGCCAGTTATGCTGAAACGAACTTTAGATTATTAGGCAGAATTTTGGAAATAGTCACCAACAAAAATATTCAGAGCTTGTTGCATGATGTTTTTCAGGAATTGGAAATGAAAAACACCTTTGTCCTGCCATCGGGTTCAGCCGATCGCTGTGCCCCTGTATATTTCAGGCAAAAAAAAATTGATATCCAGGAATACTGGAAATCAACGCATCACGACATTGCAAGCACAGCAGCCGATCAGATGAAATTTATCAGGGCATTTTTTGAAGGTAACTATTTTTCCGAAGAATTTATTGCCAGACTAAAGAAATGGAACAAAATATTCTTTCCATTTAAATATGGTGTTGGAATTCAGAAATTTTATATCCCGCGGTTTCTGTCTCCATTTAAGGCTGTTCCTGAATTAATAGGCCACAGCGGATCGGTGGGTTCGGTGGCATTTTATGTTCCGGATAAGAAAGTTTATATTACCGGTACAATCAATCAAACGAGTAACCCTGCTGCTATTTTTCAGGGAATTGTTAAAATAATTCGTTAGAGACTGATTAAAACTCTTCCTTATGGCGAAGAAGCCTTGTCCCGTTTCTTACGTGCGGGGCGGGATTCCGAATGACAGCCTTATAGCTTTTATTGATAAGGATGATTGGGTGGGAGGAAGGGCAGCTTCATCCCACCCCAATCACCCACAAGTAGTGTAAAATTCTGTCATTCAGAGCAGCCTGTCCCGTTTTTTCAACGGGAAACGATGAATCTCTTTTATTTTTCTGTTCAATATTGAAAATAATTACTAAGTTGTAACAAGAACAAATGAGGCAGACAACATGAAAATAGTCAGGAAAATATTTAAATGGATTCTATATTTTTTGCTGATTCCTATTGCATACATTATTGTTTCTTTGATTTTAACGGCAGTAACGATTGAGCGAAAAGCAGACAATAAGATTTCTGACAAAGTAATATACTTAAGTACAAACGGAGTTCATTTATATATTGTACTTCCAGTGAAAAATATGGATAGTCTGTTGTTGTCGGGAATAAAGCATAACGCAACGGATAATTATTTATCCTTTGGTTGGGGCGATGAGAACTTTTACATGAATACACCAACGTGGGGAGATTTGACTTTTAATAATGCATTCAGAGCATTGTTTTTAAAAAGCACCACACTATTGCACATAAACCGATACAAACAGAAATATTCGGACTGGGTTGAAATATAATTAAATGAGCATGAATTGCAAAAAATGAATGCTTATTTACAAAATACATTTGAGACGGATAAAAATGGAATGAAAATCATACTTGAAAACAAAGGTTACTCTTCAACAGATGATTTCTACAAATCTAAAGGAAGTTATTCCTGCTTTAAGACTTGTAATAGTTGGGTGAATACCGGATTTAAGGAAAGTGGTTTAAAATCTTGCTTATGGACCCCTTTTGATTTTGGATTGCTGAATAAGTATGAATAAAAACAGGTTTACTAATAAATAGGATCTCGAGTGGCATGTAGTGAGACCCGATAAAAAAGACGGAGTAAACCCTGAAAAGGCGGGTCAGGCATTAAGTCCCTGCCTGACCACCATTGCTGTGAAGTGCGGCCTGATCTTCCTAAGACTACATCTAACAAGTTGGCTCCGGATTTTAAACAGGACCTGCTAAAAAAACAATATATCATTGGATGACAGTATGGTATGATGGTAAATTCAAGGTTTTTTCACCATACGGCGTATTCCATGCTTTTCAGCAGACCAAAATAAAACATGTAAATCTTGTAAATCCTGTCAGAAAAACAAGTTGATAATTTAAGAGATATTAGATGATTAGATGTTTTTCAGCAGAGTCAGAGTAAGTTTTTCGAGTCAGGAATTTTTCCCGGAGAAAATAAACGCTTTCATCAATCATACATTAAAAAATCCAGACGAGATAAGCGGGTGGACGGATGGCGGTATATAGAAAGTTTGTACTTTTAGCAATCATTTTGCTGACCATAATGAGGAATTGCCCGTTAGCTTATACCCAGGCAGGTGGAGCGTCAAATAAAAACAAACCATGAAATATTTCTTTTTTATAGCTGCCTTTAATGCCTTGTTTTTTGCAATTTTGATTTTGCAGAAATAGAAGGTACTACATGACAAAATACTGATTTTCTGGCTGATATATTTAGGAATATATACCGGTAGCTATGCTTTATTATCGAATACATTATTTACAGATTACCACCTTCTTTCCGTTAGTTTTATCTCGCTGCTTATGTTGCATGGTCCGTTCCTGTATTTATATATTTCAGCGTTAATAGACGAAAAGTATCAATTCAATAAAAAGCATCTCTTCCATTTTGCTCCTTTTTTACTTTTCAATGTATTTGTGCTTGTAAGTCCCTTATTTCCTGAACTGGCGGGCAGAATAAGGCTGGATCACATGGAGAGTGAACATGGGGCTCCCTTGTTGTTTAATTTCTTTCTAATCCTTACCGTCTTATCCGGCCCTGTTTATTTCCTGTTATCCATCAGGCTCTTTAAAATATTGGATATCAATATTTTCAATAACTTTTCTACTACTGAAAATATAAACCTTGACTGGCTAAGAAAACTTGTTTATTCTTTTGGAGTCATCTGGACTGTTTTAATTGTTGTTGCAACCATCCATCATGTTTTTCATCTATTCTCATGGGCATTTTGTACCGATGGGCTATTTCTCTCTTTATCCGTTTTTATCATCTTAATCGGGTATTTTGGCCTTAAGCAGAAGGAAATCTTCACGCAATATCCTGACCACAAAATAGAATACGTTACGGAACCTAAGACGAAATATGCAAGTGTGTTGTTGAATGAGGTTGAAGCCGAGCTGTATATAAGCAAGATTAAACATTTTATGAAGGCAGAAAGACCGTATTTAGATGCTGACCTCACCCTGCCCGACCTGGCAACGAAACTTGAAATTCCCTCTCATCATCTTTCGAGGGTAATCAATGAAAGCTTCGGCCTTAACTTCTTTGATTTCATCAACCAATACAGGATTGAGGAGGTAAAAGCTAAAATGGCCAGGCCTGAATTTGATCATTTATCGTTGCTTGGGATTGCATTTGAAAGTGGGTTTAATACCAAATCGGCATTTAACCGGGTTTTTAAAAAAATAACCGGAGCTACCCCCAGCGAGTACAAAAAGCAATTGCAATAGGCTGTCCACCAGTGCTATAAGCCTCTAACCAAAAGTCCAACCTTATAATAAAGGACTTAATTCTATTGCCCAATGGGTACTACCTTAGGAAGTAGGTCGCACAAGACTGTTTCACTATATACTTTTGTATCGACAAATCGAAATAACAAACACTTAAATCAATCAATTTATCATGAGAACAAAAGAAATGAATCTGGAAACAGAAAGTACAAAAAGACTTCAAACCCGCAAAAGCCTTTTGCAAACAATCCTCCCGATTGTATTTGCTTCAGTATTAATATTATTTGCTGCGCTGCCCGCTTCTGCGCATTGCGATTCGTACGATGGGCCGGTAATTAAAGATGCCACCATAGCACTTGAAACGAATAACGTCAATTTGGTGTTGAAATGGATTACGAAAGAACAGGAACAGGAAATCATTCCTTTGTTTAATAAAACCTACAGTTTAAAAAACGGTGACAAAGAAGTTTATGCCATTGTGAAAAAACATTTTTTGGAAACCCTGGTCCGCCTGCACCGTGAAACCGAAGGCGCTTCTTACACCGGATTAAAACCGGCCGGGACTACCAAACAAATTATTCTAATGACCGATAAAGCCCTTTTAGAAGAAAATGTGGATGATTTTCTGGTAAAATTTAATAGCCATATCGATAAGGGGATTCGGGAAAAATATCAAAAGGTAGCCGAACTCAATAAAGTAAAGGACAATTCAATAGAACAAGGCAGGGCGTTTGTGGAAGCTTATGTTGACTACACGCATACCGTTGAAGCTCTTCATGATATTATGGAACACGGCGGCGGCCATGACGGACATTAAGATAATCACATAAATTCAGGTATAACGCCCCTGCCACCGGCCTGGGCGTTTTACCTTTGTAATTTTCTCCCTCCCTTCAAAAAAGCCCAACGCATATTGCACATCCCAATAGCCATCCGGGAGAAAAAAGAGTGGAATTTTCTTCTTTTCGCCAGAAAAAACCACCTCCATTATTTGTAATTTAAAAAAAGCATTACCTTTGTTCGCAAATCTACGAACAGAATGAGTATTAAATCAGTTACAACAGAAAAACAGCAAAGAACTGCCCGGTACGCCAGGGCAATGGGACATCCGGTGCGGATGTATGTTTTGGAGTTGCTCTCGAACCAAAGCTGCTGCTACAGCGGCGATTTGAGTGATGAATTGCCCATTGCAAAATCCACTTTATCGCAACACCTGAAAGAATTAAAAGACGCCGGTTTAATACAGGGTGAGATTGAATCTCCCAGGATAAGGTACTGTCTTCACCCGGAGAATTGGAAAGAAGCACAAACCCTTTTTAAAGGTTTTCTGGGAATATAAAATTTTTTTGCCACCCTTGTTCGTTGTTTCACGAAAGACGAATAGAGAGAATCACCTGTTTCTAAAAAAAAACATCAATAAAGCTTACGAAAAAGCCGTAACAAATGCTTAGAAAAATACTTCCTCTGATATTATTCATTTTGCTTTTTGCATTGCTGATTGTTGGCTTTTCGATGAAAGACCGCATGAATAATTACCTGGGCACCATGATGAAAACTCAGGCACCCCCTGAAATAACCCATTCGGGGAATGCTTTGGTTGACTCGCTTTATAACTATTCGGCAAACGGCCTGAATTACGAAATTACCTTCCTTGAATTTGGTGCAAAAGGCTGTTCAGCCTGTAAAAGCATGGAGCGTGTTATGGAGGAAATGCAATCCAAATATCCAGGCCGTGTAAATGTGGTATTCATGAATATTTTAAAGCCCGAAAGCCAGAACCTGATGAAACTCTACGGAATTGTCGCCATTCCAACACAGGTGATATTAGACAAAAACGGGAAAGAGTTTTTCAGGCATACAGGATATATCAGTACACAAGAATTATCAAAACAAATAAACGAACATGGAGTCAAAAACCAAACCATGGGTCATGTTTTTGACGAGATGAAATAACTTTTACAAATTTAATGTCGAACAACTAAAACCTCAACGATGAAAGCAGAAGATTTAAAGTCGATTGTACAGGAAAAATATGGTGAAATCGCCACTCAAAGCAACATTCAAAACCAAAGCTCTTGTTGCGGTGGATCAGACTGCTGCGATGAAATGGATTACAGCACTTTTAGCGATGACTATACAAAGCTCGAAGGATATAACGCTGAAGCCGACTTAGGCTTGGGTTGCGGATTACCGACCCAATATGCGGGGATTGAAAAAGGGAACTTTGTGCTCGATTTAGGTTGCGGTGCCGGGAACGATTGTTTTGTTGCCCGCAGATTGGTGGGCGAAGAAGGAAAGGTTACCGGTATTGATTTCACAGATGCCATGCTTGACAAGGCAAGAGTAAACCTCGGAAAAACAGGCTTTAAAAATATGGAATTTATCAAAGGAGATATTGAAAAGCTGCCTCTTGCTGAGAATACGTATGATGTGGTAATCAGCAACTGTGTGCTGAACCTTGTTCCTGATAAAGAGAAGGCATTCAGTGAAATTTACAGAGTACTGAGGCCTGGCGGTCATTTTTGTATCTCCGATATCGTGTTAACCGGAAAACTGCCGGAACAGCTAAAGGAAGCTGCCGAAATGTATGCCGGCTGCGTTTCAGGGGCACTACAAAAAGATCACTACCTGGATATCATCAAAAAACAAGGTTTCCAAACGATTGAGATTAATCAGGAAAAGAAAATTGAAATTCCGGATAACATTTTACTGAAATACATTACACCGGATGAATTGGAAGCGTTCAATAAAGAAAATGTCGGGATATACAGCATTACGGTAAATGCTAACAAGTAATCAGACGATTCAGCTATGAGCAATCAGAAAAAACAAATCGGCTTTTTTGAAAAATACCTGACGCTTTGGGTCGCACTTTGTATTGCAGCAGGAATTGTTATTGGCAATTTTGCCGGCGAAAGTGTTGCCGTATTAAGTAAAATGGAGGTGTTCAGGGTAAATATACCCGTTGCCATCCTGGTTTGGTTAATGATTTACCCCATGATGCTGCAGGTCGATTTTTCGAGCATCAAAAACGTAGGTAAAAGCCCGAAAGGCTTAATCCTTACCCTTGTTGTTAACTGGCTGATAAAGCCCTTTACCATGGCATTTTTTGCATGGATATTTTTCTCCAGAATATATGCAGCCTTTATTGCCCCCGAATTAGCCGGCGAATATATAGCCGGGGCAATATTATTGGGGGCAGCCCCTTGTACCGCCATGGTTTTTGTGTGGAGTTATTTAACCGATGGCGACCCAAACTACACCCTGGTTCAGGTATCCGTAAACGATTTGATTATTTTAGTTGCATTCGTTCCTATCGTGGGTTTGCTCTTAGATATTACCGATGTTCAGGTTCCCTACGATACCTTGGTTTCAAGCGTATTAATATTTGTTGTTATTCCGCTTTTGGCCGGGTATGTAACGCACAAAATTTCAATTCGCAGGAAAGGCAAAGAGTGGTTTGAAAAATCCTTTTTGCCCGGATTTAAACCTGTTTCTATTATTGCGTTGCTTTTAACTTTGGTATTGCTATTTGCATTCCAAGGCAATACCATTACCGAAAATCCAGTGATAATATTGCTGGTTGCCGTTCCCCTTATCATCCAAACCTATTTTATCTTTTTCATCACCTGGTTTGTTGGCAGAAAACTAAAACTGTCCCATGCCATTTGTTCCCCGGCAGCCATGATTGGCGCCAGTAACTTTTTTGAATTGGCCGTTGCGGTTGCCATTGCATTGTTTGGCCTGCAATCTCCGGCGGCCCTGGTTACCGTTGTTGGCGTGTTGGTTGAAGTGCCGGTAATGTTGTCGCTGGTGGCGCTGGCTAATAGGTGGAAGTACTAAAGTGAAATTTTTCCGGACAAATCTGGTATATAATTCTTTCTTATATTTGTATAAAGTATGCGACCTTGATTTAAGTCTGAGAAGATTATTTGTGATATTTGCAAGATTGTGTGTAGCCAGTCATTGCGCCATATTGTGAGAAGCGAAAACTTATGGAGTTTATAAAAAAATAATAGATTTCATCCTTTGTAGATTTTCATTTGAAATTATAACAAAATTAGAACAGGAATTTGTCAGGGAAAAATTATATGACAGATTCAAGCGTGATCAGAGTTTTTTATATCCGGTATTCGATCAGAATAAGTTTGCTTTTTCGCATAAGAGTCTATGGCCTGAATTCTATAATTTTAGCCCATAATATTTAAAGGTGAAATCTCGAAAAATACTGGAACATCAATATTTATTTCTGCGTCCATGTCTCCTTTAATTATTTTAGCTTTTGCAGCCATAATCCTGGGTATTTTAGTTAGTTATCATACAAACCCGGATGGAATGAAAGATGACTTTCTAAATGCGCCGTTTCCTTTTAATCCAGCATTATCTCCGGTTTTAATTTTGATTCCTTACGGATATTATTTTATGAAAATAAATGATGTAAAAGGAATCATCAAAAGTGTTATTAAAAGAGAAGAAAATGTGTCCTAACGAGGTCAAAAGTCGCACCTGCCCTAAGTTGTTTTGTGCTTTATCATTCTGGACGCATGTTGGTTAATGGAAAATTTGTACTTTTAACGAAGATTCTGGTGGCGCGTTGGCCGGCATTTTAAAATGCCTGCAGGCGCATAGCCAATCGTTGCCTGTCAACCCTATCAATCATAATTAACACCACACTATTATGAATAAACAATTAACCGCGTTTTTGATATTTCTGACCATTTCTTCAGTTACGCTCGCCTTTCCCGGAGAGGTGATTAAATCTCTTAATACTGCCGGGAATTACCCAACCGGTCTTTGTTTTGATGGCAAAAATCTTTGGCTGGCAGATAGAGAAACGGATAAAATTTATTGTCTGAATCCCGAAACAGGGGAAATTATCCGCCAGATTGAATCTCCGGCATATTGGCCCATGGGTCTGGCATGGGATGGAACTTTTTTATGGAACGCCGATTACCGGGGAAGAACTGATAAATCGGAAGACTTAGACGGCATGATTTTCAAGATCGATCCCAAAGATGGTACCCTCTTAAAAACACTTCAAGCACCCTCAAAAAGTCCAAAAGGCCTGACCTGGGATGGGCAGTACTTATGGTGTGTAGATGATATTTCTGATAAAGTTATTCAGTTCAGTACCACAGATGGAACCACCATTAAATCATTTCCATCGCCTTCAAAAGACCCCAAAGGCATAGCTTTCGACGGGAAATATTTGTGGATTTCGGATATTTCAACTGACGAAATTTATATGGTTGATCCGGCTACAGGGCTGGTGATCATCATACTGGATGCACCGGGCAAATATCCACATGGATTGGCTATTCAGGGAAACACCTTATGGGTGGTGGATCAGGAAGATGATAAACTATATCAGTTAACGATAAATGATGAACAAAAGTTTATCCGCAAGGATAAAAAGCAGCATAAAGTAACCTTCAATCATAATGTTAGCTGCTATGGCCCCGGAAATATTCTAACACTGGATGTGAATATCGCCTTACCGGAAAACAGAGATAACCAGAATATTCTGGGAGACTTTGTTTATAGCACTCCACCAACGGAACTAGTGACAGATAAATGGGGACAAAAAACGGCGCTTTTCAGCTATAAGAACATTAAACCCGGAGAAAAAATCGAGATTCAGGTGACGGCTGATGTGGAAACGTATAACACCCGCTACATTATTTTTCCCGAAAAAACAGGAACATTGAATGATATACCAAAAGTAATAAAGCAGGAATACCTATCTGATGATGAAAAATATCAGATCAACAGTGATATTATTCAAAAAACCATAAAGGAGGTCGTTGGAGATGAAGAAAATCCTTACTGGATTATGCGCAAATTGCATCAATACCTGATTGGGCATCTGGAATATATTATGGACGGCGCCTGGGATACCGCACCTACTGTACTTACCAATGGACACGGAAGCTGCTCCGAATATACTTTTGCGTTTATTGCGCTTTGCAAAGCTGCCGGTCTTCCTGCCAAATACGTAGGGTCAGTCTGGAACCGGCACGAACAAGTTTATATGGATGATGTATATCACCGGTGGGTTGAGGTTTATCTGCCAAACTATGGATGGATACCCACCGACCCAACCCATGGCGACAGAGTTTCCCCGCGCGATCAGGCCTTCCCGATTGGTTTGGTGCGAAACAATGCCTTAATCACTACGCATTCGGGTGGTGGATCGGAAACGATGGAATGGACCTATAACAGCAATGTTAACTATACCACCGAACCCAAAACCAATCTGAATATCACCACTTATGCCGATTGGGATAAAAAAGAAAAGTAAGGATTGGTGGAATGCCAACCTACTGCTTGATGACTTTTAATGGCTTAATGGTAGTTTCAATGCGCGTTATATCCGCAGAATGCTGTTGGATATAGAGAGGAAAGTTGAATGTATAATTACGGTAATGTCATTTTTTGAGCAGCAAATTAAGTTTGCTAATAAGAAGTTATCTTTGTATAAAAAAGTGAATATGGATACCATTAGAATTGAAATATTAAACCCAAAGGCAAGAAAACTTTTAAAAAATCTTGCTGATTTGAAATTAATCAAAATATCTGATTCATCTGATAGAAAAAGTGAATTCAAAAAGCTTCTTGATAAGTTGAGAACCAATTCGGATAATGCTCCATCATTAGAAGAAATTGAGAAGGAAGTTGAAACTGTCAGAAAAGCCAGATATGAAAAAGAAAATTCGGATCATTCCTGACACCAATATTTGGATTAGTTTCCTGATAACTTATAATGGCTCGATGGAAGTTACAGGGTTAAATACAAGCTATACATATCCGTAAATTGCTGTTGAATACAGAGGGGAAAGTTGGAGATACAATAAGTTTTAGGGTATAGTAGAAAATCGCAATCGGAAAATAGTTTCTATATAATGAAACATTTTATGTATATTTGCACTATCAGGAATCAAATGAATGGACAAACTTTTTGACATTGTATTCTTAGATGATACTTTTGAATTTCTCAGCAATCTGGAAAAGAAGCACTACGAAAAAATCATTTTTAATATTCGTAAAGCTCAGGCAAGACATGATCCTGAACTGTTCAAGAAACTAAAAGACGAAATCTGGGAGTTCAGAACTCTTTACCAAGGGTTGCATTATAGACTTTTTGCCTTTTGGGACAAGACAGATTCTTTAAATACTCTTATTATTGCAACGCATGGAATAGTTAAGAAAACCAGTAAAACACCAGTCAGCGAAATCCAAAAGGCAAAGCAGGTTCGTTTACGATATTTTGAAGACAAAGAAATCACTAAAAAGACAAAGAAATGAAAACACATACCTTAGACGAAGTTCAAGACAAACTTATCGGTAAAATTGGCACTCCAAACCGAGACAGATTTGAATATGAATTACAGATGGACTTGATTGGACAAGCAATAAAACAAACCAGACAGGAACGAAAATTAACCCAGGAGGAACTTGGAAAACTTATTGGCGTGCAGAAAGCTCAAATTTCGAGAATTGAGAATAATGCCAGTAATGTTACAATTGATACTCTAATGAGAGTCTTTCATGCTTTACAGGCGAAAGTTACATTAAGTGTTGAATTACCTCATTTCAAAATCGATCTTGGACAATAACTACGGCCCATAACAATGCATATACTTTATGGCGGGTTACGCCATGAAAATGAACACATTAGTTCCAAATATGAATTAGTATGGACAGAAAGATTTGTCTTCGGAAATCCGCCACAAAAGAAAATGCTGCCCGTTGACATTACTTGGGAGCGAAAAAAATTACAAATGAAGAGTCCATCTAAATTCTTAAAAGGTTTTTAACCTTATACCTGATTTAAAGACAAAAAACATGAATGCCATTCAGTTGAAACAAGAACTAATTAATAGGATTTCCAGAATTGAAGACATTGACTTTCTCAATGCTATCAAGACAATTTTGGACTACAAGAAAAAAGAGCCTTTTATTGAATTAACGGCTGACCAGGAGAAAGAATTGCTTATTGCAAGTAAAGAAGGGAAAAAAGGGAATGTGATTTCACAATCAGAAATGGATCAAAAAGTAGAAGAATGGTTAGGCGGGAAGTAATTTGGACAAAAGTTTCAGAGAGTCAATTATATGAAATTCTTGAATTCTTCACCAAAAGAAACCATAGCGGAGAATACTCCAGAAAACTAAATAAGAAGTTTTAGGCAGAGCTTAAAATTGTAGCGAAAAATCCTGAAGTAGGCATAAAAACGAAACTTGACCAGATTCGAGGACTGATTATAGAAGATTATATTTTATTTTACGAAATACATGAAGACAGAATATTAATTCTGAAAGTTTGGGACTGTAGGCAAAGTCCTGACAAACTAAATATTCCGAGATTGACAACAACTAATGGCAATAAATAAGACTTAAACGCAGTCGCCGGAGAAATGTAAAATCCCTGCCCGCTATTTTCAGGTGGGGCAGCCGAATACTATCTGCAACAACCCAAAAAAACAGACCGGATTTTAAGTGAGTGTTGAATGAAACCGAAGTGCGCAACCACTTGCCGGCTTATGGCTATAGAAACCGGCGGTATCTGTTGGGGGCTTTTTTAATCTTATGGGTTAATTATAAGTCCAATGGTTTGGACTATTGAAAACTTTCTATCTTAGCAGGGATTTTGCCGGCTCAATAGTAATCCCAGAGCCAATTACAAGTTGGATATATCTTAAACTTTATACCTAAACCTATGATTGAAGGAATATACGAAGAATTGGTTACTCAACTTGTTTCTCAAAAGCTTAAGGACATAGATAAAAATGTTTTTTATGTCAATAAATCTGTTTTAGATAAAGAAGAAGCCTCCTCCATATTAGCAAAACATCTATCGCAAACAATTAAAAATGCGTTGAATTATGTCAAAGGGGAAAATCAAATTGAGCTTCAAATCGAAATTGCAAATAAAATAATTTTGTTTCTGAAAGAGGAACTGAAAAAAGAAGAATTCACAAATGATCTGATTGCAATTGAAGGAGAAATTCTGAAAGCAGTATTTTCAAAAATTGATGCTCATTTCTCCGATTTCAATTTACATTTAAAAGAAATTACGCCCTACACCAGGTTGACGCACAGTGAGCTGTTCACAGGTAGCAATGTTGGTCTATCGCTCGAAAGCGAGCTAAAGAAAGAAATTCTATCCTCTGATAAAATTGACCTACTCGTCTCTTTTATAAAATTCAAAGGAATTATCATTCTTGAAAGAGAATTAAAGGAATTCACACAAAGAGGTGGACAATTAAGAGTGATTACGACTACCTATATGGGGGCTTCAGACTATAAAGCCATTCAGCTATTGTCGAAATTAGAAAACACTAAACTGAAAATATCCTACAATACTGGCAATGAAAGGCTGCATGCTAAAGCATACTTATTTAAAAGAAAAACAGGATTTCATACAGGATATATAGGCTCTTCCAATTTTTCTCGTTCTGCTCTAACTGATGGATTAGAGTGGAATGTTAAAATCACGACGAAAGAGGTCAGTCATATCATAGATAAATTTCAGAAAACCTTTGATTCGTATTGGCAAAGCGATGATTTTGAGCTTTTTGACGATTCCACTCACAAAGAAAAACTAATCGAATCCCTGGGTCGAGGAAGAACAGGGAAAATAACCGATTTGAACCTTTCGTTTTTTGATATAAAACCATTTCCCTTCCAATATGAAATATTAGAAAAACTGGAAGTGGAGCGTTCAGTACATAATCGAAATAGAAATCTAATTGTAGCGGCAACGGGCACTGGTAAAACAGTTGTTTCCGCATTTGATTATAAAAAATTCAAAAACGAAAACAAATCGGCCAAACTCCTTTTTTTAGCCCATAGAAAAGAGATATTAATTCAATCAGTTATCACATTCAGAGGGATTCTAAGAGATAATAACTTTGGAGAATTATGGGTTGACGGATTAGTTCCAGATAGCTTCGAATATGTATTTGCTTCTGTTCAAACAATTAATAATCGTTTATATGAAATCAATTTTTCTCCTGAATATTTTGATTATATCGTTATTGACGAATGTCACCATCTTACAGCAAATAGTTATCGAGGTATAATTAACTACTTTCAACCTAAAGTTTTACTCGGATTAACCGCCACACCCGAAAGAATGGATGGCGGAGATATTCAGGAAGATTTTCACAATAGAATTGCCGCTGAAATTCGCTTACCCGAAGCTTTAAATAGAAAACTTCTTTCTCCATTTCAATATTTTGGCATCACGGATAGCATTGACCTTTCAAAAGTAGGTTGGGAACGAGGGCGATATGTGGCCAGTGAGTTATCTTCTGTTTATACAGCTAATGATAGAAGGATTCGGGAAATCATTGACGCTTTGGATAAATACACAAAGGACATTAACGATGTTCGTGCACTTGGTTTCTGTATAACTATAGAACACGCCAGATTTATGGCAGAGAAATTCAGTCTTGCTGGTCTCAAAGCAGACTATTTAACAAGTGCCAATACTCAAAATAGGGATATTGTCAGAAGTCAATTGCTCAAGAAAGAAATCAACTATTTATTTGTTGTAGATATTTTTAACGAAGGCGTTGATATACCAGAAATTGATACCGTATTATTTTTAAGACCAACTGAAAGTTTGACCGTTTTCCTTCAACAACTCGGACGAGGCTTGCGTTTGTCAGAGAATAAAGAATGTTTAACAGTTCTTGATTTTGTGGGAAACTCGAGGCCTGAATACAACTTTGAAAATAAGTTTCGGGCATTGATAGGTAAAACTGCCACGACTGTTGCGAAGGAAATAGAAGACAATTTCCCACATTTACCACTTGGATGTTCAATTGTATTAGAGAGAAAAGCTAAACAGATTATTCTTGAGAATATTACCGCGGCCACTTCACTGAATCGAAATCAATTGATTCAAAAGATTCAAAGTTTCCAGCACCAAACTACTTTAGCTCTCAACTTGAAAAACTTCATTGATTTTCATAATATTCCTTTGCAAATGATCTATAAGCGAGGAGGTTGGAAAAGACTTTGTCAGGCAGCAGGAAGACATGATGATTTTGAAAATAAGCACGAAAAACAAATAATTAATGCTATCTCAAAAAAATGGTTATCTTGTAACTCAACTGTTTATTTTCAATTCATATTAAGCCTTGCAAAGAAAGCGTTCAAGGTGTCGTTAAACGAGTTTACTGAAGTAGAAAGACAAATGCTATTAATGTTGCATTATGACATCTGGCAAACAGCAGGCGGATTTAAAAATCTTGAATTAAGCATTAAAGAATTAGGCCGAAACAAAGTGATGATTGATGAAATGATTGAAGTATTAGAAGTGTTAATTGATAGGATTGATTTTAAAGAAATTGATATTAATCTACCCTATAAGCAACCTCTAAAATTGCATTCTCGTTTCACAAGGGATCAAATATTAGCAGCATTTGGTTTGAGTACATTCGAAAAAAAATCGTCAAGCCGTGAAGGTGTAGCAGTAAATGAAAATCTAAATACAGAACTGCTTTTTATTAATCTCATTAAGTCTGAAGAAAATTTTTCACCGACCACAATGTATGATGATTATGCTATAAATGAGACGTTGTTTCATTGGCAAAGCCAGAATTCCGCAGGGCCAGAAACGCCTAAAGGAATTTCCTATATCAAACATCTGGAAGATGAAAAGATAATTCTACTTTTTGTAAGAGAAAAAAATAAAGATGAATATGGCAATACTATGGGCTATGTTTTTGTGGGAGAAGGGCAATTAAGAGAGCATTATGGTGCAAAACCAATGAGTATTAAATGGGAATTGAATGAGCCTCTGCCGCATTATTTATGGAAAGATGCCGCTAAACTAAGGGTTGGATAGTTTTATGACTATTCCTCCAACTCCCTAAACCATCCAATCAGCGCCTGCCTGGAGTCGTCGGTTAATTTTGCATCGGAATGGATAAGGGTGTAGGATTTCAGGGGCATTTCCTGCTCTTCCAGCTCTTCAATAATATCCTCCTTCTTTGAAATTTGCTTATCTGCCGTATAATCGGCCCAGGTGGAGAAGTTTAGATTCTTGCGGCCTTCATTAATATGTTTTTTCAGAAACCAGGAGGCCGGTGCAATTTGCGCATACCACGGGTACAGGGTATGGTGCGAATGGCAATCGTAGCAGGAGGTGGTCAGGATTTGGGCTATCTCCGGGGGTGCCTGCGTTATGTTTAAAAAGTCTTTTTCAGGGATTGCTTCGGGGTTCACCGTATCAATCCGGATTACCTGCATCAGTACAATAATCCCTACTACAATTAGAATTACATGTTTTGCATTCATGGTTTGTGGTTGTTTTTGTTAATTCGTCCATATTGCTAATGACCAACCTTCTTCTGGATAGCCAGTAATCATAACGTGGGGTTTATTTGGATGAGAATTCCACATTCTACCTGTCCAAATTCCATCTCGCAGGATAGCTTCATCGTCTCTGTCAAATTTTCCTTCCCCAAGGTCGTCAGGTCCATAATAACTATATAGGGAATTAATAATATTCTTAATTCTGCTAATATTATTATGTGAAAAAGTTGAACCCGTAAAAACGAAGTTCTTCCCACCTGTATCAAATTCTACGACTTCAATAGTGTCAAAAATATCTAATTCTTTTCTTTCGAGCCATTTTCGAGAAATAGTAAACTTAATTCCTTCTTCTGTTTCACCTTCATCAATTTTTTTTAAGGTCTCGTCCGGAATGTTGGAGAAGTCAAAACTAAATAGCTCAAAAGGTGAGTTTATTTTCGTTTCTCTTACTTTGTCTGTGTCTTCTTTAAAAAGGTCAAATAGTCCCATGGTATTTGTTTTTATATTATTGCCTCCGTTTAGAATTGTATTCGCCCATTTAAAACAAAAATACAAACAAAACGTCAATGTTTAATTCAATTCATTGATTTAAATGACAGAATCTTATTTTCATTTGATTTCATCTCTAATATCTGTATCCCAATCGTTTAACTTCGTCTGTCTCATGCGAAAGCAGCCTTGTTACATCCATAGTAATTGTTATTTGCCCCACCCATTGAAAAATAATTAAAAATAATCTCCTTTTTATTTGCAATGTAAGTGAACATTTACTAACTTTGCAGTGTTTATTCAAAAACGACATCAATAAAACCTCTGTTGCCGGTGTTTTTTTTGAATGCATCAAACCGATAATAGGCGCATGGTTATGAACAACGAAGATATCATAAAAGCTGCAGGACGCATCATGGCCCGCTCCGGTGCCGTTGGGCTGACCGTGGATGCGCTGCATCAGGAGCCGGAGTTGGTAGAAAATGAACTTTTGAAGGAGATCAACAATGAGAATGAAATTTTTGAGCTGATGCTCAGGCACCTTGAACGGGAATTAAAATATCGGGTAAATGCCATATCCGCTCAAAGCGAACCTCCTGAAAAAGAGATTAGTCACCTTTTTAACAACCTGTATGATTTGTTTAAACAAAACCCCTGGTATCCACATCTGATCTTCGACCCGGAGGTGAGTGCGAGGTGTACAAAAGCCGGTGAAATTATTTTCCGGGTAAAGCGGGTGGCAAAAAATTATCTTGTCGGGCTGGTTAAGCAGCCTCAGCAAAAGAATATACATGCGCCACCGGGTGGCAGTCGCCAGGTCAGCCGCCGGCATCGTAAGAGATTGCCTGATGAACGATGGCAGGCGAACGGTACCGGCAAAATGGAATAAGACAGTAAATATGTTTGAATACGCGAAGAATAACCCAAATCAAACTTTCTTGAAAAACCCAAATCAAATGAATAGAACCGGCCTGATTTTAAGCATGGTACTGGCACTGATGATTGCCCCGCTAACCATGCCAGCCCAGAACCTGTTAAGCGTTGGAATATGCAAGGATGCCGGAACCGGCGAATTTGAAATGCTCTCGCAACTTGTAAAATCTGAAATTACTGCATTGACCAACGCACAGGGAGGGGCTGCCTTTACAGAATTAAATGCCTACTGGCAGTCTGCCCGGGTGGATAAAAACCTGCAAGCACTTTTAGATGATCCGGATATTGACCTGATCATTGCGTTGGGCTATCTGTCGTCAGATGCAGCCGCGCGGCTTAAAGCGCATTCCAAACCGGTGATTGCTGCCACCATCTTAGATAAGGAGTTGCAGGGGCTGCAACTGCAGCCGGACAACAGCACCGGCGTGGATAATTTCACCTTTATCCCTTCCATGATAAAGCTGAAGGACGACATGCTGGCTTTCCATCAAATGTTTGCGTTTAAACACCTGGCAGTTATTGTAGCGGAGCCTTTTTACCACAATTCCGAATTAATCCGGCAGTTTTTGACCCCGGAAAATTCAAACTATGACCTTGTTTTCATTCCCGTTGGCACTTCTGTGGATGAAGCCCTTGAGGCACTGCCCGCCGGTGTGGATGCCGCTTTTGTTTTTCCGATGGTGGCGCAGTCCGCAACGGAGATTGAAACCCTTTTTGCGGGTTTAAACAGCCGGCACATCCCTTCACTCTCGGTTAGTGGCACCGATTATCTGGAAAAGGGGGCAACGGTCAGTTTTACCCCTCCGTTTACCTTCCAGCAAATGGCACGGCAGGTGGCCCTGCGCGTATTAAAAGTGAGTGAAGGCACCAACCTCTCGGCCATACCCATCACAACCGGCACAAAAGAGCGCACTCCTTATATCAATATGGCCGGTCTGCGGCAGATCAATAAATTTCCTGAAGAATGGGGCTTGTTTGAAAATGCCATTTTGGTGAACGTGGAGAAAATGCCGGGCGAAGAGATTAACCTGCGCCAGGCCATCGCACAGGCATTGGAGAATAATATTACCGGAAAAATAACCGATCAGGATCTGCTGCTGGCTCAAAAGGATGTGAAAATAGCCGGGGCGAACCTGCTGCCACAAATTGAGGCCTCAGGCACCGCCGTACAACTGAGCAAGAACCTGGTGGAAGCATCCATGGGGCAAAGGGGCGAATTTACAGTAACCGGATCGGCTTCGCTCAAGCAGGTAATCTATTCAGATGCCGCTTTTGCTAATTATGCCATTAAAAAGCTGATGGCTGAAAATCAAAAACATTATAGCAGGCAAGTGGCGCTTGATATTGTAAGCGATGTATCCACGGCATATACCCAACTGCTTTTTGCCAGAAATAACCTACAGATTAAAAACGACAACGTGTATGCCACGCTGCAAAATCTGGACATAGCGAAAGCAAAAGAACAAAGTGGCGAAGCCGGCATTTCGGATGTAAACCGCTGGGTGAGTGAGCTAAGTCTGAATAAAATGGAATTAAACGATGCCCAGGCACGTTACCAGGCGGCCATGTACAGTTTAAATGAGCTGCTCAACCTGCCTTCCGGCCATCCGGTTGCCACACCCGATACCACGGGCATGGACAAAACCATTATGCCCAGCCGCGACATATTGCCCTTTTATTTCAACAATCCCTACCTTACCGAAAGGTATGCTGAATTTCTGGTAAGTGAAATGCAGTCGCATTCGCCCGAGTTGCAACAACTGCTTACCGCAAGTGAAATTATTGACCGTCAAAAGACAATGCGCAACCGCCAGCTCTACCTTCCCGAAGTTGCGCTGTTTGGCAATGCCGACCAGGCGTTTGTCCGTGAAGGCGTTATTGCCAATCCCAACCTGCCCATACCGCCCCCTCCCGACGATATTACCTGGAACGCGGGTGTAAGGGTGAGTATTCCGGTGTTTGAAGGCGGGCGAAGGCGGCAGGAGGCGCAGCGGGCCACCATTGAGCAGGATAAAATTGCCTGGCAAAAGGAAGACCTGCTCAACAAGCTGGAAAAAGGCATTCATTCGAGCGTGCAATTGCTGAAAGCATCTTACCATAAAGTGGACTTATCGCGCGAAGCCGCAAGGGCTGCTGAAGACAATTTCAGGATTGTGCAGGATGCTTACGCGCAGGGCATGGCCACAGTGGTGCAGCTCATTGATGCTCAAAATGTTATGGTGCGGACAAAAAACCTCGCCACCGGTGCCTATTACCAGTATATGCTCGATTTTATCAATACCGAGCGATTGAAAGGAGATTTTACTTTTTTGGGGGATGAAACCGCCCAAAGTGTATACAATAGCCGCTTACTTAATTACTTAAACGAGGGAGAATAAAGATGAAAAAATTTCATTATCTGATTTTGGGAGTACTTATCCTGGCCGCCGGCTGCGGTAAGAAAAAAACGGCAGAGGAAGCCATACGGCCGGTATTTTATCAGGAGGCAGTTTCCACGTCAAGTGGTGACCTGCGGAGTTTTTCTGGCGTAACCCAACCTGCCAACGAGGCCAGATTGAGCTTCAGGGTGGGTGGTACCATCGAAAAAATAGCTGTGAAACTGGGCGATACCCTACCCAAAGGTGCACTGGTTGCACGTATTGACGCAGCGGATTACCGCATCAATGCCAATAAGGCCCTGTCGGGATTAAAAAATGCCGAAGTTCAGTTTTCAACGGCGAAATCTGCTTTTTTGCGGATTGAGAATCTGTACGCCAACAACAATGTATCCCTGAATGAATATGAAAAGGCCAGGGCGCAGTTTGAGTCGGCGGAAGCCATGCTTCAAACCGCAAAATCGCAGTTGAAGGCGGCACAAAATCAACTGGATTATACCACCCTCACCGCTCCCTACCGGGGCACTGTTTCGGCGGTGATGGCACAGGAAAACGAGATGGCAGCGCCGGGGCATCCCATTGTAGTGTTCTCCTCCTTAAACAATATCGAGGTTAGAACAGCCGTCCCCGAAAGCATTATTGCACGCATCAGCAAAGGGCAAAAGGTAAAGGTCCGGTTTACTTCCCTTCCGGGGAAAACATACAGGGGGGAAGTTTCGGAAGTCAGCCCCGGAAGTCCAAATGCGCCCATTTTTCCGGTAATCATTCAAATAGAAGGAGAAACCACTCTATTACAGCCGGGGATGACCGGTACGGTAGAAATTCCCTTAAGCCGCGATGGTAAAACCACTCCCGGCGCTATACTGGTTGTAGCCGATGCCATTAGCCACGACCGGGATGGGGACTTTGTTTACATCGCAACCAAAACCGGTGAAGAAGGCATTTATCAGGCAACCCGTAAAAAGGTGACTCTTGGCGAAATAACCCCTCAAGGCGTTGAAATTACCGAAGGCCTTACAGAAGGTGATATCGTAATAACGGCGGGCATCAGTTTCTTGTACGATGGTAAAAAAGTAAGGCTGCTTAGCAACAGCGATTTTTAAGAATCAAATGAACGATCGGTCATGAACCTCACAAAAATAGCATTCGACAACAACCGCATTACGGTTATCGTCTTTATAATCGTTGGCATCATCGGGGTGCTCAACTATTTTCAAATGGAGCGCGATAGTATGCCGCCTTACACCGTGCGCATTGCTACCGTGGTAACCAAATATCCCGGTGCCACCCCGCTCCAGGTGGAAGAGTTGGTTACCAAGCCTTTGGAAGAAGTTATCCGCGAAATAGCCGAAATAAAAACCATCGAAAGCGAATCCACAGCCGGACTCTCCGTAATCCGGGTTGAGCTGGTGGTGCAGGTGAGCGGCAAAAAGCTCCCGGGCGTTTGGGAACACTTGCGCAATAAGATTGAAGATACAAAGCCCCTTCTTCCGCAGGGAGTTTTCGGACCTATCGTTAAAGATGAGGACATAGGAACGGTGTTCGGCCTGATATTGGGCGTTACGGGCGATGGTGTACCCTACAATACCTTGTATGGTTATGCCGAAAAGGTGCGCGATGAACTGCTGATGCTTCCCGATGCAGCCAAAGTGAAGTATGGTGGCGTGCAGGAAGAGCGTATTTTTATAGAGATTGACGATAAGCAATTGGCGCGTTACGGCCTGGATGCCATTAAATTACGGAACATCCTTTCGGCGACCAATATCCTGTATCCCGGTGGCGAAATTAACATGGGCCGCAAGCGTATTGAGGTTGAACCTTCGGGAAGCTTCAAAACGATAGAAGACCTGAAGAAAATCCTTATCCCCACCTCAAATGGCGGTTCGGTATTTTTAAAAGACATCACCACAAACATATATTCCGACTACGTTTCGCCCCGCGAGAAGATTGTGAAAATCAATGGCCGCGATGCGGTTGCCTTGTTTATGTCGCTGAAAGATGGCGCCAATATCGTGCGCCTGGGTGAGGATGTGGACAAATTACTACCACAGATCAACAGCCAGTTGCCGGTAGGAGTGGAGGTATTGCGCTCTGCTTCGCAGGACAAGGTTGTAAATAGTCAGGTGAACAGCTTTTTGGTAAACATCCTGCAAAGTGTGGTCATTGTGCTGCTCATTATGTTTTTCTTTTTGGGATTCCGAACCGGCTCCCTGGTGGCAGCATTGCTCCCAATGGTTATATTGTTCACTTTCTTTTTCCTGGGTTTGCTCGATTTTGGATTCAATAAGGTATCGCTGGCGGCCCTCATCATTTCGCTGGGATTGCTGGTAGATAACGGTATTGTGTTGTCAGAATCCATACTCGTTCAAATGGATAAAGGGATGAAGTTGCGGGAAGCAAGCATTTATTCCAGCAAAGTACTGGTTATTCCTTTGCTTATTTCTACGCTTACCACTGCGTCGGCCTTTTTGCCTTTTGCTCTGGCCGAAACGCCTATGGGCGAAATTTCATCGCCGTTGTTTTGGGTAGTGAGTCTCACCCTGCTTAGTTCATGGTTCCTGGCCTTTACTTTTATCCCTTTATTGGCTCTTCTTATTATAAAAACCTCTTCAAAGAACGAAAAAAAAGGACCAAACAGGATAGACCGGGGCATGATAAGTGTGAATTTGTGGTATAATGAGCAGCTATTCAAGGTGTTGAAAAGACCAGTGGTTTTCCTGGTACTCATTGCCGTTATTTTTGTGGGAGCCATATTATCTATGAAACTGCTGCCGTTCAAGCTGGTGCCCGACAGCGACCGCAACCTGGTAACCGTGGATATTGTATTTCCCGAAGGCACTAAAATTGGCTATACTGAAGCCGCGGTGGCAGGCATTGGCAATTACATCCTTGATTCACTGATGGTAAACCCCGGAAAAACCTCCAATCCGGGTGTGCTCGATTTCTCTACTTTTATTGGTGAAGGACCCGAACCCTACGACCTGGGTTATTTTAAAAATGAGCCCAAGTCAAGTTACGCCCATATGTTGCTCAATACCACCGGCGACAAGGATAATGATTACGTGATTGCGTGTCTGGATAAATATTGCCTCGACAACATTCCCGATGCCGATATACGCGTAAACAGGCTGACCGGAGCCGGCGCTTCGGGCACGCCGGTTGAAATACGCATATCGGGAGATGACCCCGAACAACTGGCCGCTATCTCCGAAAAGGTGAAAGAAAGACTTGTTTCCATTGATGGCGCACGCAATATTAACGATGACTGGGGCCCGAAAATTAAAAAGCTGGTCGTAGATATTGATCCCGACAAAGCGCAGCGGGCAGGACTTACCAATATGGGAATTGCCATGTCGCTCAATGCCGGGCTTTCGGGCATTCGCATTGATGATTTTCGCGAAACCGACAAGCGCATCCCCATCTACATGAGCAGTACCGATGTAAATGAGCAGGATATTGAATCGGTCAGGGCCTTTAATATCTATTCTGCGCCCACCGGGCAGAATATTCCCCTTGCGCAGGTGGCCGATATCCGTTTAGAATGGCAATTCGGTAAAATCATCCGCAAGGACAGGGTAAAAACCATGACCGTAGGTGCACATTTGGCACAGGGTTATAATGCTGCCGATATTTTTGAGGACATCGAACCCTGGATGAAGGAGCAACAAACTACCTGGAATGCCGGTTATACCTATGAATTTGGTGGTGAAGATGAAGATACCAACGAGAACCTTAGCGCCATATTTTCGCGCCTGCCGCTGGCCTTTTTCCTTATCGTGATTTTGCTGGTGTTGCAGTTTAATTCCATCCGGAAATCATTTATTATTGTGATGGTTATCCCCCTGGGAATCATCGGCGCCATTGCCGGCTGGTTTATCGGTGGTTCGTTTGTGAGTTTCTTTGGTATCCTTGGCATAATTGCCCTTGCGGGGATAGTGGTGAACAACGGAATTATCCTAATTGACCGCATTGATGTTGAAGCAGCGGAAAATCCGGATGTTGACCGCCGGGATGCCATACTTTTGGCTGCGAACAGTCGATTCCGACCGGTTATACTCACCACGCTCACCACTTCACTGGGGATGCTTCCCCTGCTCTTCAGCGGCGACCTGCTGTGGCAACCGCTAACGCTGGCCATTATTTTCGGGCTGCTGTTTGCCACGGTCATTACCCTGCTGTTTGTACCGGTGCTGTATCGCATACTGTTTAAGGTGTCGTATAAGGATTATGAGTTTAGGAGGGAGATGATGGAGAGATGATTTCGGATTTACCTTCGGTGAGCTCCGCTTCGCTCCGGTTCGGATTTCAGATTGCAGATGTGATGATGTGCGGATATGAAGATTGCGGATTTTTAACAACACCTCAACATCTCAACAAATCAACACCTCAACATCCCGAAAGCTATCGGGACAACAAATCAACAAGACAAGGGGAGGGAAAATTTCTAATCCCAATAGACGGATTAGCTCCCTTTCCTTTCGGTGCCTGAGCGAAGTCGAAGGCAGGAGAAGGCTGGGGTGAGGTGATTATGAAAGACGATGGTCGATGGTCGCAGACAACAATTTAATAAACTCCTTCTGTCCCGCTATCGGGATCGCGTGAGACTAACATTAACGGACTATATAGCATTAAATTGAAAACAATAATCCTCCTGCTTACGCTTCTATTGACAAGCTTTTCTATAACAGCTCAAAACCCTGAATCCGAAAAGGTTTATCAGGTTAATTATAAATGGGAGGCTCCCGCCACGGTGGTCGGGTATGCGCTGAATTACTACGGCCTCGGTTTATTGAAAGATAAGACCCGGCTTGATTCCGCCACTATACTCAATCTGGACCGCGATAAAATCTGGTTTTTCGACCGGCGGGCCGCTTTTCAAAAGCGCGACAATTATGATAATGCACAACTCATCTCCGACATCGGGATGAATGTTGCTCTGGCTTTACCTGCGCTGCTGGCTTTTGATAAAGAAATCAGAAAAGACTGGCTGCCTGTGCTTTTCCTCTATCTGGAAGCCCAGGCCGTCGGAGGGCATATGTATTTGTGGGGCGGTCCTATGACGCATAACCGCATCCGCCCCTTTGTGTACAATCCCGATTTTGACATGAGTATGAAACTGGGAGGAGGAACCCGCGATTCCTTTTTTAGCGGCCACACCTCCTGGACTGCCGGGGCTTCCTTTTTCACCGCCAAGGTGTATTCTGATTATCACCCTGAACTGGGCAATAAAAAATACTGGCTTTTTGCTGCTGCAGTAATTCCTCCTGTTTTTGTCGGTTACTTCCGTCTGCGTGCAAGCAAGCACTACCCTACCGATGCCCTTACCGGCCTAGCTGTTGGGGCCGCCACCGGCATCCTCATCCCACACTTACACAAAGTCAATAAAAAGAAAAACTATACGGTAATTCCATTTTTTGGGGAGTATAGTGGTATGGCTGTTTCGGTGGATTTGTAGAAAAAGGGTTGAGGGAGGTTTAAAGAAAGGTTGGTTGTTAAATCCTCCGGGGTAAATAAAAAGTCCGTAGGGTGAGTTGGATATTTAAAAACTTCTATCTTAGCAGAGATATTTGTTGGCTCAATAGAAATTAAAGGGCTAAATACAAGATGGAAATATGCGTGGTGTTGCATAGCCAGGCTCGTTAAACCCCATTTTGAAAAACAAAGTCACACAAACAATGAAAAAAACATCTTTATTCTTAGTTTTATTCCTTTTGGTCCTATTGGCCAATGGACAAGTCAACAAAATATCAATTGGAATTATAGGTTCGCCTGACTTCTACAATTACCAATTCAAAAGCGTTCCAGGCTTTGAGCATGAGTATAAAACAAAGATTAACTATAGTTTAGGCCTTTCAATAAATTACAATTTCGCTGAAAATGCTTCAGTAAAGACGGGCTTGCTTTTTTCAACTAAAGGTTACATCCTTGAATATTCCTGGGCTATTGCTGAACCTAATGACCCGCTTATTCCGCAGGAATCCAATATTAGTGTCAGTTACTTAGACATGCCTCTGTTGGTATCATATGATTTCCTGCATCTGGACAATTTATCCATTTCGGTTGCACCATGTTTGAGGTACGGACTAAATACGATAAGCGATGAAGTTATAGAATCCAATCCTATTTCTGATGGAGCAAATTTTGGCTTTTTCTTAAATTTATAAAAAACGCGCTTTAATGAGTAGGACTTCATTTGGCACGAAGTGACTAGCTCCTGATAAATAGTGGGATATGCTACTGTAAGGTTTCAGGAATATCTACAACACCTGACAATACAAGTCAAACAAAACTTTTTGACCAATGAACCTTGATATAGATAAATTACAGGAAACTCTTTGCTCACTCATGTGTGCAGAAGTGAAAATCAGGCCAGGGAAAGGGGAATTACTTTCCATTGAAACGCCATTTTACTTTGCAGATGGTGACCCCTATCAGATTTATATCAAAGAAATGCCGGGTGGAATTATCAGATTAACTGATATGGGACACACTATGATGCATTTAAGTTATGATAACGATGTGGATAAATTTAGAGAAGGAACTCGGGGCAAATTATTTGAACAGATAAAGGCTGACACTTTCATTGATGAAGATAACGGAGAGTTTTTTATTGATACACCTGTCGAAAATTTAGGATCTAATATTTTCAGGCTTGGACAGGCTTTAACGAAAATAAATGATCTTACTTTTTTGAACAGAGCCCGGGCAGAGTCAACATTTTATGAAGATTTACAAGAACAACTGTTCAATATAGTGGATGAAGGCAAAGTCACAAAAGACTATTATTTTGACGAGATGGAAAATGCAACGGACTATCCTATTGATTTTAGGATAGAAGGTAAATATGCGCCTTTATTTTTATTCGGTATTCCAAATCGTGATAAGGCCCGGTTGACAACCATAATCCTGGAGAGGCTTCTAAGAGCGAAGGCTGACTTTGATAGTTTGTTGATTTTTTCTGATCAGGGCTCAATACCAAAACAAGATTTGGCAAGACTTTCAAACGCCGGTGGAGAAATGATTGCTTCATTAGATGCAGAGGCAGACTTTTCGAGAAAACTTCTTAGAAAAGTAAATATGAATTGACAGACAGGGAACATCCCCGACATAAAATCTAAAGCACCCATAAAAGTATAAATTGGGATTTGAATTAGCATTGTTCACAACGGCAGAGAGCCGATCTGTATGGTTTACCTTTGGTGCTGAAAAAGACAGACTTGGGCTGATCTTTAATGACCAATTAATTTAAATCAGGCATTCGAAGTTTTCCGTTAAAAGATTAAAATGCACACTCGATTTTTTAAAGTTTATGAAATTCCCATTAGTAAATGACCTCACGCGATATTTACAAGACAGAGAGCTTACAAAACCGGCCTGGAAAACCTAAAGTTTGACTAACTTTGCAAATATAAAAGCTATAAAAATTGAGGACAAATCATAAAATAATTAATGGAGACAGCCGGCAGATGAACCTTATTTCTGATGAGGCGGTGCAGCTAGTAATTACTTCGCCACCCTATTGGCAATTAAAAGACTATGGAATTGAAAGTCAGATTGGCTATCATGAAGATTATGAAACATATATTAATAATTTGAATCTTGTCTGGAAAGAATGCTATCGGGTTCTTGACAATGGATGCAGGTTGTGTATAAATATCGGAGACCAGTTTGCCCGGGCTGTCTATTATGGACGGTATAAAGTAATCCCAATCAGGACAGAAATAATCAAATTCTGCGAAAGCATAGGGTTTGATTACATGGGGGCAATTATCTGGCAAAAACAGACAACAACAAATACAACAGGCGGAGCATCCTTAATGGGCAGTTTCCCCACTCCACGAAATGGTATCCTTTCAATCGACTATGAATTTATTTTGATATTCAAGAAGTTAGGTTCCCCATCAAAGGTTAGTAAAGAGGTTAAAGACCAATCAAAAATGACCACGGAAGAATGGAAGGAGTATTTTTCGGGTCATTGGAATTTTGGTGGTGTAAAACAGGATGGTCATATTGCCATGTTTCCTGAAGAATTGCCCAAACGGCTTATTAAAATGTTCGCTTTTAAAGGAGAAACGGTTTTAGACCCCTTTATGGGGAGTGGAACAACCTCGTTAGCCGCAAAAAATTTGGAGCGGAACTCAATCGGATATGAGATTAATCCTGAATTTATCGAAATTGCCAAACAGAAACTTAATATCAATCAAACAGATATTTCCGGAACAACTTATGAATTCTTAAAAGACTCTTTTAATCTAGATGTGGAGGAGGCGTTTGAAAATCTTCCTTACAGGTTTACTGACTTTCAAAGTCTTGACAAAAAAGTGGATCCTAAAAAATTGCAATTTGGTTCAAAAATCGATAAAAATAGTGGACAAAGGGAGGAGTACTTTTCAATAAAAGAAATAATAAGTCCTGAACTTGTAAGATTAAACAATGACCTCATTGTAAGGCTCATAGGCATTAAAGAAAAAGAAGACACGTCCGGCTTAGCCAGAGAGTTCCTTTATGATAAAACCAAAGGACAAAAGGTTTTTATGAAGTTTGACAGTCAAAAGTATGATGAGCAAAATAACCTGATGTGCTACCTGTATCTGAAAAATAAAACATTTCTCAATGCGCATCTGATAAAGGAAGGGCTTGTTGAGCCAAATACAGATTTGGAATTTAAATACCGTGAAAAGTTCTTGAATCTAAGCAATGGTATTTAATGAAAAATTGGGTCGGAGCTATACGAAATACAAATAGGAATAATCCTATGAGCGTCATTTGAATATAAACCCTATTTCATCAGCAGCTTTGATTTCGAAATTGGAATTGGAATGGCACCCGGAAACAGAAACAACTTTGATACTCAAATATAATGGCAAAAGAGTGGATATTAAATAGCGCGATGAATCGCTTCCAACTAAACTTTAAACGGAATGTTGGGCCAACCTCTGAAAGCATAAGACAATGTGAACCAAAAACCATAGAAGAATGGCGTGACTTCTACTTTTCTAAAGTCCGTTCAAGGGAGCATATTATTGAACTTGGTAAGAGGCTTTATATCAAGATAACGGAAGTAATTTCAGCAGAAGTAGAAGAAATCACTGAAAAAGATTGCATAGATTATATGCTTCAGCTGGTGATTGACAGAACCTTTGATGGATATTGGACAGAGATAAAAACTATTTATGGTCAACTTGAACAAGAACTTGGTTACAAGATAGAACCCGCACCCGACAAATGGGACAGGCTATTCAATGTTGACTTCTTTATTAAAATAAATGATAAATTTATTGGATTACAGATTAAGCCTGTAAATCAAGGGATACAGTTAGCTCAAATTTTTAAAGAAAAAGGCTTGCAACTAAAAACGCACAAAAAATTTGAAAAAGATTTCGGTGGTAAAGTGTTCTACATTTTTTCTTCAAAAGGTAATGGCAAGAAGGTGATAATGAATACTGAAGTAATTGACGAAATCAGAACAGAAATAAATCGACTCGAACAATAAAAAAGCCAGCCGTTTTGAGAGGCAGCTATAATATTAATCACGACTTTCTACCCTAAAAAGGCGTAAAAAAGAGCATTTATCCAAAGGCCAATACGCCCGATTGCACTATCCTTCTCCTCCTACAATTCCCCCGACGACCTGATCAACCTTGCCTTCAGATCCGGGTCTGCCATATCTTTATCCAGGGGAAACATGGGGCGGTTGATGCGTTTGTAGCCAAGCCGTTCCAAATCCTGATCAACGCCACCGGGTGTTTGCGCCATAATCCAGTCAGCCCGCATATCGTAAAGTTCGGGTACCAGATAGCCAATTTTCACTACCACAATGTCTGTTTCGCGAGGGTTCAATCCCAGGCGGGTAAATTCTTTTTCGTAGTGATACGGTTTGCGCTTTTTGGTGACAATCACCTTTACACTACCCACCTGAACAACCACTTCGGTTTCGGCGGAGGCATCACCGTGCTCAATGGCTTTTACAATTCCCGAAAGCTTAACGGGCGGTGCATAACGGGCGTCAATGTCGGCACCTGCAAAACCTTCCACGTGCTTGCCAACTCCGGCTGCAACCGCTTTTTCGATAAAGTCCGGACCGGGAAGTGAGGCATAAATCAGAGATGGACCATTTTCCTTCTTAAACTCCGGGCGGGCGAGTATTTCGGTAAGTGTCCAGGTAACATCTCCGGCTCCACCTGCGGTTGGGTTATCGCCCATATCGCTGATAATAAAAGGATGAACCTTGCTGGCAATGGCCATATCCAGACATTCATCAAGGGGAGCCACAGGAGCAACAAATTCAAATTCGTTCCTCACCTTCCAGAATGCGGTGGCAAGCTCTTCGGCAGCGCCGGCAACGGCATCCTTATCATCACCGGTAACCATTACCACGCCCTGGTTGCGGGGCTCATCGGCCCAGGCGTAACCAATCCAGATGGCGGCATCAATAATGCCCTCGCGGGCAGAAATAGGCTCCACCTGGGCATACAAACTTTTTGCGGGCTCAATGCGGGTGCTGGTTTTTTCGCCGGGCAACAAAATGGGGACAGGAATCCAGGCTTTGTAGGCCGGTTTCCCTTTTCCGTTTTCCAACCTGTCAAGCAAATTTTCCAGTGCGCGTTGTTTTGATTCCAGCGCATCCTCGTGCGGAGCCAGGCGGAAGCAGGTAATTAAATCGGTGTTTTCCGCCAGTCGCTTGCTCACATTTCCATGCAAGTCCATACAAGTGGAGATGATGGGTTCTTTTCCCACCACTTCGCGTATGCGGGTAATAAAATCTCCCTCCGGATCGTCCAGGCCAACCACGCTCATGGCGCCGTGGATATCGAAAAAGATACCATCGTAGGGCATATCTTTTTTAAGCAGTTCAAGGGTTTCGTTAACCAGTGATTCATAAGCTTCACGGGTTACAATTCCGCCGGGGATGGCATGTCCGCGCAGGGTAGGAAACCAGACTGCCCGGCTGCGGTCAACCGAATCTGGCGAAAGGAAAGGGTAATATGAAAACACTTCCTCTCCGCGGCGTACCCGGAAAGCCTCCTCGGTGGTTTGCGCCGGTGAAAAGGTACTAGATTCTATAGCCAGCCCACAAATGGTAACGCGCGGAAGCTCTTCGGATTGTTTTTTATTCGGCGAACAGGCAATTAAAAACGCCAGGGAAGTAGCAAGAGAGATAAAAATAAAGTTTTTCATTTTACTAAAATTGGTTGATGGGGTAAATATAGGCAGGATTTTCCGCATTAAAGCCATATGTGCGACAATGAAGCGCTAATGTAATGCTATTATCAGGATTGCGTATCATCTTTCCGGCTGGGAAATAACACTTTATACCAACATTTTCAAATGCGGGTGATTACTTTCTGAATGCGCACAAATTCGCTGTTTATCGGACGATAAGCCTTCTCTGTCAGGCCAAAGGGGACTTCCACTATAGCATGATTTTTTAATCCGATCATTAAATTTTTCTTCCCTGCGAGTAAACTATCAACGGCCGCTACTCCCATTCGTGTGGCAGCAATCCGGTCTTGTGCCGTTGGGCTGCCGCCGCGCTGAATGTGGCCCAGGATTGACACCCTGGCTTCGATATCGGGATGTTTTTCTTTGACCCTTTCTGCAATTTTCATTGCACCACCAGTTTTGTATCCTTCTGCAACCATAATGATTCCACTGGTTTTTTTATCTATAATGCCTTTTTGAATAAACCTGTCCAGTTCTTCTTCCTGCTCCATAACTTCGGGGATGAGGATAACTTCAGCCCCACAGGCAAGCCCGCTTCCCAAGGCAAGCAGCCCGGCTTCGCGACCCATGGACTCAATAAAAAATATCCGACCGTGAGACCTGGCCGTATCCTTTATTTTGTCTACAGCCCTAACCACAGTGTTCAGGGCAGTATCGAACCCAATGGTGTAATCCGTGCCATTAATGTCATTATCGATTGTTCCGGGTATCCCGATAAAAGGGATGTCGAACTCGGAAGTAAAACAGGCAGCTCCTTTAAATGAACCATCCCCTCCAATAACCACAACACCTTCTATGTGCCTTTCTTGTAGGTTTTTATATGCTTTTTCCCTGCCCTCATAAGTCGCAAATTCTTTGCACCGTGCTGTTTTAAGTATTGTTCCACCCAAACCAATGATACCGCCAATATCTTCATAATACAGTTTCACAAAATCGCTTTCTATCATTCCATGAAAACCGTAATTTATGCCATAAACTTCTATCTTATTTGCCAATGCAGCACGCGTTACTGCCCTAATCGCAGCATTCATACCCGGTGCATCGCCGCCCGATGTAAGCACAGCTATACATTTGATCTCCTTTTTTTGCATAATATTTTTATTTGTAATCTTCTGTTTCAATGCGCAAAATACAAATAATAACAACTGTGGATGCCGGTGTGAGAAAAAAATGGCAGGCAGTCTTAAATGAGAGATAAAATAGAGACCTGTGTTTGTCGGAAATGTAGCCCAGGGAATTGTAATGGTTGGATTTGTTTTTAACTATGAGATGCAATGCTTAAATGCTTAAAGAATTGCTTCCCTTTCACAAGTCTCTTTTATTTTCGCTAAAAAACAAAATATCGGCTTTATTCACCCGTCCATAAGGCAATTTTTGCCCCATGGATCCACGAACAAGCATCTTTTTCTTTCCATCTATTAGATTTTCCAACTCCCTGGCCTTTGAATTAAGATACACTAAATGGGTCCATACTATGATCTCCTTTATTTTTTGTTACGATTTTATTAATTCCCTAATTAGCATGTTTTGAGAAAAACAGTATCAAAATTTCAGCTAATTCTTCCGGGCTTTCTATTGCAGGGCAATGGCCGGTATTTGGCAAAATGTGCAGTTCTTTATTCTCAGAAGATAAGCCAGAAAGTGCATCGTAAATTAATCCGGCATGGCCAAGACCTACAACATAATCCTGGTCGCCTTGAATGACAACAGTTGGCGTTTTAATTTTCGCGAGTTCAGGTTCAATATTTATGTTATTATAAGCGGCATTATTGCGAAAGGCCCGGTTCACTGTTTCTGCCTTTTTACCCACCCGGGCATATTCTTCTTTGGTGTATTTCATTAAATTCATTAAGGCAGTATCCTGCAAAACATCTTTAAATGAAATAATCTTTGAAGTATCTGCAAAATAAGCATTAAACCCAAGTTTTGGCGGCACTTCGTGTTTCATCCAGTTTACATCGGTATGAAAGTGTTCAAAATTGCTTTTCTCAATACGCTTCAGTTCACTTACAATAAATTTGAGCTCAATTCTTTTTGAATCAGAAATATCTGTTTGCAATAATTCATTTGCTTTTTTAATTTCATAATCTATTAAAGAATGGTTTTGATAGTGGCTATTTACCTTGCCATCAATACATGCATACGAATTAATTTTTTCCTGATGCGACAACATATATAGAAAACCATACATTCCTCCCCAAGAACTTCCCATAAGGTTAACCTGTTTTTTATTGTATCTATTCATTAAACTGTCAATCACAATATCCAAATCCTCAATGTACTGTTCTACATTAAGCCTCGAAGAATCGGAACTTGCCAACGATTTACCGCAACCCCGCTGGTCGAGGTACGCGATTAGAAATTTGTCTTCCATCCCCGGTTCCATTAGTTTTATATCTATCCCGGAATAACCGCCGGGGCCACCATGCAAATTAATAATCAAGGGTTTTTCTGCATTTCCACGAACCCGAACATAAAGTTGAGATTCAGGTACATCAACCATGATTTCCTGGTCAATATTTTTCGCAGAGATTTTTTCCTTACAAGAGAAGGTTAAAAGTGTAATCCCAACGATGCCAACAATCAATACGATTTTCGTTTTACTAAAATCACTTAATTTACTTCTGATTGGTTCCATTTAATCTGAGCTCATCTTATCTGATATTATTAGATTTTTTTGAGTAAATCATCTAAGTAAACCTGATTCTCAAAAGCCTCATTTTTCCACTCCGGCATTAACCGGTCGAGAATTACTGCCTGCAACATTCCTCCATAATAAAAACGACTTTCGCCAGGACGGTTCGCTGCCCTTTTTACTTCTGTTATTTGCCGGCTAACATACTTCGACCAGGTTTTATAGTTTTTAAATCCTGATATTTTTCTAACCCCATCAATTGGGGAATAATCCTGCTTATCCTGCGCAACTAAGCCAATTTCCAATTCGGCATATTTTGCTAACCCTTCTATCCATTCCCTTTTTTGTTCATATTGAATCTGCTCAATTGGAAGGTTTGCATTTATTCTGCGTTCCCTGCGTTTGTCAATGAACTCAGCAAGCAATTGTTTGGAAGTTTCATCGTTGGTGGCAGTATAAGCATCGAGTAACAGATTGGTTTCTTCCACCCATCCGTTAGCATTTACAGCTTCATCCCATGGATAATCTGTACAAAGACGGCTTGCATTTTCACAAGCAGCAAACTTCTCATAAACTTCATTTCCCTGAAAAGCATGGAAGGCTTCATGTGCCATCCCACCAATGTACGTTTCGGGTTTTCCCATCAGCATGTGCCAAAAGAGCCTGTAGGGAAAAATGGCATTCAATACAGGTGGAAGTTCATTTTTAAAACCCCTGTAAAACTGGACCGCTGCATATTCTTTTGTCTGCATGGTGGACACCCAGCTGTCTCCCACTTTTACCGTAAAATTTTCAGGAGTAATATCTGGATTGGGCAATGCCTGACGATAGTAAGGTTTGCCATTGAACATGTCTGTTTTAACCATCTCCCAATCACTGCCCCGGTGTTCTCCGCCCGGCATTTTGTACCATCCGGACGCTGGATTGGACATGCCGGTTAAAAAAGCATATTCTTCATTGTAAACAATTACAGGAATGGGGAAATCGCCCCATCCGGGCCATACTTCGTTTCCCAAATTTCGACGCAAATTCACTGTTTCCGCTATATATGCCTTTTCCTCCGAAGACAGCTGCTCAACAACTTTTGATTTATTGGGAAGGCTAAGATTATACAAGGCTGAAAGAATTGCCAGCGCAATAATTGAGAGCATTCCCCATTTTATTGTTCTAAGAATTAAACGAAATATTTTTTTAATCGTTTTCATAAGTATCTTATTGAAATTGATTTAATTGAAATTGTATTTAATCTCTTTAATCTGAAACTCTAACCACGTCCAATCGCCTTCATCCAGCTTCCAGGTAGCGGTCATTTCTACAGGGATTTTCACGCCATTCATAATTGCATGTTCGTTCACATCAATTGTCCATTCGTAGCGTTTTGCGTTGGGTTCGTTGCCTTTGTAGCGGAGGGCGCTGTACCGGATAAAGTCACCATTTTCGTTGAAGTGAAAAGTTCCCGAACCCTTTGTTCCCTTGTAATCCATGGTTGCTTTTGCCGATAAAGCATCAATTTCCTCCCAGGTGATGTGCGGGCTCAACGCGGCTGTTGGGAACCACACAATTTCGCCCAGATAACGTTGAAGTGTTCCTTCGTCCATTTTCATTCCTTTTTCGTTTACAATATTCACGAGTGAAAACATTTTTATTAGCATTTCCCCTTTTCCATCAACGAACATATCGCGACCTGCTATTTTGATAAATGGCGGCATGTTCATACTCACTTTCCAAACAAATGCGGGATTTTCTATGGTGAAGTATTGTTCTGCTATTGCTTCAATCCAGTTTTCCTGTCCGGGTTTCATTTTTATTCTGGCTTTTTGTTTTAGCCAAACAGAATGGATTTCTTCTTTACCCACAACACCCGAAACCTGCAACCATTTTGCAACCGGTGATGGCAGTACAGCAAGTCGTTCTGTTGTAACTTCTGTAGCCTGCAAACCAGCGTTTTGCTCAAAAATCTGTGCTATTTCATTCGAAACCTTCTTGTTGAAAACAACCTGGGACAGGGAAAGTCCGGCAACCACTAAAATGATTATGTTGGGAATGCTTGCAAACTTCGCGTCTTTCCAAACCAAAATGGTCAGAAATGTGGAAAGAATAATGGCAACGAAAGCCACAATGCTCCACCATTGGTGTTTTGTAAGATAGGCTATACCCGAAACAATGAACAGCACAAATACCATTAGCCAGATTAAACCGGTAGCTTTTGAAACAGGGGCTGAAAGTTGCGGAATGTTTGCCAGGTTAAATGCTTTTACAAATCCCAGCAAATGGATTGCTCCATGTATGAAGATAAGGGTTGAAAACAGGTATTTCATCTTTTTTGGGCTTTAATGATGATTCACGGGCCTTTTGCCCCCAATAGTTATATCCATCCCTTATACAAAAGTACTAAAGCTATGGTATCAAAAAAGCCATGGATTGCAATATTAAACCATAAATCGTATTTACGGATATAAAAAACAATTGCCAGAAACATACCGATTATGCCGGTAATGATTTGGCCTGTTATACCTTGATACGCATGAAAAAAACCAAAAAAAGCTCCCAGGATCAGTATATTCAGGACCAGGCTTAATCTGCTGTTTCCAAAAAATTTGGCAAATTGACGCATAAAATAGCCTCTCCATACAATTTCCTCCCCAAAAGCAGCCGACAACCAAATGAAAGGCAAAACACTCAATGTGGCGAACAGGTTTCCCCTAAGAGATTGTAAATCAGAAAAATCTATTTCCTGTCCGGTAACGGAGCCTACCGTTGGAATAAGTATAAAATAGTACAACAGAAATAAACCTCCTGAAACTACGGGGGCTACTATTAAAAGGTTTTTGATCTTTAGTCCTTTTCGTTGAAACCCTAAAAATTTGAACATTTCTTTTCTGAATTCTATAGCACTGGCTACCATCACTACACACGCCGCCAATATGGTTGCAAAATAGCCTAAACCTAATGGTAGCTTAAACAAAAGTAAAGAGATGATTACAGCTGTTATAGGTGTAAAGAAGGTTCTCAAAATAGTTTTGTTCATTTTTATAAAATTAAATTCCACAAAAAACTTACTGGCAAAATATTTTAAATTTTTCAATAAATACTATCTGTTCGCTTGTTGGTGTTGCTTTTGAGATAGTCATTGCTTTCTGAGCCTTTTAATTTATTTATATTCATTCTGCTGTAAAGAAGCCCCACAGGCTAATTTTACTACGAAGAAACCCCATCTAAAGCGGGCTATTTAGCCTAAAGATGAACCCGTTCATGCGATCCCTGCAATACAACTCAACAACTCAACAACTCAACATTCCCTCAAAATCTCAATTTCTCTGTCATCAATCCAAACCTCAATACATCCAGATGATGTTCGAAGTAAATATTATAATAATCCTGGCCATGATAATACTGAACAAAAAAACCAATATCCTCAAAGAACTTTGGGAGATAGTGAATGGTAAGTCCCAGGTTTAGCCGGTCAAGTGAAAAATTGTTCCAGCTATTTACTTCTCCAAACATCCAGGACGTTTCTATTTTCAGGGAAACGACGGCTTTTTGCTGGTTTTCGTTGCCTTCCCCCAAGGGTAGTTTAAATACCGAAAAGGTATTGTTCCATCTGAATTTGCTGTAAATCTCATCCAGTTCTTCCACACACCAGGGGTAAATCTCTATGGAAGAAGCAAAAAATTGAAAGGCTTTAAAACGTGTATTGGTATTAGAAAGGATTATTCCTCCCTCAAACTTGTTGGCTGCAAAGTTTCCCGATTCCAGATTTATTTTAAGGCTGTCTGTAAAAAAACTCCCTTGCTGACCGTTGGAGTGGTGCTTAAATCGTCCGAAAAGGCTGATACCACTGGATTTTTCTTTTTCGGTAAGCCTGTAGTATACTGTAACATGCGGCATGTAACTCGGAGTTCGCACTGGATAAGATTCTTCCTGATACATCCGCAAAATGATTTGTGGGGTCAGTACACCCATCACACGTGAATTTTTGCTTTTGCGGATGTTGAAATTAGGGATGAGGTTTGCTTCAAACCACAGAGGTTCCAGATTGCCAATGTCCGTGGGAAAAGTAATATAACTGTTACCCTGATTTACCTGCGATATGGCTGAAAGACTCAGTGGTTTTTTCCATGAAGAATCCTGAGCTTTACATGGATACGCGTAGAATGCGATGATCATGATAAGAATAAATGCCTTATTCATAATCTGAAATGATTAATTCTGAACAAAACTTATAAATACGGGGGCTGCAAGGTCGTACTTGCTATATCCCCTGGTAATGAGTTCGTTACTTATATGGTTGTGTGTTTCCTTTCTCTTTTCTTTATGCCAGTCCAGGCCAGCAAGGCGAAAATAAGTGTAATTACCGTCCTGAAAATCAGAGCACCTATTGTTTTTGTTTCATACAGTCCACCGGAATTAATGTGAATTAATAATCCGGCAAAAGCAAGCACCAGGATACCGGTTGAGGCAAGGAGCAAGCCAAATGTCCAGGGTTTTCTTTTAATAAAACCATATGCGGCTATCAGGTAGAGCAGGCTGCAGAGCCAGTTGGCCCAAACAACCAGCAAAACGTAGTTGCCTTCCTGCTCCCTCACATTAAACAGGTCGAGAAAAATAGCACTACTCAGAAAAAGAGTAATTAATCCAAAAACAAACAGTAGCGCCCCAAGGATAGTAGATGTAATTTTTCTGTTTTTCATAGGTGCGCGTTTTAGTTCTCAATACTTTTGGGTTGCAAAAATAAATCTATTGGTGTGATATGCCAGAATGAAATCAATCTGCACCCATTCAATCTGCTTTAATTAAGGTAAGCATGCTTTGCAGCATGTTTTCTCCGTTTCTCACGATATCGAATTGAAAATTTGCCATACGCCACTTAAACATCTGAAGTTTAAATGCGCCCATTACTATATGAATGAGTTCATCTGTGGTTATGGTATTTGTGAAAACACCCTTTTGCTGGCCTTCCATAATTACAGGCATAAGGTGTTTCATTTTCACATTCAATACTTTGAGGATGGCTTCGTTTACACGTTTGTTGTCTTCCATCAGTCCATCCGAAAATACAGCCACCACGAAATGCGGATTTAATCTGAAAAAACGGATTTGTTCCCGGAAAATATCCATGAATTTTTCCTCAGGTGATCTGGATGACGGCAGATTACTCAGGCGTTTGTCGGCATCATCCGACAAGTAATTGAGCATGGTAACCACAATGTCTTCCTTACTTGCGAAATGTCGGTATATGGCACTTTCAGAGAAATGCATCTCTTTGGCCAGGTTTTTAATGGTTAGTCCGCTTACGCCGGAAGTGGTGAGAGTGCGCCCGGCGGCTTCAATAATTTCTAATTGACGTGGGGTGATCTCCATAGGGAGGTTATTTATCTTTTAAAAAAATATTTAACTCAATGCGTTATAAAACGCGGGTCGTATGTACCGGCCGGGGTGCTTTAACTACCAGGATGCGGGCCAGAGCTGCCGATTCGTTGCTGATGTAGTGCACTATGTTTGCCGGGCTTTCAATCAGTGAGTCCGGGATGCAAACTTCACTTTCTTCGCCTATATGAATGGTAGGGGTACCCTCCAGAATAAAGAAAAATACATCCACCGGGGTTTTGTGTGGTTTCAGACTTTCGCCCGGCTTTAACGCCATAAGCATGGCCTGAGCAGAATCCTGATTGTACATTTGACGAACATCCACTTTGTGCGGCGTGTCTTTAATTGGCTGTTCATGGTATTTTGTAATCTTCATGCAATCAAAAATTAAGAGATTAAAAATGTAAGTGAGTATTCGCTTACAAAGATACATAAAATTTATTTTAAATCAAAGTTTTTTGAATAAATAATCATTTAAACTGATAAAAAAAATCAGAAAAGAAATTTCGGGCAAGTGATTTTTGTCTAAAATATTCATTTTCATCGATCAGGTGAAGAATGCATCAACTTTTAACATTCTAAAAGTAGATCATTTTCACGTTTATTTCTGTGTTTTCCTTCAGTTCAAATGATGCTTTTTGAAAGTTGGGTCTATTGGAAATACCAATCGAACCATAATTTGAAAATCCTATGCCTTCTTTTGGAAGAATCAAGCCTTTTCTTATCCTTCCGTTAGCGTCTTCATCATGTAAGACATTAATGGCATATTTCCCTGCCGGAAGGTGCTCAAAAATTACTTCGGACGATCCCCTGACAATCTTTGCACTGAGCTTTCGGTAATATTTTGCATATGTTTCCTCCGGGAAAGCATCTGAACGGTTATATAAAACAAAGAGTACCTCGCCCTTGGAGTTTCTCAAATCATTAACCTTTACCTTTAGCTGAAACGTCGGTGCTTCTTTTTGCTGATATGAGGAAAATAGCAATAAGGCGAGCGACAGTTGAAGAATGAGCATTGATTTTTTCATATTTGTTTGTTTTAAAAGTATTGAGTTTTTCTTTGAGTCAATTCGAAGCGGATACGCTGATGAGGTAAAATCAGGATAGGTGGCTCCCTGAAAAAATGGCTTTTCATCATGCTTTGTATTACCATACCCCCGAATTGCACTATTCGACAATCAGAAATAGGATTACAGTTTTGCTTGCGAAATCAAGAGACGGAAAGTTAGTGAGCATTCACTATGCAAAAGTAGTTTTTTTTGTAGGTTAAAATCAAGTTTTTTATAATTTATTTAGAATAATATTCTTAAGTCCTTAGTAATCAACTTTATATAATTGAGCGGTAGTGACCGGAGAACGATAAAAGATTCTTTGCTTTGTTCTGTGACAGTGCCATACGGCGGTTCTGGAGGATTGGAGATGGGAGAAAGGCAGTTATCTCCAAGCTCTAATGCTCTCCCTTACTATAATACAAATACCTGTCATTCAGAACGTAGCGAAGTGAAGTGAAGAATCTCATTCAATTATAAGACTTTTAATCGGTCACTATTGACAATTGAGTTGATCCTCAATAGCCATTTGGAATAATTTTTTCTTCGCCCCGGAAAGGGTTTAATGCACTGTTTGTTTGGGTCTCACCCAATATTCTAATCTGACAAAGGGTTTTTTAATCAAATTTTACTGACCATTTTTGTGATATTTTTTCACCTTTTTATACCGTCACTCATTATTTATTGTGTATATAGAGAGATTTATTAACCGAATCAAACCATTGAGAGAAGAAATTTACTTATGAACGATTTGCGTAACGGTTTAATTTGTATTATCTTTAGCCATTAATCAAATCTACAGCATATGTTTTTAAGATATACATCCGTCTGTATTGTTATCATGATGGGTTTAACTTTTGGTGGTATGTACAATAAGCTTTATAGTCAGGAGGACTATGCCGCTGCCCGCCAGCGTATGGTTAAGGAGCAGCTTGCCAGTCGTGATATTACTCATAAAGCTACTCTGGTAGCTATGGGGAAAGTTCCGCGTCATCTGTTTGTGCCGGAAAATTTACAGAAATCAGCTTACAGAGACAATCCATTACCTATCGGATTTGAACAAACCATTTCACAGCCATACATGGTGGCATTTATGACACAAAGCATATCTCCTTCGCCGGGCATGAGGGTATTGGAAATTGGTACGGGATCAGGGTATCAGGCGGCGGTGCTGGCCGAGATTGTGGATAGCGTTTACACCATTGAAATTGTAGAGCCTCTTGCCAAAAGGTCTGCCGCATTGCTTACCAGATTGGGATATAAGAATGTGAAAGTAAAAACCGGGGATGGCTTTGCAGGTTGGCCGGAGCATGCGCCCTATGATGCCATAATCGTTACCGCTGCTGCCGAAGAAATCCCGCCTCCACTTATTGAACAACTTAAACAGGGTGGTGTGATTGTGATTCCGTTGGGAAGACCGGGCGGATTACAAACTTTGGTATATGCTACCCGAAAAGGCAATAAAATGGTCCGTCAGAATTTGCTGCCAGTGCGGTTTGTTCCCTTTGTCAGGGAGTAAATCCATAATAATTTTATGCTTTTCATGAGCTAACCTGAGCCAGGTAGCTTGATGTTGCTTGTTGATTAAAAAACCCGTAATTTGCAGCTATGTGTCAAAATTGTTTTGTAGGTTTGTACTGTATTTAAAACCAGTTTATCATGCGTAAAATATTCATGCTTATGTCCGTGTCCATTATTCTGGCCGGCAGTGGTTGCGGCACAAAAAAGGAACAACCCACCGGGGAATCTTCTATCCTGTTTATCGGTAAACCGGTGGTTGAAAAGGTAATAGCGCAGCTCGCTGATTCTTTGGGGGCGAAACATCAATTCCGCATTGAGCGGGGGGTAAATCAGGTAGCTGATTTATGGCGCGAAAGCGATGGCTCAACCGCCGATTTTGAGCAGTTCTGCAAAGAGAATTTCGTGGCTGAAGATGCTGCTATCAAAACCCTGTTTGATAAATTAGAGCGTAATTTCGAAGTACTGAGAGGCAATTTCCATAAGATTGACCTGCAGTTGAAAGAGCCGATTCATCTTACCGGAGGCGAGATTGAGCCAGTAGATATGATGTTTGGCAGTTATGATGCTTCCGCCCACCTGGACGATGACTTTTTCAACAACAAAATCGCTTTTCTTACTGCATTGAATTTTCCCTATTATTCCCTGAAGGAGAAAACCGCACAGGGTGACAACTGGAGCCGGCTGCAGTGGGCTTATGCCCGTATGGGTGACCGTTTCACTTCACGTGTACCGGCCCACATCATCCTTAAAGCATCTCAAACTTTAACAGAAGCCGACGCCTACATTTCCGATTATAATATCTACATGGGAAGGCTCCAGAATGCCGATGGCAAATCCCTGTTCCCCTCAGATATGAAATTGATTACCCACTGGGGGCTGCGCGATGAATTGAAATCAAATTATGCCGGTGACCATGGCCTGGAAAAGCAACGTATGATTTATAATGTAATGAAGCGCATCATTGATCAAAGTATTCCACAACAGGTGATCAATAGAGATGAATATGCCTGGAATCCGGAAACCAATAAAATTTATACGAACGGACAGGAATCTGCCGGGAATCCGGAGCCTGATACGCGTTATAAAGTTCTCCTTGACAACTTTAAAGTAATGAAGTCTATTGATGCTTACAGTCCGCACCTGCCTACCTATATTGATCGTGCTTTTGAAGGTGCCATGGAAATACCCCAGGAAGATGTGGAACGTTTGTTTATTGAGTTTGTTTCCTCTCCCCAGGTGAAAGAAGTGGCAAAATACATCAGCACACAGCTTGGACGGGAACTGGAGCCTTTCGACATCTGGTATAATGGATTTAAATCGCGGGGTGGCATACCTGAAGAACAATTAACGGCCATGACCTCACTAAGGTATCCCAATGCTAAAGCATTTGAAGCTGACCTGCCAAATATACTCACCAAACTGGGCTGGAGCTATGATGATGCCACCCGCATTTCCTCCTTAGTAACGGTGGATGCCGCCCGGGGTTCAGGCCACGCCTGGGGTGCCGAAATGCGCAATGATCTGGCTCACCTGCGCACCCGCATTGGCGAAAATGGTATGGATTACAAAGGCTACAACATCGCGGTGCATGAGTTTGGTCATAATGTAGAGCAAACAGTTACCATGAATGATGTGGATTATTATATGCTTCAGGGTGTTCCCAACACGGCCTTTACCGAAGCGGTAGCCTTCCTGTTCCAGAACCGTGACCTGGAGCTGCTCGGGCTTAAAAATGCTGATCCCGACAAGGAATACATGATGGCATTGGACAATTTCTGGTCATCCTACGAAATAATGGGCGTTTCGCTGGTAGATATGAAGGTGTGGAAATGGATGTATGCCAATCCTGATGCCACCCCCGCCCAGCTAAAGGAGGCGGTAATCAGTGCTGCCAGGGAAGTTTGGAACAGTTATTATGCCGGTATCCTTGGCGGGAAGGACGAACCCATTCTGGCCATTTACTCACACATGATTGATAACCCGCTTTACCTGTCAAATTACCCCATGGGTCACCTGATTGAATTCCAGGTTTCGCAACAGGTAAAAGGCAAACCACTGGCCGCTGAGTTTAACCGCATGTACACCCAGGGGCGACTTATACCGCAAATCTGGATGAAGGGTGCCGTGGGCAGTGAAATCTCTACTCAACCAACCTTAAAAGCTGCAGAAGAAGCACTGGGGAAGTTGAGTAAGTAAGATTGTCAAAAGAAATTGTCGCAAAAAGGCCAACTGTTTGAAAGAATGGTTGGCCTTTTTGTTAACTTTTTAAATCTGTTACCAGTTGCACGGCAATCATTACATCTTTGCTGACCTCATTCAATTTACATACATTGGAGTTGTAAAAGCTTTCATTATGTTGCCAATCCGTGTTTTGCTCCTGTTAAATAAAGACTTAGGAAATCGAAAATCATTTGTCTGGATTGAATCATCATGCCTGTTGAAAAAAGCAGTAATATTGTTTCGCCTAAAATTAAACATTATAAAGCATGATCAAATATTTACTCATAGCTCTTATACTCATTGGTGGCATATCGGTTACAGCGCAACACTTACCTGAACATCCGTCAAATAAGAATATTTATCTATTGCTGGATGAACTGGCAACTCAGGGCATTGTAGAATTGAATTCGGCCGTAAAGCCCTATAGCCGTGATAGTATAGCGGGCAAACTCATGCAGGCCCGGCAATCTGATAAACTTTCCGGTGCTCAGCGGGGTGAAGTTGACCGGATGCTAAAAGACTATTTTCTCGAAGCTGGCGTACAACACCGTGGGTTAGTAAACCTTACCAAACCAGGACAGAAAACCCAGGTTTCCCTGTTACCCCCCGTGTTTACCTATCAGGATTCTTTGTTTAGGGTGAGGCTGGAACCGGTTTATGGGGCCAACTTTATCAGCAACAGCAGGGGAGAGGTGCGCCATACCTATGGCGGGCTTGCCATGCAGGCTTATATCGGGGATCAGTGGTCGGTGTGGGCCAGCCTGCGCGACAACTTCCAAACCAATCAGGTGTTGTCATTGCCCGGCTATTTCACAACCGATGAAGGCGGAAACTATAAGATTGGCGTTCAGGGCCGCAGCGGTGGCGACTACAGCGAAATGCGCGGCGGCATTGCCTGGACATGGAAGTGGGGCTGTCTGAGTTTTAGTAAAGATCATCTGCAGTGGGGTGATAACTATCATGGATCCAATATATTGTCGGGAAGAACACCTTCGTATGCCATGATCAAACTGCAACTGGATCCGGCTGAATGGTTCTCATTCACTTATCATCATGGCTGGCTTGTAAGTGAAGTAATTGACAGTGCCAGAAGCTATTATTCTGAACCGGAACGATATCGCGCAGTTTTCCGTCCGAAATATATTGCAGCCAATGTATTTACATTCAGGCCCTGGAAGAAATTGAACTTTTCGGTTGGCAACTCTGTGGTTTATAGTGACGACAATGTACAACCGGCCTACCTCATCCCGTTTATGTTTTTCAAGTCTATTGATCATACCCTTACTCATGGTATTGATAATCAAAATTCACAGATGTTTCTGAATATCAGCAGCAGACAAATCAAACATTTGCATCTGTTCACTTCGGTTTACATTGATGAATTCAGCATTTCGAGGATAGGCGATGCCAGGCGGCACAATTTTGCAAGTATTAAAATAGGTGGTTCCCTTGCGGGATGGCCATTTAACAACCTTACCTTAAGGTGCGAATATACCCGCAGTAGTCCCATCACCTATCAGCACCGCGTAGAAACCCTCACCTTTGCAACCAATGATTACAATCTGGGCCATTACCTGCGAGATAACTCGCAGGAGATTTATGCATCCCTTTCCTGGCGTCCAATAGCTGATTTGTATGCTTCCATTACTTTTACTCTTGCTGAGCATGGCAACAATTATGCTTATGATCTGGATGGAGCAGTTCCGGTGGATGAACATCCATTTATGGAAACAGTAACCTGGCGTAACCAAACCACCGCAATTGATGTACGTTATATGCTTTGGAACAATATTTCAGTATTTGCAGGCTTTACCATCAGCAATATAGAAGGGTTCGATGTAGATGGGATTTCAGCGCAGCAATATCTCAATATTTATACTCCCGATTTGTATCAGGATAAAAACAATACATGGAACATCGGTTTTCAAATGGGGTTTTGATAATTGCGGATTTATCTTCGGCGAGCTCCGCTTCGGATTGCAGATTACAGAATCACGCAATGACGCAATGACGCAGAGACACGCAAGTATTGATTGCAGATTG
>DHSR01000025.1 GCA_002410555.1 Bacteroidales bacterium UBA5281 | reverse complement strand
TTAATTAATCGCACAGATTAGGTGTTATATTCTTTTAAAAAGTCTTCGGAAGGTGAAGCCGAAATGGTTGCCGCTTTGCGACCGGACAATTGTTCAATATTGGAAATGGTGGAAGTGCTGAGTGAGGAAAGGGTGAGTGTACTGGCAATACCGGCAACCATTGATGTGGCAAAGATAATAGAAATGACCATCCAGCTTCCTGCAATTATCCGGCCCCATAAAGTGACGGGAGCTTTGTCTCCATAGCCGGTGGTGCTCATGGTTACTATGGCTAACCACATGCCATTGGCTATTCCATTTATGGGGTCTTCGGGGAATTGCTCCGGCGATTGTTTGCGTTCGGCCAACCATAAAAATGTGCCCACAACGGCAAGAATAAAGAGAAATAATGCCACGGCCATCAGCAATTTAATGCTAAAGAAAGGTTTAATTTTCTCCCAAAGGCTAAGCTTATCGGCGCGTGATACTATAGCCAGACTCGAATTGTAAAATGGTTGTGAAAACCGCATAAATTCCAACCGGTGAGAGGTTATGCTTATGGGGCCGACAACCAGATCCAGTTCCCCGTTGTTTAAGGCATTTAGTGCGGCATCCACCGTTTCAAAAGAGATATATCTATAGTCCTGTGATTGCTTATTTGCAATATCCTCCCATATTTCAATGGCGATTCCTTTGGTAGCTGAATTGCGCTTGAAAACAAAAGGTTCGCTGCCTGCTATGCCTACTATAAGGGTATCGGGCGGGTTTGATGTTATTGCATTTTGTGCCCGAAGTGGTATCATAGAGCTGATTAAAGTGGGCAAAAACTGTACAAGGAATATCATCAATTTCTTGCCGACGAGGAATATATTTTCTATTTTGAAGCTGGTATCATACCCGAACTAGCCCGATTCGCTAATACATACGTTGGTTGACAGTCTAAAAAAAGACCACTTTGCGGATTGAAGTATAAGTTGAGTTTTTTGAGGGTTTTTAGAGGGATAAGTGTGGGCACCCGGCTTCATCGCACTGCCCGAAAAGACTACGCGGCAGAAAACGTTGTCCCCTGGCCTGGCTCCTCCCCAAACAAGAAATCTGTAAAAAAGATAAATGCTATCAGTTGCCTCGTGGTATAAAAAATTGTACTTTTAACGAAGATTGTTATTGCGGCGATGATAGGTTTTCAAGAATGCCTGACAGCGCATAGCCACGGACGTTGTGGGCAATATGGAATAAAATAATTTTTTACGCCATTTTGCTGATTCCCGTGGTAATAATGATTCTTTCACATATAAAAGTATCCGGTTTAAAAATTACACATCCTCTCAACCCTTAAATGAAACTGAAGAAATGAATATTCCAATCAATAAAAATGCTCCTGTGAAATCACAGGCTGACATTGTGATAGATGCACCAAGAGAAAAGGTTTGGCAAATATTGACAACCATCAACGACTGGCCTGATTGGCAAAGAGAAGTTACTGAATCGGATTTAAAAGAAGAATTAAAAGAAGGAGTTGAGTTTAAATGGAAGGCTGGTGGGCTGTCATTTACTTCTCAAATCCACACTATTGAACCAAAAGTTGAATTTGGCTGGACGGGAAAAACCTTTGGAGCCAGTGCAATTCATAATTGGTTTTTTAAAGATAAAGGAGATAAAACAACAGTTCATGTTGAAGAGAGTTTGCAAGGAATATTCCCAAAGCTTTTCAGGGGGTATTTTCAAAAAAACTTAGACAATGGAGTGAAAAGAAATTTAATGGATTTAAAGATTGCATCAGAAAAATAAGTAAGCTGCCCACAACACACTATAAAAATAAAAACGTCAAATAAAATAGAGATATGAAAACAACAATTATTCTTTCAATGCTACTTCTTCCCTCAATGCTTTGGGGACAAGTAATTAATCATTTTGACAACCTGGATTCAAAATGGAATGTTGCTAAAACTTATCCTTCTGCAAATCAACAAAACCCAAATTTTGCAGCGACAACAACTACGGTTTTTGGCTTTCAGGGTGACACAATAATTAATGATGAATTATGGTTCAAGCTTTATTCGACAAATGACTCATTGTTTCATAATGATCTTTTATATCGGGGTTTGTTAAGAGAAGAAAATAACAAAGTATTTTATCTCGACACTTTAAATCAACTCGACACACTATATGACTTCTCTTTGAATGTTGGCGACAGTATTCTTTTTGACTTGCATGGAATGTATCCCGAGTGGCTTCAAGTTGTAAGTGTTGATAATATTCAAATTAACGGAGATGATTACAGACGAATAAAATTTGCTGAGCCTGCATTTCAGGCATTTGATCAACTTAATGAAATATGGATTGAAGGAATTGGAAGTATTCACGGTCCACTTTTCCCTAATTTCCCGGTAACGTTTAGTCAGGAACAGCCAGACTCAATGTTGCTTATCTGCTCATTTTCAAACAACCAACATATATGGCAGCACCCATCTTACTCTGACTGCTATATAAATATCGTTCTGGGGACAGAACAACGTGAAGTTTATGACATCAAAATTTATCCAAATCCCTTTACAAACAAAATCCATATCGAAAATAACAAAATGGGAAGGTATGAGCTGACTATTTTGAACGGCCTGGGGCAGACCATTAAAAAAACACAAATCAGTAACGACAACCAAACCATTGATTTAACGGATCTGGAAGCCGGAATTTATTTTTTAAAAATTGACAATCACTTGAATACAAAGACATTGAAAATAGTAAAGAGGCATTAAGCCATGACGCAACTTTTAAAAATTGGCATGACAGCAGTTTTATTCAAAGGTTGTAGCTACTTCTGTGTCTGTAATTCACAGTAAATGGGCTGTCCTATCTCAGTGTAAAGGTAGTTTGTCCTATTTCGTAGTCACTGGTATATACCGAAACCACATAGGTGCCTGAGGGCAGATCGCTTTTTGACCGGTTGTACCAATAGGAACAAATATCCATGGCTTCATTTTGGTAATTCACCGTCTCCTTAATAGAGTATTGAAGCACTTCTCCCTTATACATAAACGAGAACTCATCCCCTATTCCTCTGGTCAAAATGGTTTTATCCGGCCGCGAAATGCGTACATAAATATCTTTACGACCGGCTGAAAGCAATGTGTTTTCACCCAGAGTGAAGCAAACTTTTAACTTTTCAACCCGTTTGGCTTTATCTGTTTCTTTTTCTTTGCTGCCATTACCCCGCATCCCCTCTGTGGTAATCTTATATGCCCGAAGTACCGCTGCCTGTGTCACCTTCTCATTCAATGCTTCCTTATCTTTAAGCAAAGTGCTGCTTTTTTCCTGCTCTTTCCGGTAACTGCCGCGAATTTGCTCATTTTCTTCTTTTAGCTCACGATTCACTGTATAAAGGGAATCCATTTGCTTAAGGTAGCCCTGAGAAATAGCGCGCAACTTTTCCAGTTTCTTCCTGACTTTATAAAACTCATACTGGGTATCAAGTAATTTTCTTATTTCAAGGGCATTGGCTTGTATCACACTGTCTTTAGAAGCCAATGAATCGGCAAACGTGCCATATTCCAGCTTAATATTATTGTGTTCTGTGATTAAGGAATCCAGTTCATGTTGCAGCTCCGTCCGCTGATGTTCTTTTTCCTCAAGCATATTACCCAGCCGGGAACGGGTGGACAGGTAAAGCCAGGCCAGCAGTGCCAGTGCTGCGATGAGAATAACTATAATAATCCAGAATTTGTTTTGGCTTTTCCTATTTCCGTTTCCGGTATAGTCCGATGTGATTTCCATGAAATAAGTCGTTTTAAATGATTGGCTGCTTTGACTAAAATCAAATTGTTAATTGCTTTTATTACAACGTAAAAACAAATGCAAAATTACAGGAATAAAGCTTAGGTCTAAAATTTTTATTTGGAAATGTGCGATCTGTGCCTGCCCGCCTCGGGAGGATTGGTGATTTGAAAATGACCCTACAGGTTTTCTTCCAACCTGTTAGGTCTTCCTGATTGGAGGGATTCTGAAACCGGTGAGGGCACGTGCTACGCGCGCGCTATCACCGGGTGATTTGAAACTGACCCAACAGGTTTTCTTTTAACCTGTTAGGTCTTCCTGATTGGAGGGATTCTGAAACCAGTGAGGGCACGTGCTACAAGCGTGCGCTATCACCGGGTGATTTAAAACTGACCCTACAGGTTTTCTTCCAACCTGTTAGGTCTTCCTGATTGGAAGGATTCTGAAACCGGTAAGGGCACGTGCTACAAGCGTGCGCTATCACCGGCTGATTTGAAATTCAATCCGAACCGGAGCGAAGCGGAGCCCACCGAAGGTAAATCTGCAATCCGCAATCCTATTTCCCGTCCTGCTCCGGCACTTTAAATTTATCGCCTGTCTTTTCAATCAGTATACGATAATATTGTTCGTCGTAACCAGGAAATTTCACCTTGGGATTTTGATTGTTTCCATCAATTTCCTTTACGTTTCCGTCCAGATACTTTGTAAACAGGAAATGATACAATTCTTTCCAGCGCTTCACCGTACTGTTGCCCTGATTTACAGAATAATCGGTCAGGAATTCACGTGCTTTGGCAGGATCAGTCTGGTACATCTCAGCAGCAGCTTTATCCACAATCGGGGTGGAGGCCACAAATTTATTTTCAAGCGCCGATTGTACTTTCTGAATGTCTACAATCATATCGCGATAACGTGTATAGGCAAAATTGGAAACCTGGTTAAATACCCAGAAGGCAGCATCGTCGCTAAAAGTCATTAAATCGCCGTTTCCCACAGCATAAGCTTCCGGAACGGCAGTAATACCGCAATACATAGGCACATAAACTGTACTATAGGAGTCATCTACGCTAAACCACAAGATACCACCAATGGGATCGGGCAGCCAATCACGCGACTGAGTTACAAAAGAGAAGCCGGTTTGCTGGGTAGAAATCGCTCTTTCATTAAAATATTTTTCGCCATCAATCTCCCAGGTCATGGGCCTCCAGCGAACGATGCTTTGATAAGGCCCGGCGCCAATGTCTTTGGTCATATCCAAATCAGTACCCTGATAATAATCGCGCATCATGCCAATTACATCCTGAACGCTGAGTTTCTTATCGGGTTTTACCCATAGTGGCATGCGGTTTTTCAGGTCATAACCCTTGGCATAATCGGTATATTTATCCATACCTGAGGTTACCTGGTTAAATCCGGCCCAAACTCTTGCTTCACAAAAACGGGCTGCACCAAAATCCATGGGTGCATAAGTATCTGAAAAACTAAAATCCTTATCCTCACCATTAAAATAGCCTTTTTCCCGTGCAAATCCGATTACATCGGGCGAATAAATACAATTTTCAGGATCATTTAAGGGGAAAGTGGTGATGCGAGCCTGGTTTGCGTGTCCGGAAATGTATCCGTCAGGAATGCGACGGGCCACCCAAACAGCCCCTTTATTGTAAACTGTATTGGTACGATTGCGCTTGCCTTTCACTACTTTTGGAGAGCCTTTTCCAATCATCTCAAGAATCCAGACTTCATTTTTATCTGAAATGGAAAAAGATTCCCCTGAACTATAATAACCATATTCTGCAACCAATTCGCCCATTATTTTTATGGCTTCCCGTGCAGTTTTGGCCCGTTGCAGGGTGAGATACATCAAACTGCCATAATCAATAATGCCTGTTGTGTCAACCAGTTCGGGTAAGCCACCATACGTCGTTTCACCAATAGCCACCTGATGTTCATTGATGTTACCTACTACGGAATAGGTGTGTGGTACCTGCTTGATTTTACCAAGCCATTTTCCGGTATCCCACTCATACACATCTATCATGGTACCCTCGGGATAATCAGCAGCCGGCCGAAAATAGAGTTCTCCATAAAGGACATGTGAGTCTGCAGCATAAGTAATCATGGTTGATCCATCTGTGCTTGCCCCTTTTGAAATAAGAAAATTGGTACAGGCCATTGCCGGAAGGGTAAATACAAATAGCATCAAGCCCATTAAACTAAACATTTTCTGTCGCATAATCTTTTTTTGTTGATTAATAAAAATTCTTTTACCCGGGTCTGATTGCCATTTGGCAGATGTTGCCCGGGCGGCCAAAATACAAAAAACTTACGAATAGTACTCCGGTTTATTGTATGATGACACAAAATAAAACCTCAAAACGTAGTTATTCAATTATTTTTGTCCCTGAACATTCATATCAAAGGAATGTTTGTTAAATTTGCTCCCGATAGAATTATTACAAATCGCGATATGTCCGAAAAAGTACAAGGAAGAATCTCCCAGATTATAGGCCCGGTAGTCGATGTAGCCTTTGATGAAAATGACAAACTCCCAAACATATACGATGCACTGGAGGTAACTGCACCTGATGGGCAGGTGATTGTGCTCGAATCTCAACAGGATATTGGTGAAAGCACTGTGCGAACCATTGCCATGGACAGCACCGATGGTTTGAGCCGGGGAATGCCCGTAATTGCTACTGGCAGGCCCATTTCTATGCCGGTTGGTGATGATGTTAAAGGCCGGTTGTTCAATGTTATTGGAAAACCAATTGATGGCCTGGGACCTGTAGAAGGCAAACAGGTATATGCCATTCACCGCGATCCTCCAAAATTTGAAAACCTTACTACTCAAAAAGAAGTACTGTATACGGGCATAAAAGTCATCGATCTGATCGAACCTTATGCAAAAGGAGGTAAAATCGGTTTATTTGGTGGTGCCGGTGTTGGCAAAACGGTGATTATCATGGAATTGATTAATAACATCGCCAAACAGTATTCCGGTATGTCGGTTTTTTCGGGAGTAGGAGAACGTACCCGTGAAGGCAATGACCTGCTGCGCGAAATGATTGAATCGGGAATTATCCGTTATGGCGAAGCATTTCAAAAGGATATGGAAGCAGGCGGCTGGGACCTTACAAAGGTTGACAGGGATGAGTTGCTCAAATCTCAGGCAACCCTGGTATTCGGCCAGATGAATGAACCCCCCGGAGCCCGTGCCCGCGTTGCCCTTTCGGGGCTAACCATGGCTGAATACTTTCGTGACGGAGATGAAAAAACCGGAGGTCGTGATATTCTTTTCTTTGTGGATAATATTTTCCGTTTTACCCAGGCTGGTTCCGAAGTATCGGCTCTGTTAGGCCGAATGCCTTCTGCCGTGGGTTATCAGCCTACCCTGGCCTCTGAAATGGGCATTATGCAGGAACGCATTACCTCAACCAAACGGGGTTCAATTACCTCGGTTCAGGCGGTTTATGTACCCGCCGACGACCTTACCGACCCTGCTCCTGCCACTACCTTTGCACACCTGGATGCCATCACTGTTCTCAGCCGTAAAATTTCTGAGCTGGGCATCTATCCCGCAGTTGACCCCCTTGATTCCACTTCACGCATACTCATTCCCGAAGTGGTAGGCGATGAACATTACACCACTGCTCTCAGGGTTAAAGAAATTCTCCAGCGCTACAAAGAATTGCAGGACATCATTGCCATTCTTGGTATGGATGAACTTTCCGATGAAGATAAACTCGTGGTTTCACGTGCCCGCAGGGTGCAACGTTTCCTTTCACAACCCTTCTTTGTAGCTACTCAGTTCACCGGCATTCCTGGAGTTTTCGTAAGCATTGAAGATACCATCAAAGGTTTTCGCATGATCCTCGACGGTGAAACTGATCAGTACCCTGAAGCTGCTTTCAATATGGTAGGTTCCATCGAAGAAGCAATTGAAAAAGGAAAGAAACTAATTAGTGCACAATAACTTGAATTGCGGCCATGAAACTCGACATTATTGCCCCTGACAAAACACTATTTAGTGGAAATGTACATCTGGTACAGTTGCCAGGTGTCTCAGGTTCTTTCGAAATCCTGGATAACCATGCTCCCATGATTGCCGCACTTAAAGATGGTATCGTTCGCATTGTTGACCTTCAGAGGAACACTCAATATGTAAAAATAACCGGAGGCATACTTAAAGTCAAACAAAATGAGGTAATTATTCTCGCCGGCTAAGGGGCGATTCCCTATTTGCCTGATTAATTCTATTTCCCGGCCTTGAAGAAATCTCCAACCGGTACCTTCTGAAAATAAATATCCTTCACCCCTTCGTACAGAATCCCAACTGTATACTCATCTACCATACTCAGGCATGAATAGCCGAAACCAATGGTTTCGTTCAACATTATCTGAAATCCCAGGGGCCAGGTGAGGCCTTCATCTTTACTTGCTTTTATGGTCATGTTGGTGCGTTCGGTTTTGCTGTTGGGATTGCTGAAAAACAATATCTTTTGGATTTGTCCATCAAGCAGAATGTCAGCGGAAATAAGGCTTCCCATGCAGTTTGGTTCCTGCAGTGCGGCGTTGGAAGAGGGGTGGGTTTCCCAGGTTTCGCCTAAATTTTGGGTTATGGCCACGGCGCGACCATTGGTCTCACTTTTATCAGCGCGGTTTTGGTCATCGCGCATATTGAGCATCAGGCTGCCGTCGCTCAGTTCAGCCACTTGTGCTTCGGTGGTGTTGGATTTGGCTCCGCTGCCAATTTCCCAGCTCTCGCCCCCGTCAACACTATATACTATGGACGAATGGCAGGTGAATTGTCCACCATCCAAAGATTTTTCACCAATATCTTTTTTGAATTGTACCGGAAAAACCAGGGTGCCATTTTTCATGCAGATTCCTTTGCCTGGACCTTGCAAAAGCAACTGCCATGAAGGATCTTTGATTTGATCGGTAATGTTAATGGGTGTTGACCAGCTCAGGCCGTTGTCAGTGCTTTTGGTGAGCATGAATTGTCCTGTTTCGGTGGGAGTCATTCCCGGTCTGGAGGCCCACCAGAGCATATCTTTTTCGGTTGCGCCACTCATCCAAAGCGCAGCCACCCAAATGGTTGCATTTTTATCATCATATAAAATGCAAGGATCGCCAATACCATTCAGGTTTTCAGCCCTGCCACCCCATTTCCCCATATCCATAATTACTTTCATGGGTTCCCAGGTCTTTCCGCCATCGGTGCTGCGGCTCATTCCTATGTCAATATTTTCCTGCAAATCTTTGCTGTTGTTGTATCGGTTGTCATATACAGCTATAAGGGTTCCCGTGTTGGTGGTAACCAGACCCGGTATGCGGTAAGTGTCGCAATTATCCTGCCCTGCAGTCCGCAGCACCAGAGCAGGACGATATTCAAAACGCTCCCTGGGGAGAACGCGGATGGTTTGCCCCATAGCAAAAACGACTTCAGCCGAATCAAGTTCCAGACTTTTTCCCAGATCCGCATTTGCATTCAACCTAAAAGTAAAAACAAGGGTTAGTGGTCTATGGTTATGTTTCTGATTTACAGGAAGGAGGATATTCTGCCCGCTTTTAACACCCTGGCCTGAGTAGTATTTCAAGCCGGAGGTATCTGTAACCTCCATCCGGGCAAGCATATCCAAATTGCTTTTCGGGGTAAAGTGCAACCTGATTGCTACGATTTCTCCCGGCAATTTTCCTGCTTCCGCAAAAAGACTCAGTTCAAAAAGGTTGTTCTCTCTTTCAAGGAATATGGGGGTTTTATGAATTTTCAGGGAGAAGATCGGACCCATTGTTTCTGCCACATTGGTTTGGGTCATGGCAAGAAGAGAGAAAAAAACGCATAAAAAGAGGAGCAATGGTTTTTTCATAGCCGCTTATTACTACATTTATAGCTTGATCTTTGACCAGGTCAGGGTTTTGTTGAAGATGTTTGACGCATATGACCATAAACTAATCCAAAATAAAAGTAATCAATCTTTTTGGTTTATGGACGGGATATGGTCTCTTAAAAAGAAATTTAATTTGAAAAGCAATTTAAATTCTTCAAAGAAAACCATCAAACCTTTGAACGCAAATTTCTAAGTTGCAGATTATCAACACTTAAAAGTACTTAAGGGCCCGTGGATGGCAACAATGTGTATATGGATGCACTCAATGCTGTGATGTTTGTGGCTGAATCGGAAGCTGAACACCCGGAAGTGCTTCCGGTGCAATCTCTGAAGTTTAGTATCAATGGGGTGAATTTGTCTGTAATGGCCCGGGGAAACCATCATTATACCACCTACTGGATGCTACCTGTTTTTGGAAATCCGCTCATGGCTCAAATCTGATCCCTTTGAGATTCCCCTGGTATACCTATTGGCCACTGAGCGGTCACCGTGCTTTTAAAACGGATTCAGAACTTACTCAGGTAGTTTTTGAAAAAACCCACTGTCTGCCGCTGAGATTTTTATAACTTTGCCGTCCGGAATATTCCGTAAATTGTACAATTAAGTAATTATACATGAGTTTAGTTATTGTAGGCACCGTTGCTTTTGATGCCATTGAAACCCCTTTCGGGAAAACAGATAAAATACTTGGCGGAGCAGCCACTTATATTGCATTGGCAGCCGCCAAGCTGGGTAGCCAGGCCAATATTGTTTCGGTAGTTGGAGGTGATTTCCCGGCAGATCATATGCAATTGCTACAAAACAACAAGATAGATACCCGCGGTATTGAAATTATAAAAGAAGGAAAAACTTTTTTTTGGTCAGGCCGCTATCACAATGACATGAACTCGCGCGATACACTGATTACGGAGCTAAACGTGCTGGCAGGTTTCAATCCTGTTCTTCCGGCAGCCTACCAGCAAAGCGAATTTCTAATGTTGGGTAACCTCACCCCATCCATTCAGAAGCAGGTAATTGAGCAATTTAACAAACGGCCCAGGCTTATCGTAATGGATACCATGAATTTCTGGATGGATAGCGCCTGGGATGATCTGTTGGAAGTAATTGGTATGGTAGATGTGCTTACCATTAACGATGCCGAAGCCCGTCAACTTTCCGGTGAATATGCACTGATAAAGGCGGCACGTAAGATTCTGCAAATGGGCCCGGAATTTCTGGTGATCAAAAAAGGGGAACACGGTGCATTGCTGTTTCATAAGAATGAAGTCTTTTTTGCACCTGCCCTGCCACTTGAGGAAGTATTTGATCCAACCGGTGCGGGGGATACTTTTGCCGGTGGTTTTATTGGTTATCTTGCTCAATCGGGTGACATCTCTTTCAGTAATATGAAACGCGCCATTATTTATGGGTCAGCCATGGCTTCATTTACGGTGGAAAAATTTGGTATCGAAGGCCTACAGGCACTAAACAACGGGGAACTCGAAAACCGGATTCAGCGTTTCTTTGATATGGTGCAGTTTGATATTAAAATTAAATAGGTTGCAGATTTACCTTCGGTGAATTCCACTTCGCTCCGGTTCAGATTTTAAAGAATCACGCTAGGACGCAAAGACGCAGAGACACGCAAGTATTGATTGCAGATTGCAGATTGAATTCCTAATCACCAGTCACTAATCACTAATCACCAACCACCAATCACCAATCACCAGTTACAGATCACAGATCACCAACAGCCTTTTAGGCAATTTTAAAAAAGGATTTTGTTTTATAAGGGTTTTTTATAACTTTGTCGCCCTTTCAGAATAGGATTCATCATCATAACTTATTAAAAACATGAAGGTTTATAAAACAAAAGAGTTAAGGAATATCGCCCTTATTGGCGGCGCAAAAACAGGTAAAACCACTCTGGCTGAGGCTATGCTTTTTGAGGGCGGTGTGATCAACAGGCGTGGCACAATAGAAGATAAGAATACAGTTTCAGATTATCGTAATATTGAGCTGGAACGGCAGAATTCAGTATCATCAACAGTGCTTTTTGCAGAACACAAAGATCATAAAATCAATATTATTGATGCTCCTGGTTTCGATGATTTTATTGGCGAAGTAGTGGCTGCACTCAATGTTGCCGACACTGCACTTATGTTGGTAAACGCGCAAAACGGAGTAGAAGTTGGTACAGAAATCAACTGGCGTCATGCACGCGCCATCAATACACCTTTACTCTTTGTAATTAATCATCTGGAACACGAAAAATCAAGTTTTGAGGAGAGCCTTCGACAGCTTAAGGGTCAATTTGGCTCATCGGTTACTCCTTTCCAATATCCTGTAAACGAAGGACATGGATTCAATGCAATCATTGATGTACTTCAGCAGAAAATGTATAAATATGAAGCTGGCGGCGGCAAAGCTCAGGTACTTGATATCCCTGATGATCAAAAGGCCAGGGCTGAAGAAATGCTCAATAATTTGATTGAAAATGCTGCTGAGAATGATGAATCCCTCATGGAAGCCTTTTTCGAAAACGGAACCCTTACTTCCGAAGAACTGGCCCGGGGATTAAAACTTGGTATCGTTAACAGAGGAATGTTTCCGGTTATGTGCGTAGCTGCTAAGCCAAACTTTGGCGTTGATACGCTCCTCGACTTTATTGTAAATACACTTCCTGCCCCGGATGAAGTTCCTCCGCGCAAAACCACAGATGACAAGGAACTCAATTGTAATCCTGCTGATCCTGCGTCCGCCCTTATTTTCAAAACAGCCGTGGAAGAACATCTTGGAGAAATATCCTTTTTCAAAGTATACGCGGGAGAAATTACCGAAGCTATGGACATGGTGGATGGCGTTAACTCCTCTAAAGAACGAATTTCTCAAATGTTCATTGTTGCCGGTAAAAAGCGCGAAAAAATTGAGAAAGTTGTAGCCGGAGATATTGGTGCAGCCATTAAAATGAAAAATGTTCGTACCAATCACACCCTCAACAGTCCAAAGATTTCTGGTCAGGTAATTGAACCCATTGTTTTTCCCGCATCTAAAATTACCATGGCTGTTCGGGCCAAAAATACTTCAGATGACGAGAAATTGGGTGCTGCCCTCTCTGAATTACAAAAGGTAGATCCTACCATCAGCATTGAGTATTCCAAAGAACTCAAACAAATCCTTATAAGGGGTATGGGCGAGCTTCACCTGAATATCGCTAAATGGCACCTCGAAAATATTGAGAAAATTGCCATTGAATATTACACTCCAAAAATCCCTTACCGGGAAACCATTACCAAACAGGCAAAAGCCATGTATCGTCATAAAAAACAATCGGGTGGATCTGGTCAGTTTGGTGAAGTGCATATGCTTATTCAACCTTACACCGAAGGCATGGCTAACCAGACCGAATTCCCAATTCGCGGTACAGATACCCATGACTTGCCCTGGGGTGGAAAACTGGTCTTTAATAACTGTATTGTGGGCGGTTCCATTGATGCCCGCTTTATGCCGGCTATCCTCAAAGGAATCATGGAAAAAATTGAAGAAGGTCCCCTTACCGGCTCCTATGCCCGCGATATCGTGGTAAACGTATATGATGGCAAGATGCACCCCGTGGATTCCAATGAGCTTGCGTTTAAACTTGCCGGACGTACCGCTTTTAAAGAAGCCTTCAAAAATGCCGGCCCTAAAATTCTGGAACCCATTTATGATGTAGAAGTTATGGTACCCGCCGATCGCATGGGCGATATCATGACCGACCTTCAGGGACGCCGTGCAGTGATTATGGGTATGGACAGTGAAGGCCACTATCAGATTGTAAAAGCAAAGGTGCCCCTGGCCGAAATGAATCGCTACTCAACCGCACTAAGCTCACTTACCAGTGGCAGTGGAACATATTCCCTAGCCTTTGCTGAATACAGCATGGTGCCCGGCGATGTACAAACCGCCCTTTTAAAAGCTTACGAAGAACAAGAAAGCGAAGAAGAATAGATTTTTATCATTCCTTATATGAATGCAAGACCCGGTTATGCCGGGTTTTTGTATTAAGGTATCTAAACTCTATTCATCAGTCAGCTATATTTTACAATTATTTTTATTTGCCGATTTTTCTACGCAAATAATACTTATATTAGCCAACCAATGCAGTCAAATTTTAGTAGGGGTTTTCCTTTTCGTTGATAATTTGCATTGAGATTGCGGTTCTTTTCTTTGTATTTGGTTTTAAAATAAGTGTACTGTCCCGATTAAAAACAGGGCGCTTCAACAATATATAAATCGGTCTGTAATTCAGGCTGATTCTCTAACTCAGAATATATTCGTGTACGTATTAAAACCACCGTTATGAAAAAGCCGTTCCTAACCCTTCTTTTTGCAGGAGCTTTCCTTGTATACGTTCAGGCTCAAAACCAGGCACCGGTAGCCCTGCCCGATTCAGTGGATGTAATGGATCAGGTTCCCACCCTGATTGATGTGATGGCCAATGATTATGATCCTGACGGAGATGAAATCTTTATTTCATTTGTTGCTCCCCTATTGGGGGAAGCCAGGGTAGAAAACGAAATGATCTATTATAAATGTACGGGTTACAGCGAGGATCAGATCAGATATAAAATTAAAGACAACGGCAACCCTTCACTTACATCCAATCACGCACTGGTTCATGTTAATGTACTTACAAATCCGGATGTTCCGGTTGCTTTGCCCGACACCTTTGAACTACCGGAGCTGCAAACCCATAACCTGAACCTTCTGGCCAACGATTACGACCTTATCGGGGATGAAATAAAGATTATGGAAATTTTTAGTCCGTTAAACTGCATCGTTCAGATAAACCCTGATTCTACATCGGTTACTTTTACATCAAAGCTTGGGGCAAGAAGTTACTTCTCCTACTATATTCAGGAAACAACAACTGAAGAAAGGTACAGATCCCAAAGGGTTAAAGTGGTGATTACAAACACACCCAATCCGGATATGCCAATAATTACCCCCGATTCCGCCTATACTACAGGCGGCTTTGCCATCATTATTCCTGTGTTGGAAAATGACATGCACCCTGAGGGAGATCCCATTGAAATCAGAAGCTATACTCAGGCCACCAACGGCAGCGTGCATCAAGTCGAAGACGCATTGCTCTATACTCCCCAGTTGTCTTTCTCCGGAGTGGATGATTTTAAATATTCTATACGGAAAACTGACGATCCGGGTATTTATACAAGGGATGCTACGGTTACTGTTTATGTTTCCAAAAACCCCGATTGTCCGGTTGGGGTGCCGGATGTAGCTTCCGGAGTAACCGCCATGCCGATTCTTATCGATGTTCTTGCCAACGATTATGATATTAATGGCGATGCATTGATACTAAAGGATGTGAGTGCCGGAAGCATTACTGCAGACAATAAAATAATTTTTCAGTCTTCTCCGCTTTCCCTGGTAAAAGATTCCCTGTTATACCGCGTTAGGGAAGCCAACAATCCCGAATCTTATTCAGAATGGACAAAAGTAAATATACAGCTTTCGCTGAATCCTGACCTGCCGGTTGCAGTGGAAGATTATGTTACTACACGCGCAGGCATTCCGCTGACAATTAAGCCATTGGCCAATGATATCAAAAATGCAGCCGATACGCTCATTCTCCGCTTTGTAGGCTGTGACACAAGGTTTGGTGAGGCCTGGTTGCAGCATGATTCCGTTTTTTATGTGCCGGCTTTTCAAACCAATGGCATACAGGAAGTCAAATACTTTCTTACAGATGGTGATTACACCTATCCAACAATTGCCATAGGTAAGATATTTGTAAATGTAGTTAATCAAAAGTATTATGATTCATTGGTCATCAATAATATTAATGCCGGTGTTAATGCAAATGGTTCTTTGTTTTCTAAACAATTTCGCTTGCCCGGCACGGGACAAGCATATATAAATAACTTTATGCAGCCTCATTATCGTTTTCCGGCCAATGCATCCACAAATACGTTGTTTTTAAGTTCTTTATGGATAGGTGGCCTGGATGATGCCGGGGCACTTCACTTGTGCAGCGAAAGATATAATCAACAGGGAAAGGACATACAGGCAGGACCCATTTCAAATTCCTATGATACCACACACTACCTGAAATTCGGGCGCACATGGAAGGTGAGCAAATCGGATATTCATCATCATCTTCAAAATTTTTGGAAACCCGGCTATGAGCCGGCAGATGCCATCCTCAAATGGCCGGGAAATGGAAACCCTGCTCAGGGAGAAGCTTCACAACTGGCACCCTACAGGGACTATAATAACGATGGATTTTACAATTGCCTGGACGGTGATTACCCGCTGATTCGAGGGGATGAATGTATTTTCTTTATGTACAATGATGATTTTGAACACACTGAAAGTAATGGGTTGCCGCTGAAGGTGGAAGTGCATGGTATGGTTTATGGTTTTGATGCAGCGGCCGATACAGCATTATACCATACGGTGTTTGTGCATTACGATATCATAAACCGCTCTGATAAAACTTACCACAATTGTATGATCGGGTCATTCACTGACACCGATTTGGGATTTCCCGATGATGATTTCGTGGGTAGCGATGTGGGCAGGGCTTCTTACTATGTATATAATGGAAGAGAAATTGATGGTAATGGACAATACTACGCCTATGGTGAAAATCCACCGGCACAGTCAGTAACCATTTTGGCCGGCCCGTTTATGGATGAAGACGGTACAGACAATCCTTCAGGAGGCTGCGATGAAAGTGTGAATGGACTAAACTTTGGAAACAGTATCATTGATGACGAACGCCACGGCCTCTCTTTTTTCTCCACAGTAGACGTATATTACGGGTATCCGATTTACCTCCCACCCCCTTTGTTGGCTTCAGATTTATATAATTATATGACCGGTCACTGGAATGATAGCAGTTCTTTTATGTATGGTGGGGGAGGTCATCCAGCCTATGATGCAGTTGGGCCGGAATGCAGGTTCTTTTATCCCGGAGATTCTGATCACCTGAATTGGGGTACCTGGTGTCAGTTACCGGAAGGTGGCTACAATCAGGGCAACAAATTCTGGACAGAGGAAGAGGCAAATCACGCACCATCCGATAGAAGAGGGCTTGGAAGCATGGGGCCTTTTACCTTTGGTCCTGGTCAGGTTCAGGAGATAGATCTGGCTTTTGTTACCGGACAAGGCACTCAGGGAGTAGCCTCCTCGCTTCGACAAATGCTCAGAAATATTGACAGCCTGAGAGCTGCCACCGCACTTGGAAAGCTAATAGTTCCCAACAATCAGCTTGGCCTTGAACCTGTAAAGCCAACAAGTTCATTGAGGATTTATCCGAATCCGGCTTCCACGGTCATTATAATCGGGGGACTACCCGCAACTGCCGGAGCAGAATATGTAATTTACAATCTTCAGGGATTACAGATGTCAGCAGGACGGCTATTGCCCTCCTCCCGGCCCGAAATCAATATTTCTGCATTAAAATCCGGAATGTATATGATAAGATTCACTACCGGTGAAACCGTCTTTTCAGGAAAATTTATCAGGAACTGACAGGTGATCGGTTTCATTAAAAAAACATGGTACAGAAGAAAATTAGTACCATGTTTTTTGTTAAAAAATAAGGTCAGCTATCTTTTAAGTTGTTTTGCGATACACAATAGCCACCACCGTCCGGTCATCACCGCCCATATTTACACTTAATCCATAAGGGCGGTCGGCTGGGATATTGATTTGTGCTTCACCGGCTTTTCCAGTGAGTTGCTCCCACAATGTAACGGCCTGGTGCACACCGGTAGCTCCGGTGGGGTGCCCCCAACCAATCAGACCACCGGTAGTGTTTACCGGAACTTTGCCGTTGCGCGCGGTGTGTCCTTCCAGTACAAAGTCGGCACCTTTGCCTTGAGGCGCAAGCCCAATGGCTTCCATGCCAATGATACCTGCAATGGTAAAACAATCGTGGGTTTCCACCGTAGCCAGTTGATCGGGCGTAATGCCGGCTGATTTCAAGGCTTCTTTGGCAGCATGCTCAATGGTGGTGAGGCGGGTAAGGTCTTCAGGATCTGCCGTGAGGTCATCGGTGGCATGACCTATGCCAACCACTTCAACGGCATCTTTTAAAGGAATGCCGGTGCGTTTGAGTCCTTCTTCACTTACAATGGCTATGGCCGATGCTCCGTCAGAGACTTTAGAGCAATCGAATACATTCAGGTGGTCGGTAAATGCCCTGGGGTTGGGTTCGGTGAGGCCGAGGGCATCCAGATCTTCCACCTTATTTTCATGTTCCTGAGCAGTAGGGCAGAGGCGTGCATTTTCAATGGCATTGCGGAACCATCTGGCTTGCGCCTGACGGGTTTTTACCCTGCCATATTTCTCGTGATAGGCCCCGGCCCGGGTGCTGAACTGACCGGGGAAGAAATAAGCCGGCCCATCCTTACGCTTTTGAAACCATCCTGCCAAAGCAAGCAGATCGGCGCCATAAATGGCCTTAACGGTATTCTGGACTTCTACGCCCAGGGCGAGTACCACTTCGGACGAACCCGATAATATAGATTTTATGCCGGTAACCAGCGCCAATCCACCGGATGCACAGGCGCCTTCCACCCGCAACGAGGGCTTAAACCTTAAGTCAGGATCTATGGTGGTCATAAAGGCACCCAGGTGAGCCTGACGGTTAAAGCGGGCAGCCATAAAGTTACCGATTACCCCTTCGTCCACCTTTTTGGCACCGCCAATTTGCTTCAGGGTGCCCTGTCCGGCTTCTTTAATGTAATGCTCCAGACCGGGACGTTCTTTTTTGGGATTGAATTCTTTGCGTCCGGTACCCATAGAAATGGTATTGTATCCGGCCACCATGTATATTTTTTTATGTGGTTTCATAGAATTTGGTATTTCAGATTAGATGACAAATTCATTGATAGGGCCATAGGCATGGAAAAAGCCGGTCATCAGCACCGTGTTTACATCATCGGACGAAGTAGCCACGTGTGTTTCAAGCAGTTGCCGGCCTATCTCGCGGGAACGGCGGGCATAATCCAGGGCAAGTTTACAGCCGGGATCATCACATTTCTTATAGGCAGCAAATACGGTTTCAACCACCACATTCTTATTGGTGGACCGCACCAGGTTCTTCCACGGCATCACTACCGAAGGAAGCAGTCCCAGCCATTCATCGGTTTTCGCAGCAAAATCACTAAAAGGAATGTAATCTTCTTTCTCCAGAGAATATACACCAACTGCACGTCCTTTTTCATATTGTAGTATGCCATTCTTTTGGCTGCCGTCGGCATTTTGGCCTCCTTTTATGCCTTTATCGTAAAGCTGGTCCAGCAGGTCGCTATGTAAATCTTCTTCTTCCATGTATGGATTCATTACCATCATGATAAACCGGACAACGTCCACCCCAACATAATCAATCAATTGAAAAATGCCCATAGGACGCATCAGGTAATCCTGGCTAATTTTATTGATGCCATAAATGGCCTGGTGAAGCGGCATATCCTTACTGAGTCGCTCGGCTTCAGCAATACCATATAAGGCATCACGCATAAAATGCCCGTTGCCGATAAATCCTGCCACATCATTTGATTTAACGACGATTTTACGCAGGTTTGAAGCCAGTTGTTCCGCGAATTCTACCATTTCTTCGGTATTTTCCGGAATGGTGATGATTTCTACCAGTTTTTGCACGGCAGGTGGATTGTAAAAGTGAAAGCCCAGTATGCGGCCCTCAAGTTTAGCATCCGAATTTAAGCCGCCAATAGGTATCGACGATGTGTTGGTAAAGAACCACGGGTGATGCGGATTGTTGGCGTCAATCTGTTTGAATATTTTAGTCTTAAGTTCAGTATTTTCGGCTACAGCCTCAAAAATCAAATGACTATCATAGGCTGCTTCCAGACGGGTAACCGGGCGAACCAATTCAAGTACCTCATTTACATAGGCTTCAATTACTTCGCTGTTTTCAATCAGATCCCGACGGTTTGCATACAGTTGTCTCAGCAACACGGTTTTTTTCTCAGCGGCTTTGAGCACCTGGCTGCGAAGATATTTCATCAGTCCGGGCAGAGCTTCAGAGCTGATATCCATGGCATTGAGCACGAAGTTGCGATTCTCGCCGCCTGGTTTAAGCTTAAGGTCGGCCATTTCCATGCCAAGCAGCAGCAAAATGCCACTTCCCATTTTGCCGGCAGCTCCCAGCACAGTTACATTGGTTAATCTTTCGGTATAATCCATAGAATTCATTTTTTCGGTGAGTTTATCTATAAATATTTGAGGTTATTCTGTTGCTCCCGGCCCGCCCCAGTTTGGTTTACGTTTGTCGAGGAAAGCTACCATGCCTTGTTCTCCTTCCTGGCCGAAAGGATCGCCAAAGTGATTTCGCTCGAGTTTTTCACCGTCAATATAGGGCATTTCAAGTCCTTTGCGGGTCACCTCTTTAACCAGTTGAACTGCCCTTGGCCCCTTTGCTTCAATCACTTTAGCCAGGCGCATGGCTTCATCCATAAGCCCTTCGGGGGTAGTTAGTTTTTGAACCAGCCGCATTTGCAATGCCGTTTGGGCATCAATGGCTTCGCCGGTAGTAAGTAAATACAGGGAATCACCCAGATTGGTGAGGCGCGGCAATCGCTGAGTAGCTGCATAACCGGGTATCAATCCCAGACCTACTTCAGGCTGGCCCATTTTTATGGTATCGGCAGCTATTCTGAAATCGCAGGCCATGGCCAATTCCATGCCACCGCCCAGGGCAAAGCCATTGATGGCAGCAATAACCGGAAAATGTAACTGTCCCAGTTTGCTGAAAACAGTTTGGCCGGTTTCTGAAAACAGGCGGGCCTCGTCAGGCGTCATATGCACCATTTCGGCTATATCAGCACCGGCAACAAAGGCCTTGCCTTCACCGGTAATGATCATTGCCCTTATCGTGCCGTCGTTGGAGAGTTCAGTTATAAGCCCACCCATTTCTTCAAAAAAACGAGTGTTAAGCGCATTCATTGCAGCGGGGCGGCTGATGACAACTACCATGGTGTTGCCCTCTCTTCTTGTCTTTAAAATTGTGTATTCCATGAGGCTAATTTAAATATTTTAAATGAAGGGAGGTAAAGATAAGAAGTTTTTTTTAGAATCTCACGACACAAGCAACGATCAATCACCAAAAGATGTTAAAATGCCAGATGACAGTTATAGATATAGTTATAATATTCAGGCATAACTGTGGCATTTTTTTATCTTTGCAGATATCATCAGGTGTGCGGCGTACATGTATACATGGCCTGCTCATCAAAGGTTTCACTCAGCGAATGCAGGCACACTTTTTTCAACATCCCACCAGGGCAGATATCAGCCAATGGCGCCTTTGGTTGTCTGGCAATGCTGACGTACATTATTTTCAACATCCTTATTTTGCACAAGCTTTTTCGGAAAGCCATCATTATCAGCATCAATGGTTGGTGGTTATGCGTGATGGCAAATGGATAGCTACACTCGCCTGGGTATTGATGCGTGAAAAGAAGTTTATGTTTTCCTATGCCACCACAAGGGCGGTGGTTTATGGCGGGCCGGTGTTTTTACCGGGACTTAGCCAAACAGATAAAGAAGCATGCATGGACATCGCTTTGGAAGGCCTGATTAAGACAACCAAATCCAAATCACTATACATTCAGTTCAGAAATTTTTATGAAACTGAACCCTATGCTCAAATCTTTACCCGGCATGGATTTGTATTCTCTGAAAGGCTCAACCTGATCAAAGCCATTCCGAACCGGGAAAAAGCACTGATGGAAATGAGTCCTTCGCGGCGCAGACAAGTGAAACTGAGCCGGACAAATGGATTGGTGGTGCGAAGCGCTGCCAGTATTTCGGAAGTGGATGAACTTTATGACCTCCTCCGCAAATTATATCGTAAAAAAGTGCGGAAACCGCTCATTGCGAAAACGGTATTGCATGGGTTTTTTAAGCAGTCGGCCGCGGGTAATTCAGGAACAGTGTTGGTAGCGCAATACAAAGACCGGATAGTGGGTGGAATTATCGCGCCTTTTACACCAGGCGATACCATTTTTGAATGGTATGTGTGTGGACTGGACAAGCACCTGAAGCAGGATAAGGTATATCCCACGGTAGCCCTCACCTGGGCGGCAATGGAAGCAGGTATGGAACAGGGGTGCCATCATTTTGATTTTATGGGAATGGGAATTCCCGGAAGACCTTACGGCGTGAGGGATTTCAAGGCACGATTCGGAGGTGAATGGGTAAATTATGGCCGCTGGATGCGCATCAATCATCCCCGCACCTATAAGAGCGTTGAACTGGCCTATAATCTGCTGCGGTTGATGAAAAAGGTTTAAAAATTATTATTATCTACAACAGTCCGGCTTTTGAATCAAAAATTATCCTAAATTTGATAAACATTTTGTAAAAAAAACTCTCTGTGAAACCGCTGATTGCGTCCGTTTTCGTTCTATTCAGCACAATGACTTTCGGTCAGGGAAACTACCAGATTGCCGATACAACAAAGGCCTGGAATACACTTCATTATGGTTGGGCGTCCTGGCTGGTCTTGAATTGTGGGGGTACAGTAACTACCCGGCTAACCCATCAATATTCTCCCGGTGACCACTACTTCGCGGTGCTTGAATGTCAGGATTCTTTGATGCAATCATGGGATCTTAGAGGATCTATCCGGGAAGATACCCTCACCAAACAGGTGTTCTTTGGATGGAACGCGGATGAAGGTTTAATTTATGACTTTAGCCTGGAAATAGGAGATACTGTACATGTTGAAAACCTTTATTTTAACCACGACATATACCCGCTTGTATGTGGTAGCATTGATCAGGTGAATATAAATGGAGAAATGAAAAAGAGGTTTTTCCTGTTTAGTACATTGTCGTCTGCAAGGAATTCGTATGATCCTGATGAAATCTGGATTGAAGGTATAGGCAGTAATTTTGGAATTTTACATAGTGGCTTTGGAACCATAATGGGGGCGGGTGGGACCATTAGTATGCTTTGCTGCAATCAAAACGGGAATACCATATATATGGATTCAATGTTTAACAAATGTTATTATGATACTTTTTATCCGCAAATCATTCAAAGCACATTTGATACGGCATATTTGAATACTTATTACGAGTTTCAGGTATTGGTTGATACTGGTGATGCCGTTTTAATGGAATTGATTGGAGAAGGCATCCCCGAAGGTTTTAATTTTGATACTTCAACCGGATTGCTCTCCGGAACCCCTACGCAAACAGGTGCGTTTCCCTGCATAATACAGGCAAAAAACCTTGAGTTGAACGCGCTGACGGATATGATTTATGAAGATATTATCGTTGTGTTACCTACTGCAACCGGAGCGAACCCCCGGCAAGGCCTGAAAATTTATCCCAATCCGTTCAATTCCACCTTGAATATCGAACCTCAGAAAGCGGTTGCATCTCAATATTACCTGGAAATATATAGTTCGGAAGGAAGGCAGTTAGAGCAAGCCTCATTTCAGGATAATATTAAAATTGATTTGAGTAGTCTTCGCAGTGGATTGTATCTGTTGCGAATTACTAATGATGATGGGCAGGTAATTGGTGTGGAAAGCGTGATGAAACAATAGCATGAGTATTTTTCTCAAACAACATATGAGGTTCAAACTATTTTTCAAAATTCATACATGAGCTTAGTAAAAAAAACTCCTTTTTGCCACTAAGGCACAAAGCAACAAAGCCTCACCAAGTTTTAATCACAGATATACAGAGCCCTGTGCAGCTGGTAACTTCGTGTTTTAATGGCATTTTTTATTTATACCTTTTTAGACTGGACTCATACATACATTCATAATATTGCGGCACCGTTCAATCTACAAGCGGATGCAACCTTTTGCTGATTATCAACAATATAAATGAAATTCTAAGTAAATGCTGACTTCGGTCGGACAAAAAAATAAAAAATCTATGAGAAACTTGACTTATTTAAAATTTTATCTTGATCCCTTGTTTCAGTTGGCTGAAATACTTCCAAAAGAAGATCAACTTTACAATGAAACAAAAGAAAGAATCTCCTCTTTTATAAAGCAGCACGGCAATGATGACGAAAAATCATTCAAGAAGGAGGCTTTTGAAGTTTTTGGACCGGAAGTGGCTGCTGCAGTCAATTACGTAACTGTCAGAAAGTTAAAATCTTCTGCATCTTCCCTGTTTTTCATGAAAATTGTTTTAATTGCAAGCTTAGTTCTTTCTCTCATAGCGGCTTTTGTGTTGTAATGATAAATCAAAAAAAGCTCCTGCCGTGGAGCAGGAGCTTAGTTTTTTTTACTTTGCCGGAAGTGAATGAATTATTCAGTTTCTACTTCAAGGGGCATAACCGATACATAGGATTTGTTGTTTTTCCGGCGGCGGAATTCAACAATACCATCTGTGAGGGCAAACAGGGTGTGGTCTTTTCCCATACCTACATTCAGTCCGGGATTGTGTACTGTACCACGCTGGCGAATAATAATGTTGCCGGCTTGTGCAGCCTGTCCACCATATATCTTTACGCCAAGTCGTTTGCTGTGCGATTCTCTACCGTTACTCGAACTACCGGCACCTTTTTTGTGAGCCATTTCTTTTTCGTTTTTGTCGGTGAAACAATAATTTTGCGTTCAGCCCGCTTAGGCGGTGATGTCAGCAATTTGAAGCCGGGTAAGATACTGCCTGTGGCCGCTTGATTTCTGATACCCTTTTCTGCGCTTCTTTTTGAAGACGATTACCTTGTCGCCCCGCAAATGCGACAGGATTTTAGCCGAAACTACAGCGCCGGTAACCGTCGGCATCCCCAGGGTAACGTCTCCATCATTGTCGATCAACATAACGTTGTTCAACTCAATGGTGGCGCCTTCTTCACCCTCAAGACGATGCACGAAGATCACCTGGTCTTTAACCACTTTGTGTTGCTGGCCGGCGATTTCTACGATTGCGTACATGTTTTTGATTTTGTTTTGATTGCTTTTTCCCTTTATTAGAGGGTGCAAATTTAGTAATTATTTCAATTAATCCACCAAATGCCCCATTTTATTTTATCAGGTTAAGCCGCACAGTGCTTTATACCGGTGCCAGAACCTCCGAAAGCTTATTTATAAGCTTTTCTCCCGTAAGATTTTTCGCAATGATGATTCCATCTTTATCAATCAGCACATTTGAAGGAATGCTCATTACCCCATAAAGTTTGGCAGCACTGTTGTTCCAATACTGCAGGTCAGAAACATGTGTCCAGGTGAGGTTATCATCGCTGATGGCTTTCAGCCAGGCGTCTTTCTCCTTGTCGAGAGAAACCCCCAGAACTGTAAAGCCACGGTCCTTAAATTGTTTGTAGGCCGCTACTACATTGGGGTTTTCACGACGGCAGGGGCCACACCAGGCTGCCCAAAAATCAACAAGCACCAATTGACCTTTAAACTGCGACAGAGACACCGGGTTACCTTCGGTATCATTCATGGTGAAATCGGGAGCAGGCTTACCTACCTGTACGTTACTCAAAAGGGTAATGCGTTTGTCCAGATCCTGGGTAAAGGAGCCTTTGGAAATTTTGTTGTCGAAAGAGGCTCGCGCAGCTTTTAACTCATCAAGTTCCATCATATAAGAGTGGCGCATGATTACATAAGGAGAGACATATGAATCGGGATGATCTTTGGCAAACTGAATGATTTCATCTTTCTGTCGTTGCTCAAATGCCTCTATCTCTTTACCCAGTTCATCCATGCGCATTGTGTCTTTGGAACGCGCGGCTTCGTTATAGGCCGAATAGTATCCTATTTCTGCCGTGCGTTGCTTATCGAGCAGGGAAAGATATTCGCGAAAAGTAACATCAGATGTTGAACCACTCACCTGGGGCGACTGAACGCTGTCGGTATGAAAACGGATGCTTATATCGGCAGGCTCTGCAAAAAACGATACAAAACGATTGTCGCCAAGGCCAATATAGTAGATTTGGGGGTAGTCAATCTTTCCTGTAAAGGTAAATTGGCCATTGTCAACTAACGCAGTATCTATAATTTCAAATTTACCGTCATTGTTTTTTTGCAGATATACTTCATTCACTTGCTCTCCACCGATCTGACCTTTAATCTTAAAGGTATTTTTATCAGTGGATTTACAGGCAGCAAGAGCAAGCAATATCATCAGGGGCAGGATCAGTTTTTTCATAGTTGTTTGTTTTTTGAGTTCCCAAAAGTAATAAAAACAAATTATTCACCCACCATAAGTCAGGAATTGAGTTCAAATGAGGCGAAGCTTAATGGCGTTTTCGCATAAAAATGTATTCAGTAGTAATGATAAATACCAATGTGAATGCAGTGCTGGCCAATATTCTGAGCAATACATATAAGAATTCTTCGAACCTGAAAGCTTCAAGACTGAACAATACGAAATGGTGAGCAAGCACGATGAGCAGTGCATAGATAAAAAACCAACGGAAGCCCATATCGGCAATACCCGGCTTAAGGCTGGCCTCATATTCAGCCGGTTTGCCTACCATATTTATCACTCCCGGTCTTACAAAAGCAGCAAACACAGAGGCAGCTGTATGTAATCCGGTTGAATGGCTGAATATATCTACACTAAAACCAAGGAAAAAGGATGAAATTAACAACAGCCAGCCAGGCACCTCAAACGGCAATAGCAGGATGAAAAGCAGGTAGAGGGCCGGATCTATATATCCGCCAAAATCAATCTGATTGAGAACCAGCACCTGAATGGCTACCAGCAATATAAAACGCAGGATATCGTTACCGTAATTATTTTTCATCAATCACCTGTTTACTGAGTTCCTGTTGTTCGTGCTGATAGAGGTTTTTAACAATATATACCGTTCCGAGGCTGTTCAGATCAGCGGCAAAATTAAATTGTATGGTATAAAAATGATCTCCTTTATTCAGTGCGATGTGTCTGACGGTACCTATGGGGATATTTTCAGGGAAGATATGGCTAAAGCCACTGGTAGTTATGGTGTCACCAGTTTTAACCTTTACGTGGGCCGGCAAATCTGTTAGGGTCCCCATCATTGGACTGCCTCCCTGCCACACTACCGTGCCCATCTGGTTAAGCCGGTTGATGCGGCCACTGATCTTAGAATGTTTATTGAGTACTGACATTACCCAGCTAAAGTTATCTGATGTGCTTACTACAGTTCCCACGACTCCGTCTGCATTAATTACCGCCATATCCCGGTTTATGCCATGTTTGCGCCCCTTATTTAGCATGATGTAATTGTCACGCCTGTTGGTAGAATTGCTGATTACCTTAGCCAGCGTATAGCGATATTGTATTCCGGTAGCAGTATCCGTAACCGCAACAGACAAAGTGTCAGTGGAGGATTGGTTGCGGGTGAGCTGCTGACGCAGCCGGATATTGTCTGCGGCCAGTTGCAGGTTCTCATCACGTAGCCTGAAATAGGAAGTAATTCCCGACCAGGTATTCAAAATATTACCGCTTACACCATAGGTAATCCGGTTAAGCACTGCTGACTGGTAATAGCTTGTATTGGCAATCAGAATAAGTGCTGCCACTTCCAGCACAAGGAAGAGGAAGAAAAAGTTGTACTTCCAGATAAATGCCAGAATATGTCGCATAGGCAGTCAACAAAACACTTATTTGATGAGGAAAGTGAATTTATTAAAATTCTTAAGCGCAATGCCTGTTCCGCGTGCCACCGCCCGCAGTGGGTCTTCTGCAACATGTACCGGTAATTTGGTTTTCAGATGCATACGTTTGTCCAGCCCACGCAGCATGGAACCTCCACCAGCCAGATAAATACCCGTTCGGTAGATGTCAGCAGAAAGTTCGGGCGGGGTCATCTCCAATGCATTCAGCACCGCAGCTTCAATCTTGGAAATAGATTTATCCAGGCAATGTGCTATTTCCGAATAGTTTACATAAATCTCTTTGGGAATACCGGTGAGCATGTCACGGCCGTGTACCGGATAATCATCAGGAGGTGAATCAATTTCGGTCATGGCAGCACCTACATTTATTTTAATCGCCTCAGCAGTACGTTCCCCAATGTTTATGTTATGTTGCTTACGCATATATTCTTCAATGTCGGCATTAAAATCATCTCCACCGATGCGTATGGATTTGTTATTCACAATTCCTCCCAGAGCAATTACAGCAATTTCGCTGGTTCCACCACCTATGTCAATGATCATGTTACCGGTGGGTTCCAGTACATCAATTCCAATACCAATGGCGGCGGCCATAGGCTCGTGTATCAGACGCACCTCTTTGGCTCCGGCTTGCTCGGCCGAATCTTTAACGGCTCTTTCTTCTACTTCAGTGATGCCGGAAGGAATACAGATAACCATTTTAAGGGCAGGCGGAAAAAGACTGCGGGTAGGGCCGGTCATCTTAATGAGTTCCCTGATCATATATTCTGCCGATTGAAAATCGGCAATTACGCCATCGCGCAATGGACGGATGGTCTTAATATTTTCATGGGTTTTGCCATGCATCATCATGGCACGCTTACCCACAGCAATAATTTTGCCGGTATTGCGCTCTATGGCGATGATTGAAGGTTCATCTACCACCACCTTATCGTTAAAGATAATAATGGTATTGGCAGTACCGAGATCCATGGCGATCTCCTTGGTCATGAATGAAAAAAGTCCCATCAGGTATAGCTTAGCTTCTTAGTGTAATTAACTTATTTAATTGTATTCTAGTGTTTAAAATGTCTGATGCCAGTAAACACCATACTTATTTCATTTTCATTGCAGTAATCTATTGATTCGGCATCACGCAACGAACCTCCGGGTTGAATTACCGCAGTAATTCCTGCTTTATGGGCCATTTGCACCGAATCGGCAAAAGGAAAAAAGGCATCTGATGCCATCACCCCATCTTTCAAACTCAGACCGAACTGATCAGCCTTGGCAATGGCTTGTTTCAATGCATCCACCCGTGAGGTTTGGCCCATGCCACTGCCCAGTAATTGTTTTTCCCGGGCAAGCACTATGGCATTGGATTTACTGTGTTTCACAATTTTGTTGGCAAACAGCAAATCTTCTATCACCGCATCAGCCGGAGCAGTGTTTGTAACCACCCTGAGCTGATCGGGTGTTTCACTTACAGTATCTTTATCCTGCTGTAATACGCCATTAAGCAGGCTTCGAAATTGTTTGCCCTGAAAATCAAAAGAGTTAACCTGCAAAATTATTCTATTTTTCTTTGTACTAAGCACTTCAATCGTATTTTTTTCATATCCCGGTGCAAGTATAATTTCAAAAAACAGCTTATTAATTTCTTTGGCCGTGTTTTCATCCACTTTAGCGTTGGTGATGAGTACACCTCCGAATGCAGACAAGGGATCTCCGGCCAGAGCGGCTGTCCAGGCATCAATAAGTTTGGGGCGTGAGGCGAGACCACAGGCGTTGTTGTGTTTAATGATGGCAAAAGTGGTTTCATGGAAATCAGCAATCAATGCCATTGCAGCTTCTACATCAAGCAGGTTATTGTAGGAAAGCGCTTTGCCGTGAAGTTGTGTGAACAGCTTATCCAGCTGCCCATAAAAAACCCCTGACTGGTGTGGATTTTCGCCATAGCGTAAAGGAATGGCACCAGACCGGGCAAGGCGAAATTCATCATATCCTGAGCGGGAAGAATACCAGTTGAATATGGCAGTATCATAACGTGATGACTCCGCAAAGGCATATGCAGCAAAGCGTTGTCGTTCAGACCTAAAGGTGGTGCCGGCATTGCGGTTGAGTATTTCAGCAAGTTCATGATAATGCTTTGAAGCGGGAACAATCAGTACATGCTCAAAATTTTTTGCCGCGGCACGAATCAGAGAAATACCTCCAATATCTATTTTTTCAATAATTTCATTTTCAGAGGCTCCCGTAGCCAGTGTTTCTTCAAACGGATACAGGTCAACAATCACCAGATCAATGTAGGGGATGTTATACTGCTTCAGTTGCGACTGGTGTGTCTGATCATTCCGTTTTGCCAGTATGCCACCAAATACTTTTGGGTGAAGGGTCTTTACGCGTCCATCAAGAATGGAAGGATAATCGGTGAGCGATTCCACCGTTTGTACCTCCACACCAAGCGAACGAATGAATTGCTCTGTGCCTCCGGTTGAATAAAGCCGGACGCCAAGCTGATGAAGTAGATGAATGATGGGAGGAAGTCCTTCTTTATGAAAAACGGAAATGAGTGCTGTGGTGATTTTTTTCTCGTTAAGCATGTTCTTTTGTTTCAAAGGCTGATATGTCGCCGGCAGGATTCAAATATTGGGATTGCTGTTGATAAACCGTTAAAGATTAATCTATTGCAAATTCAAACTGATTTTTGCAAGCATTTGCAAGTTTATTAAAAAATGCGACAGGTTCGCCCGAATAATGGATAAAAAGTGTTGAATCGTGCATATTTCGATCAGAGGCAGCAGAAATTTATGTTATTTCGGGATTCCGTTATTCAATTTGTTTAGCGGCTTTTTTACTGCCCTCGTATAAATCATAGCCGGCATAACGACATTCCAGGGGCCCATTATAAAGTGGGATTTTTTTCATCGGTCGCAATCCTATCATTTTTAAAGCCCTCATGTCAGCGCTGATGACCCAGGCTTTATATCCTGCGAAATTTCGTTTGAGTGCATTGCCCAGGTCACGATAAAGCTCTATGATATCATCAACCTGAATGCGTTCGCCATAAGGTGGATTGGTAATCATAATACCAGGAGGCTTTGGAGGCGTAAACTCCTGAAAAGGACCAGTTCTTAGTTCGATATCTTTATGCAGCCCGGCCTGTTTCAGATTGGCCGCTGCCGAACGCAAATTGGTGGCGGAAATATCGGAGCCAATAATTTGATGATAAAAACTACGTTGTTGTTGCAATCCATCGTCTTTAACTTCTTCCCACAGTTTGGCATCGAAATCTTTCCATTTCATAAAGCCATAGTTCTCTCGGAAGTATCCGGCAGGCAGATTCATGCCAATCATAGCTGCTTCGATCAGCAGGGTACCTGATCCACACATTGGGTCGACAAAATTTGAGTCCCCCATCCATCCGCTCAGCAATATCATGCCGGCCGCCAGTACTTCACTGAGTGGTGCTTCGGCATTTGATATGTGGTAGCCCCTTTTGTGAAGGGAATCACCCGAAGAGTCGAAGGAGACCGTTACCTCATTGTTGAACAAATGAATGTTTATACGGAAATCAGGATCACTGATATCCACCGAAGGACGCTCACCGGTCTTTTCGCGAAAGCGGTCGGCAATAGCATCCTTAGTGCGCTGGGAAACAAAATGCGAATGGGTAAACAAGGAACCGGACAAGGTAGTATTGATGGCTAAGGTTTCTGTAGAAGTAAAGTAATCCTCCCAGCGGATCTGCTTAATCTCATCATAAAAATCCTGCTGACTATCCACCGTAAATGTAGCCAGGGGAACCAAAATCCTTAGCGCAGTACGGCATTGATAATTGGCAGCATACAGCAAACGCTTATCTCCTTTAAAAGCAACCGCACGATGAAGAAGCTGGATGTCAGAAGCTCCGAGAGTTTCTAACTCCCCTGCAAGAATTGGTTCGAGACTGGCTGGGCATTTGGCAAGAAAGGCGTGAAGGGCGGCATAATTTTCAGGCATTGGTTCGGAATTTGAGGTTATGTGGACTAAAGTTTCAGTTTCAGTAACGCAGGCAGGAGGGTTATGTTTTCAGAGACAAACCATTTTTTCGCACGATGGAAAAATAAAGCCCTTCCTGCCCCAAATGGCTTGCCTGCCTGTGATGGAAAAAGCGATGAATTGAAGAAATGCCATTGTACCATGATACACAAACCAGGAACCAAGAATGAGAAGAATCTACGAATTAGCTGCTTACTCATCACTTTCCCCGACCAGTTTGTCCATAAATTCCAAAGCATTTACAATATATCTTCGATGTATGCCTTCGCCAATCAGGTCTTTTTCATCATATACCTTTACGCTGAAAAGCAATTTTTTTCCTTCAGCTGATTTCAAAACCGATTCACAGCGCACAATGGTGCCCACCAGTGTAGCCTTTATGTGTGATATGCTAATTTCAGTTCCCAGACTGATATAACCCTCAGGTAATTGTGATTGAATACTCAACTGGGCTGTTTTTTCCATGAGTGCAACCATGGCCGGAGTGGCAAATACTTCAATAAGGCCGGAACCAAAATGTATGGCGGTGTCGGTTGTCGAAACAATCTGGGTTTGCTGGCCCTGAGTTTCCGGGGTTAAGTTAAATTCCATAAGGGTTAAAAGTTGAAAATTACAGTTTGTTTAAGATCGGGATGCAGGCTTTGCGATACGGGACAAATTTTGGCACATTGGCGGATAATCTGCTTTTCCTTAACAGAATAATTATTGGCCGGAAAGTCAAGTTCTACAATTACTTCGCAAACTCTGCGCGGATCAGCCGCCATTATTTTTGTAACCCTGGCTTTGGTGCCATCTATTGAAAAACCAGAATTATTGGCTGCTATGCCCATAATGGTAATCATACATAAGCCCAGTGAGGTGGCCATAAGATCGGTGGGTGAAAAAGCTGAACCTTTTCCTTTGTTATCAACCGGTGCATCTGTAACAAACGATTGCCCTGACTTTACATGAGTGGCCTTAAGCTGAAGATCGCCGAGGTATTCAAGTGTTGAAGTTTCCATAAATAAACTGAGGTTTGTGCAAAGATAAGTGGAATACAGGCAACTCTGCCACTTTAAATGAGGTTTATCTGGTAGTTGTATATCAGACTTATCCTAAATCAGAGATCGATGACGTATTAAATTTGCTAATTTTACACTTCTGTTCTCTTAATTGACTTTTACCTTTATAATAAATTAATTTTGTAATGAATTGCTAATATGAAAAAGCCTGCCATTATTCTGGTGATTGCCATTACTGCCTTAGCTCTGGCGGGCATTATTGTCATTCAGTTTGTTTGGGTAAAAAGTGCAGTACATAAGGAAAAAGAGCAATTTTATAAAGGCATAGAGGTAAAGATGCAAAGTGTGATCAATCGGTTGTTTGCCAGCCGGACCTATCCCTTTTCTCCCGATTCCTGTGGTGATCATTGCAATCATTCAACCGCACCAATACTGGCAGCCATCAATACCCGGCAGCTTGATTCGCTGTTACAGCTTGAATTTGGTAAGGGAACTCATTACTGGGGCATTTTTAACGTTTCAAAGGAACGTGTTTATTTGGGGCATACCGGAGCATATGAGGCTAAGATACTTGCTTCCGCGCACCGGATATCTCTTTCCTGTTTGTATGACCAGGAAAAACTAATGCTCGGTATCTGGTTTCCTGCTGAACAGCAAAGTCATTTGAGACGTATATTGCCATTGATACTGCTTGCGCTTTTATTGATCGTGATTGTAATATCGGCATTCTCATTTACTATACTGGCGATATTCAGACAAAAGCGATTGTCCGAAATGAAAAATGATTTTGTAAATAATATGACCCATGAGTTTAAAACGCCCCTTTCAACCATATCACTGGCGGCAGAAATGATGCTCAATGCTTCTGAAAATCAAATACCTCAGCGTATTAAACGGTATGCAAATATTATTTATCAGGAAAATCTCAGATTGAAAGATCAGGTGGATCAGGTGCTTCAGATTGCGGTGCTTGAAAAAGGGCAGTACAAATTATCTCTTAGCAGATTTGATGCTCAGGCGCTTATTAAGGAGTGTGTCCGTAACTTTGAACTCACCATTTTGAATCAGGGCGGATTCATCACCTATAAACCTCTGGCGAGGAAAATCTGGATTGAAGCCGATCGACTGCACTTTACCAATATGATCAATAATTTGCTGGACAATGCCATTAAATATGCGCGGATTTATCCTGAAATAATGGTAATTTCTCACTGTAATGAACTTAAACACTTATTTATCGTTGAAATACACGACAAAGGCATTGGCATTGACAATGCCAGTTTAAAATATATTTTTCGCAAACTTTATCGTGTACCAACAGGAGACAAACACGATGTAAAGGGTTTCGGTTTAGGATTGTTTTACGTAAAAAGTATTGCCGAAGCCCATGGCGGATCGATATCTGTAAAGAGTGAACCCGGTATGGGCAGCATTTTTACATTAAGTATGCCAATGGGCACAGATAAACCATTAAATGTGATCGCCAATGAATCCGAAAGCAAAAATATTATTGGTTGAAGATGACCTCAATCTGAGTTCATTGCTCTGTGAATTTCTTGAATCAAAGGGTCACACTGTGGTGCATGCCAGTGATGGAATTGAAGGTAAAAATCACTATGTGAATGATTCCTTTGATTTGTGTATACTTGATGTAATGCTGCCCCGCAAAGATGGATTTACGCTTGCCACTGAAATCAGACAGTTGAGCGAGAATATTCCGCTTATTTTTCTTACTGCCCGCAACAGGGATGATGACCGGATTAGTGGATTCCGCACAGGATGCGATGATTATATTACCAAACCTTTCAGCAGCGAGGAGCTGAACTTAAGAATTCAGGCCATACTCAAAAGATGTATGAATTTGAAGCCGGATGGAAAGGGAGAAATCTATTTTCTTGGAAATGCCCGCTTTGATTCTGGAAATCTGCTGTTGTTTACCAACAATAAAGAACATCAACTCACTCCGAAAGAGGCTGCATTATTGCGTTTACTTTGTCTCCATAAAAACAACCTCTTACCACGCGACCAGGCATTGCTGGAAATCTGGGGTGGAGCCGATTATTTCATAGGCCGAAGCATGGATGTGTTTATTGCCCGGCTGCGTAAATATTTGAAAGAAGAACCTGCCGTGAGCATTCAAAATATTCATGGATCAGGGTTTAAACTCGAGGTAAAAGAATGATGCACAGGAACATTACCCTTGCCGATGCCCAGCAAATGGCTGATGCCTGGATCAAAGAAAAAGGCGTTCGTTATTTTAATGAGCTGACCAATACCGCCATACTTATGGAAGAGGTGGGAGAAGTTGCCCGGATTATGGCCCGTCGCTACGGTGAACAAAGTGAAAAAGAATCAGACAAAAATGCTAACCTGGCCGATGAAATGGCTGATGTGTTGTTTGTATTGATCTGTCTGGCCAATCAAACCGGCATAGACCTAACCGAAGCGTTTCTGAATAACCTGCAAAAGAAAACCTCCCGCGATGCAACCCGGCATCTGAATAACCCGAAGCTGAATCGTTAATTCGTTTCCCGAATCGTCGTTCCTCCTCCCTGGATTTGAAGCCTGCCTGTTCCAAACAGGTCTCCCTATTTCACTTGCAGTCCTTATTGGATCAAAAATTGTCAGGGCTTGTTCTCTCCGCCCTCTTATCCCTTTAGCGTTCCTCGCAGATTGCTCTATAACAAAGAAATGTTAAGTACATATGATTTTATAGTTTAATTTCGCAGGGAATACTCCAAAAGTGTACTATGTCCCGTCTTTTACTATCACTCATCTTTATTCTTTTTTATATTCCATCATTAGTGGCCCAGCCCTATACTGTTTCCGGAAAAGTGAGTGACTCTGCATCGGGGGAGGTTTTGCCTTTTGTAAACATTGTTATCAATCAGGGAAAGTCAGGTGGAATGACTGACATTGACGGACGCTTTAAATTGAGCAGTGCTGAGGCAATCCGGACACTGTCGTTGAGTTATGTGGGTTATGAGCCTTTATCTGTTGAGGTGAAGAGTAATTGGTTGAACCTGAAGCTTGTAAAACGTGAAATTGAACTGCCCGAAGTAACCATTGTAGCAGGAGAAAATCCAGCTCACCGTATAATCAGACAGGTGGTAAAGCATCGAAAGGACAACGATCCGTTTTATATTCCTGCGTACGCGTTTACTTCCTATGATAAGATGGCATTTACGCTGGTGGCTGATTCATTAACCCGAACTGACAGCCTGGAAGAAAGTACAGCAAAATTAATGAATGTGATTGATAACCAGCACCTTTTCTTGATGGAGTCTGTGGCAATTCATCATTACCGTTACCCGGGTCATCCGCATGATAGCATAATTGCCACCCGGATATCAGGATTTAAAGATCCTTTATTCGCTTTTCTTATTTCACAACTTCAATCCACCTCTTTTTACGATGAAACCATAGATATTGCGGGAAATCAATATGTGAATCCGGTAAGCCGTGGTACAGAAAAATATTATTTCTTCGCACTCAGAGATACGCTTTCAGGCGAACAGGCCGGGGATAGTACTTTCGTTATTTCATACAAACCGCGTCCCGGTAAGAATTTTGACGGACTGCGCGGGCTGTTATACATCAGCAATCAGGGTTGGGCCATTAGTAATGTTATTGCCGAGCCTGCCCGGCAAGATGAAACATTGCTGGTGAATATTCAGCAGATGTATCAGCGCCTGGAAAACGGGCAATGGTTTCCGGTTCAGCTCAACACAGAAATCACCATCAACAATATCGACCTTGGCAAAGCACGCCTGGTAGGAATGGGAAAAAGTTACCGGCAAAATATACGTTTAAATGAGGATACCAAACGTAACTGGCCCTCCGATGTCGTTACCAGGGTTTTGCCTGATGCAGCCTACCGGACTGAGGAATACTGGAATCAATACCGCACCGATAGCCTTAGCCGGAAGGATTTGAATACCTACCGCATCATCGACAGCCTGGGCCAGGCCCATCATTTCGACCGCATGGGCCGCGGAATGTCTGCCTTAAGTTCAGGAAGATTACCCATTGGGATGATCGAACTGGACCTCAACCGCCTTTTTAGATACAATAAATACGAAGGCATTTATCTGGGAATAGGTATGCATACGAGCGATCGCTTTTCTCAGGTGTTTAAAACGGGAGGTTATCTTGGCTATGGATTCAGGGATGAAAAGTTAAAATGGGGCGCTGACATGGGGGTACGCCTCAGAAAGTTAGCCCATTCACGCATTGGTTTGAGCTATTCAGATGATCTTGCCGAAACGGCACAAACGGAGTTCTTAGGCGATGCAAAATCCGCGCTCAATTCATGGGAGTTCCGGAATTTTTATATTGAAATGATGGACAGGGTTCAATCTACACGCTTCACCTGGTCGTTTATTCCCATTCCTCACGTTGATTTTCATCTTGGCATCGAACAAGCGGTTAAAAAAGCACTATATCCTTATGGGTTTCAACATACAAGCACCCAAAACTTAGTGGTTTTATCACAAAAGCATACCTTCGGTAAATTGGTAGCCGGATTGAGGTTTGCCCCCGGCGAAAAATTTATCAGCGACCAGTATGACCGCATTCAGGCCCGGAAGCCAAATCCGGAAAGCTGGTTACAATATACCTTTAGCAGGAAAGATTTTTTGAACGGTGATTTTACGTATCATCGCATGGATTTTAAGACTAAATACTCCATTAACTACCGATTTTTTGGTAAAACCACACTTTGGCTGAGGGCCTCATGGATGGACAAAGCCGCTCCACAAAGTGAAATGATTAATGGGTATGGGAGTGCAGGAAGTGGATTTTCATTGTACGCCCCAGGTAGCTTTACCACCATGATGGCCGGTGAATTCCTGAATGATCGCTTCGTGGGTATTTTCATCACCCACAGCTTCGGTAAAATCTTATATCAAAATCCGAATTTCCAACCTGAACCTTCGGTGGTATTTAATTTTGGTATAGGCGGGCTGGAACGTCCGGATTTACATTATTTATCATTATTTAAGACCATGGAAAAAGGCTATACCGAAGCCGGATTATTGATTGATAATATTCTGAGTTCTCCTCTCTCCGGTATAGGCTGTGGTGTTTTTTACAAGGCAGGTGCATATAGTAATGCCACCATTTCAAAAAATTTCATGTTTCGTCTAACCCTCAATTATAAAATCAGCAATTGATGAATGCCGGTGAATGTAATAATCCGTTAATCTCCTGTCATACGTAAACCTGCCGGAGGCAGATACGAAAGATACAAAGGATTGATTGACAGCGACTTGATGAGTTTAAAAGAAATTGTACAAATCGCTGATAATCAGAAATTTAAAAGTTGATAACAAAATATTGTGAATGATTAATGCGTGGGAAAGTGCTTTTCCTACTGATAATTGCTAAATCCAGTGTATTTTAGTGTCAAATTTCCAACTGATGAATAAAACCCTTAAAACCATACTTACTACTGCCGGTATATTGTTGTTACTGTTGTTTTTATGGTATTTCTCCAATATTGTTTTTTACATTCTTGCAGCAGCAGTTATTTCTGTAGTTGGGCGACCACTGGTTCATATGTTTGACAGTCTGCGGTTGCGACGTTTCCGCGTTCCTCATGCACTCAGTGCCCTGCTTACATTGCTGATCATGTTAAGTCTGTTTCTGGCTTTTGTGATGTTACTTATTCCTCTGGTGGCACAACAGGCCAAAGCCATTGCACAGATTGACACGACTTCCCTTTCAAACATGCTGGAGTTCCCCATGGGTAAAATTAATCAGTTTTTGCATGAAACCGGTTATCTTGATCCGGGGCAGGGCATCAGCGATATATTGGTGTTAAGACTGAAATCGATATTGAGCATGAACACCTTCGCCATTGCCATCAATCAGATAGTTTCATTTATGGGTTCCATGTTTATGGGTCTTTTCTCCATCCTTTTTATCAGCTTTTTCTTTTTAAAAGACGATCGGTTGTTTTTCGATGGTTTTATACTGCTTGTTCCCGAAAAATATATCCCTTCCGCCACACGTGTCTTGAGGGAAGTTAAACACCTGCTTACCCGCTATTTTGTGGGTATAAGCATTGAAGTTACCTCCATGATCACACTTCTTACCATAGGCCTCTCCTTGTTTGGTGTTGAAAATGCACTGCTGATCGGATTTATCGGAGGTCTCTTTAATATTATCCCTTACCTGGGCCCCATCATCGGTGGTTCAATCGGCATTCTGATTGGAATTATCGGCAGCTTGTCGCTTGGAGTATATGGCGATATTCTGCCCATTAGTCTGACCATTGCCGGCGTTTTTGCAGTATCGAATCTAATCGATAACATTTTGCTTCAACCCATCATATACTCCACCAGCGTACGAGCACATCCCATTGAAATTTTTCTTGTAATCATCATGGGCGGTAGCGTGTTTGGTGTTGTAGGGATGATACTTGCCGTACCTTCATATACCGTGTTCAGGGTATTTCTAAGGGAGTTTTTTAGCGAAATGCGCGTGGTAAAGAGATTGACCGAGAATATGTAGAATCATATGTCTATTTAATTTTATATCAGGAAACCACAAACAAGTGACGTTTTTGTCATTGTTTTATCAGGTAGTGATGTTTTTTGCACGAGGTTCTTTTAGCAAATGAACATAAATAGATATATGATGTTTAATGATTAACAAAAAAAGTTAAACAATTAATTTTAAAAATCATGAAAAAACTATTTGTAATCCTGATCGCTGTTACTACTTCAATGAGTGCTTTCAGCCAAAAAAAGGACGTTGTTGATATTGCGATAGGATCTGCTGATCATACAACCCTTGTAGCTGCAGTTAAAGCAGCAGATTTAGTAGCAACGCTTAAAGGTACAGGGCCTTTTACTGTATTTGCTCCTACCAACGATGCTTTTGACAGGCTGCCTGAAGGTACTGTTGAAACATTGCTAAAACCTGAAAACAAAGCCCAATTGTCCAAAATTCTTACATATCACGTAGTAAGTGGTAACATTGATGCAGCTGGTGTATTGGCAGCCATAAAAAATGGTAAAGGCTCCGCAGTTTTAAAAACTGTAAGTGGTGGAATGTTAACGGCCTCCTCGAAAATGATAAGGTTAAACTGACTGACGAAAACGGAAATTCAGCTTTCGTGATTGCTGCTGATTTGAAAGCAAGTAATGGCGTTGTTCATGTTATTGATGGCGTAGTTTTGCCCAAATAATTCAGATTTAATATTAACGAGCTTAGTTTAAAAACTCTTTGAGCATTCAAAGGGTTTTTTATTTTTAAATGCACAACCATCCAGGATAATTGCAAGCCAGTTACTTGAAATTCTTGATAAATGTTTAATAAATACGTTTAAAGGTTAAACATAATTCATTTGTATTGATCGCCTAGACCTTGATCGGGTCTGTCTTATTCTTTTTGGTCTTCTCTAAATTGAACAACATATATTGCTTCAATCCCAATTCTAATTAAGTCCATTGAGAAGTTTCTACCATCTGCATTCAGAAATTCAATACTATGCTTTCTGATCAGATTCCCACGATAACAAGTTCCGTTAATTACAACTTCAATACTTTGGGGTAAAAAGTCAAGCATCCTGGAGTTATCAGGGAAATATTCGAAATTTTCCCCGATTCTCTTATTTGAAAATGCTCTTTTTTTTGAGACGTATTTATACAACGTATCTGTTGCAATGTATTCATATAAATGTGGTAGCTCAAAATTGATTTCACTGCAGGTGATGTGATTTACATTAAGCAATGCTATTGGGATAAAATTCATTTTTTCTATTACTAAAGAATCTGAAGACTCAAGATCGATTTCAATTGTCTTATCGCGATTACTTTTCATTGAACTAATTAAACGGCCTTTGAAATAATTTCTCAACTCTATTTTATCTTTTTTAGACAAGGAATCAATTTTAAATATCATCTGAGACGATGCATGCAAATGGGCAAACAATATTATTAATAATAGTAGTAGTAATTTATTTATCATCTTAGTTTAAATGCTGCATAATGGTTGAGGCAAGGTGCAGCAGAAGTTTCGGGGTGTTTCGTTTTCGGTCGGCAAGACCGACAAGGAATCGTCGGGAAAAGGCGCAAACCACTGCCACCGCTATTGCATATGAGCTTTTGTGTGTGCCCTGCATGAGCTGCAGCGCACACTTGTTGTACGCTCTGAAAAAAGTTTAAAAATACAAACTTTTCTTTTAGCTGTATCAACAAGTGTAAATAATTTTCCAGAGGGTGCAGGTCCCTTATACGCTGAGGTTACGCTCAACATTGCGAAGCAATCACGAACACCAATAAAAAAATCATAAATTCAGTGAGCAACTATTAGCAAGTCGTAAGGTGGTTTGTAGTGAGGTGAACACTGAAGGCAACGAGACAGCAAAATCCGGTACTGACGAACAGAAACGGCATATGAGGCTGCTAAACGAGGATAAGCAAACACATCATTAATACAAACATCGTTTTATAGTATGTCGCAGCGATTGGAGGAAGGAACTTAGCGAAGCGATCTTATTAGCACCTTTAAAATAAGCAATACCCTAATAAACAGCTCTTAACAGGGGAGGTCTCATAAACCATGGGCTGGCCAACATGAGAAGTCAGCAGAGGTCATAGTAGTTGCCCCGTACGAGCCGGTACAGATAACGGGATGGCTCATTCAGGGAATGTGAGCGGCGTACCGCGTCCCGAACCTTCGGGATTGCCGGTGGGGCCGTTTACTCGACTGGGTTGCGTAAACTCTTGTTTCTCAAATTGTTTCTTTTCTCGTTCAATAAATTTTTTAAATTAGTCGGTTTTTTACCTGTTAATTGTTCGTAAAAATCTGAAATCTTTGGTTCTTTCTGAAATCGGGGGAGAAAGTGAAGTAGAATCATTACGATAATCATTCCTTTTACCACTCCTTCCCGCTTTTTAATCCTGTAAAATCTGAAAGGATTAACATTTTTATATTCAATCGGACTGCCAATTGAATTGTTAATCAATTCCGTTACTTTCTCAAAGTTTTCATTTTCCAATCCGGTTATTTCTATCGCCTGATTTTTATATTCACTAAATCTGTGTAGCAGGATTGCACCAACCTCTCCAATATTTTCTATATCAATCCAGTTGAATTTTGCTTTTCCCGCTGGTAAAATAATCACACGTTTCGTTTGTATATCCGCATTCAAAGTAGTGGTCAGGTTTTGCATAAAATAGCTTGGTCGAAGAAAAATGAAATCCAAACCGTATTCAATTATTAATCGTTCAATTTTGCTGTGAGGAATCACTTTGCTTTTCTCTGCTCCCTGAACTGATAGAAAAACAATTTTAGTTATATTTTTCTCCTTAATTTTTAAAATTAAGGGTTTAAAATATTTACCAATGTCTGAAATGTGAGGTGGTCGCAATAAAAACACCTTGTCGATTCCGTTCAAGGCTTTATCAAACGTATCAAAATCCTCGAAATCAAAATGTGTGAATTTTAAGTCGGGATAGTTTTTAAAAATATTTTTCGCTTTCTCAATATTTCTCACACCTGCAACAATCTTATTTGACGAATCAATCTTTGTTAAAAATCGAATCACCTCAAATCCAATATTTCCTGTTGCTCCAGTTATCAGTATGTTACTCATTTATAGTGTCTTTTTTTATGCAACTCAACGTTTCAGCACACACCCGTCGTAAGCTTTAGAAAAAGGTTAAAAATACAAATAAACTTTCATAGAGCAGAAGAGGGGTGAATTTTTCCAGAGGGTGCAAGTCCCTTATACGCAGGAGTAACGTCCTGAATTGCGAAGCAATCGCGAACACCAATAAAAAATCATAAATTCAGTGAGCAACTATTAGCAAGTCCTAAGGCGATGCACTGAGCTTGTCGAAGTGTGGTTTGTCGTGAGGCAAACACTGAAGGCAACGAGACTGCAAAATCCGGTACTGACGAACAGAAACGGCATATGAGGCTGCTAAACGAGGATAAGCAAGCACATCGTTTCTTTCCCACGTACGTAAAGGGAGAAAAAGGCAAATACCAGTTGGTTGCGAGCGAGCAAGGGTGGAAATCTCTTAAGCAGAAAATC
>DHSR01000010.1 GCA_002410555.1 Bacteroidales bacterium UBA5281 | reverse complement strand
GGGGTAAGGAGTTCTGAATATACCAAAAAAGCAGGATTTATCTCCCTTGAGCACTTCACCCTGCCCTTACCTCAAGGAGAGGGTGAAGCATGAGTAAAGAGAGAAATTATGAGCCACGGTAAACCGGGTTTTAATATGTCGGGGAGCAGTATAATTTTATCACGTTTTGGATGACGATGACTGTATGAGTGCTTTAAGGTCTGCCCTGCTGTCAAAGAATTTACTCCACAAATCACCTTTTTCTTTCAGGCGATCGCGAATGGTACGAAAATTAAACTGCTTAGGATCAAGATCATGATTGACTTCATCCCAGTACAGGGGAGTGGAAATTCCCGCTCCTTCCCGCGGACGCAGACTGTAAACGGAAGCCATGGTTTTGCCTTTCCCGTTTTGAAGGTAATCAAGATAAATTTTGCCTTTCCTTTTAGATGGTGAACGTTCAAAACTGGTTATCTTCTTTTGCTTTTGATGTACATGCTGCTCTATATTTTTAACTACCTGTTGTATCTGGTCATAATTGTATTCCGGTTTTACCGGAACATAAATGTGTAATCCACGGCCACCACTCGTTTTCACGAAAGATGACATACTCAGATCATCAAAGGTTTTGCGAAACTCAAGAGCCACATCCACCAGTTTTTTAAAATCTACATCCACCGGGTCAAGGTCAATAACCAGATAATCGGGATTGTCAAGATGGGGAATAGAGCTGTTCCAGGGATTGATTTCAATACAGCCCAGATTCACCATCCACAGCAATGTATCGATGTTTTGGCATAGCAAATAGTTGGTTGTTTCGCCATCACTATTTTTTATTTCGAGGGTTTCAGCCCATTCGGGTGCCATATCTTTCATATCCTTTTGAAAAAAGCCTTTGTCATTTACTCCATCGGGTGTGCGAAACAGCGATTGCGGGCGATTTTCGAGATAAGGCAGAATAAGTGGAGCAATGGTTTGATAATAGTCAAACACATCGCGTTTGGTAATCTTCTCCTTAGGGAAGAATAACTTATCGGGATGGGTCAGAGTAGCTTTTGTAGGCATGGTTGAAACGGGTTGGGGTTGTTCTCGTGTAATGGTTGGGGCTGGCTTATCCTGTCGCAAACCGATAAAGGCCGGATGACGCATTACGCCAGATTTGGTCCATTCGGTAAAATGCACTTCGGCCACCAGCACCGGCTCTATCCAATGAATATTTTTATCTCTGGGTGGATTTACAACCGGCGCATGTTTTACTTCGAGCGGCTGCATCAGCTTCATTAGCTTTCGCTGAAGCTCGTCGCTGAACCCCGTTCCCACCTTGCCGGTATACATCAAAACACCCTCATCATACTGGGCACACAACAGGGAGCTAAAAAGCATACCTGCTTTATCAGAAGGCAGATATCCGCAAATAAGCATTTCCTGCCGAAGGGAAGTTTTTATCTTTAGCCAATCTTTAGAACGTGTTCCCGGGTAATAGATGCTTTGCTTGCGTTTGGCTATGATGCCTTCAAGCTGCTTCTTCTTCACCTCTTCAAACAGGGCAATACCCTGAGTTTCCACATGGGTAAGATAATGGATGTTTTCGGGGGGCGCTTTCAGCAATTCCTTTAACAATGATTTGCGCAGAATAAGCGGGACTTCATTCAGACTATAATTGTTTAACCATAGCAGGTCAAATACGTAATAATGCAATGCCTTTTGATTGTCATAGTCATGCTGTAACTTTTGAAAATCAGGACGGTCATTGTTGTCCATATAGCACACCTCGCCATCAATCACAAAGTCAGCCCTGAAATTATTTAGTGCTTTGGCTATGGCCGGATACTTCTCATTGTACAAATTTCCATTCCGGGAATACAAATTTACCTCATCCCCAAAACGTGTGGCCACAATCCTGTATCCATCCAGTTTGTGTTCATATATCCAGTTGTCTTTGTCAAAAGGTTCCTTCACGGCAGTAGCCAGCATAGGGTGTATAAATCCGGGGAAAGAACTGCTTCTGGCAAAGGATTCAGGAGCCGTTTCGGGCTGGAGTGTATTTTTTCCGTTATTGCTTTTAAGCAAAGCGCCATTGGCTTTTATCTCCTCCATAGTTCTGCCGGTAAGGGCACTGCGTTCATGATAGCTTACCTGTTTAGCGGGTTCTTCTGCCTTCATAAAAAGCCATTCGTTTTTATCGCTTTTCTTAATTTTAACAAGATGAAACAATCCTCTTAGCTTTGATCCATTCAGGTTAATGGCCAAATGTCCCTTGCGAAGCATTTTTTCAATTGTTTCAGGAGCAGGGAAGCTACCGTCTTCCAGATAATAAAAACCCACTTCCCAAACCATCACCGTTCCTGCCCCATAATTTCCCCTGGGGATATTTCCTTCGAAATGGATATAACTCAACGGATGATCTTCCACTTTTATGGCCAGGCGTTTTACTGAAGGATCCATCACCGGTTCTTTAGGAATGGCCCAACTCACCAGTACATCTTCAACCTGAATCCGAAAATCATAATGATCACGGGTAGCCAAATGGTGCTGAATAACAAAACGGTTGCGCTCAGCACCAATGTTGGCTTCCTCACCCCGCGGCTCCGGGGTATCGTCGAAGTTTCTCTTTTCGTTATATGTGTCAAGGCTACCCATAACAATACAATTTAATTGCTAACAGCTTCAAGGCTTTTCTTCAACTGAGCCATCAGGTCTTCAAGGCCGGCTGGTTCTTCCACATCTTCGGGTGCTTCAATTTCCTGATTCTTAGCCTTGGCTTCTATTAATTTTTTGAGATTCTGTTCGTAAGTATCTTTGTATCTTTGGGGATCAAATGGCTTTGACATTTCTTTAATCAACTGCTCGGCCATTTTAAGCTCTGCTTTGGTAGGCTCGGTTTTGGGAATTTTAAGATCATCCGGTTTCCTCAATTCATCATCAAAACGCATCTGGGCCAGATACATTACTTTTTCATCTGCCATAAGCAAAGCCAGATGTTCCCTGTTTCTCAAAACAAACCTCGATATACCAGCCATTTTTGTGTTGTATATGGCCGTCCGGAGCAAATTATATGTCTTTCCGGCACCTTTTTCCGGCTCAAGCAGGTAGGGCTTTTCGAAGTAGCGGGGATTTATCTCTTCCGTTTTTACAAAATCTTCAATATCAATGCTCTCACTTTTACCGCTCCGTGCTTTTTCAAAGTCCTCTTCCGAAAGGGTAATATAGTAATCATCAATTTTAACGCCTTTCATAATATTTTTCCAGGGTACTTCTTTCCCGTCTTTTTCACAAATCCGCATATATTTAATGGGACATTGATCGCCCTTGCGTATCATATCAAAGTCGACATCGTGAAAAACAGAACCTGAATATAATTTAACAGGGATATAAACCAGCCCAAAACTGATTCCTCCCTTCCATATGGCTCTTGGCATAATTCAAGAATTTAAGTATTTATTATCTGCATCAAATAACTATACCATATTATTGATAAACAGCAGCTTAAAGTTAATAAATTTAGATTCAACTACATAGAATGGTTCGGGATAATTTCAGAAAACCAGATTTAGAGATACACGGGGAAAATTTTCCTCTACCTGTGTTAAAATAGTACATTTTTTAATTACTGCCTGTTAATTTTTTTTTGCTGATTCCATTATGGCCAGAGCCATTTTTTCATGACCGCTCAAACCTTCCGGATAGTGGTCGCAGGAATAGGATTGAGGATCAAAGTTATGGCTGAGTATCTGAAGCACAGTTGGATGGATGTAATATTTTTCACAAATGCTCATGGTGTTTCCCAACTGTTCTGCTACCGATTTAACAATAGCTCTGCTTAACTTTAACCGCTTGTTCTGTTGTGATTTCTCCCAGGCTTCAGGAAACACTTTTACAGCAAGCACCGTTCCTCCCCAGGTTCTGAAATTTTTACTGGTAAAGGCTTCACCTGAAATTTCCCTCAGAAAAGCATTTACATCACTCGAATCAACCGGCACTGTATTTCCCTGTTCATCTATGTACCGAAAAATTTCATATCCCCTAAGTTCTGAACATTGTTTAATAAGTCTGTTGAGTCGGGTATTCCTGATTTTTACTTCTCTCACCTTATTGCTCTTGGCTTTGTATCTGAAAGTGATATTTTTTCCATTAATTTCCAGGTTCTTACGTCTGAGGGTAGTAAAGCCATGGGTCCCATTGGTTTCATAATAATACCAGTTACCTATACGCACAAAGGTTTCATCCAGAATGGCTACAATCAGGGCAAGCACTTTTTCGCGCGGCCAACCCCTTTTACGCAATAACCCTTCTATCTCCCTTCGAATATGGGGCAGGGCATATCCAAATTCTATCAACCGGCTGAATTTATTTTGTTGTTGATGTGCAGTCCATTCGGTATGATACAAATATTGCTTTCGATTACGCGCATCCCTCCCTGTAGCCTGAATATGCCCGTTGGGGTTTTTGCTTATCCAAACCTTGCTCCACATGGGTGGAATGACCAGACTTTTTATCCGGTTTAACTCTTCCTTTTCAGTGACCTTATTCCCCTGCTGATCAAAGTAAGCAAAACCACGACCTGATCGTTTACGAATATAACCTTCACTATCATCGCCGGTATAGGTGAGATGCAATTGATCATGCATAATGTCAGTGTTCATGGTTTTACAGCGCATAAACCCCGGCAACGACCGGGGCATGTTCTGTTAAGCAGTAAATATGCCAAAAACATATTTCTAAGATGCAAATATTATGATAATTCTCATAATTGTTTAATTTTGGCAGGTTTTCGGGATGTAGAACTAAGGCAAAATCGATGACGAGATTTTTACACGTGCTATTTTTAATTATCGGATTGTTGATGTTAAGTCAATGTAAAAAGGATGATGAAGCCCGCGTTAGGGTAATCATAAATGACAGCAAAGGATACCCGGTACCAGCAATTTCGGTATATATGTTTGATGCATCTTTAAGTGAAAGTAGCGTTTACCGCCCGTCGGAAGCATTGCATTCAACCCATACGGATGATGATGGGGTAGCTACATTTTTATTGGACCATATTTTTGGGGCAGGCACCATTTACCGGCAAACCCTACTCCATTTTATAGTTTTTAATGCCGACAATCAGGTTATAGGGAAATTACAGCTACTGCTTACCGATGGTAAAAATGCTGATGGAACCATGGTATTAAATACTGATTACATTAACATCAGTTCACCATAAACTTAATTACTTTACGCTGCGCTTTACCCTGTTGTAAAACAGCAATATAAAAACCTGCTTTAAGAAGAATTTTATTTATTGATTTCTTTATATGCTGTTGTCTGACGAGCCGGCCATTGGCAGCATAGATATTCAGTTGTTGATTTCCGGGTTTATTTATATTGAAAATTACCCCGTTTGCATCATTACCTATTATTTTAAAATCACTGTCGGGCCACAACGCCGGGGAAGATGTTACCGCACAGGACATGGGTATTCCACCGGCAGCATTCACCCGTATGTTAATGGTATCCTGCTGTGGAGGCCAAATGTAATTATGCAGTATACTGCGGTCGGGAGCAATTAGAATTACGCTTGGGTAGCTCATCACCCCGTACAATTCCACTACACCATTGCCTCCTCCCTGTAATCCGCTCACGGTAGGATAGTTTGCCCCCCATAGCGAATCAAAAACCGCCACCTGTTCATTGTCGCTTCCCCAGTTTATTCCCAGATAAATCACATTACCCTCATTGCAACCAAAATGCTCATAAGATGCACTTACCTCAGAAGCATATTTTTGACAGGGGCCACAATTGGTCGTAAAGAAGTCAATGACCACCAATTTATCATCATCCAGGTAATCATACAGATGATGGAGGTTGCCTTCCAGGTCTTTAACCGTAAAGTCGACAGCGGTATCAATGCCTGTCTGGGCATTCACAACTATGGTTATGAGTAAAAGTGCGAAAATGAATAAGCTTTTTTTCATGCAAAAATGTTAGCATCTGTGGCAATTATTGCCTCTTATTGATTCGTTTGTGTTGAATTGAAATATTTAACGGGCAGTAACACAGATTGTTCAACCGGAAGAAGCCTGGATACCCAATTACATTTCATCAAACCATCGCCTGAGGTTGAGGATGTTGGTTTCAGTCTGACTGCCTTTTCCGGCAGGGCTGTGCAACAACTCAAGCACTGAAGCGTATTTTTCTGTAACTTTTCCCCTCACCATCTTCATGGTGGAGTTCATCAGATTGTTTTGCTCAGTAAAGGCTTCTGGCAATATATAAAAACGGGAGGGCAACCAGCGATCCGGGAACATATTGGCATGTTTACCCTGTTTATTGCTCTGGGCAATATCTTTCGCAATCAGTTTGAGCGCAAAAGCGAAAGCTTCATCGCTTCCAGGCTTAAAATGATGCTGAATACATGCACGGTTAATGGCCTGGATATTCGGCACAATCAATGCAACTGTAAAAGCATGCTGATTGTTGTGTAACATGCACTGGTCAATAAAAGGTGATACTTCAATCAGGGTTTCTTCGATGGCTTCGGGGCTGTATTTTTCACCGTCGCTGGCAATAAGCAGACTCTTCACCCTGCCATTAACCACCAGATAATCATCCTGATCCATATAACCCAGATCACCGGTATAAAGCCACCCATCTTTAATGGTTTCGGCAGTAGCAGAAGGGTTTTTCCAATACCCTTTCATTACATTACCTCCACGAATAACAATTTGACCATTAACTCCCGGAGGCAGCTCCTGACCATCATCACCTAATATTTTCAGATCCAAAGGTTTTACCAATTTGCCTGAGGTACCGATTTTTAGGTTTTTTAAAGAGTTGGAAGATATTACCGGTGAAGACTCTGAGAGTCCATAGCCCTGACAAACCGGCATCCCTATGGCCAGGAAGAAACGTTGCAGTTCACTGTCGAGCAAGGCTCCACCTCCAATAAAGAAATCCAGCTCACCGCCAAAACCCTGACGAACTTTAGCAAAAAGGACCTTATCGAATAGACTGTACAAAGGTTTAAGTAAAATGCGCCAGCCTTTTCCGCGGTTAATGCCCATATCATTATGAGCATAGGCAGTGCGCAGGCCCAGATTAAATAGCCAATTCACAAATTTTCCTTTTTTCGCAATGCCCGATTCAATGCTTTTACGGAAAGTTTTTGAAAGGGCAGGTACACTCATCAGCAGGTTGGGTTTAATTTCGCTGATATTTTTGGGAATATTTTTCAGGGTTTCATTTCCCGTTTTCCCAGCCTGAACCGATGCTACTGATGCACCTTTTGCCATAAAGCAATACAGACAGGCAGTATGTGCAAAGCAATGATCCCAGGGCAGTATTGCCAGGGTACGGTATGTGGGCGGAATGTCCATTAATGTTAATGACTGCTGTACATTCACCACATAATTGGAATGGGTAAGCATTACCCCTTTGGGGTCGGCTGTGGTACCCGAGGTATAGGTTATATTGGCCAGCGAATCACCATGAACTGCCTTCATGGCTTTAGTAAGCGCTTCAGCCTGCTCTTTTAACAAACCTTCTCCGGCAACCAGTATCTCATCAAAATAAAGGTCGCCCTCCTGGCGGGGAGACTCGCGATCAAGTAAAATAAATTGAGTGAGCGACTTTAGCTGAGTTCTGATTTGATTAATTTTAGCGAGTTGCGTGTTGGAAACAATGAGCATGCGGGCACCGCTGTGTTCAATCCTGAATAGCAATTCTGCAGGCGACAATTTGATGGAAAGCGGAACACTGCAGGCACCCGTATAAAGCAACCCAAGTTCACTGATGATCCATGCATTCCTGCCTTCGGAAAGCAGGGCTACACGATCACCGTATGACAGGCCAAGACCAAGAAGCCCCGCGCCAAAAGCTACCACCTGATCGTGGGTTTCACGGTATGAAGTCTGAATCCAGGTGTCACCCTGTTTCTCATGTAAATAGGGATTGTCAGCAAACCTGGCAACCGACGATTCAAAAAGATCAATAATCGTATGCATTACAAATTGTGTCAGTGAGAGGCAAAGTTAAACTTTACTGCAATATAAAACCATTTTGCCTGTATAAGCCGCAATAATATTTGTCAGATTTTACTAAAAGTGAAGGGGATTATTGTATTTTTGTAAGTGATTCCCCGCTTCATGGGGATGAATACATCAACAATAAATTCGCCCGATTCAGTTCATTAAAAAATATTTATATTCCCTTCACCAATGAAAAATAATCTCCTGAAGATACTGACCCTGCTTATCTTTATAATACCGGTAATTTCATGCGTTCCCGACGAGGAAGTTGAGCCGGATGGAACTGACCCCCGTGATAAGTTTGTCGGCAAATGGTTATTTATTGAAGCCAGGTCGGCAGCCTGGTACGAAAAAGCGAGCTATACTGTTACCATCAATAAAGACCCCTCCAATTCAGCTCAGGTATTATTGCGCAATTTTGCAAATGTAGGAAGTTCGCACAGCGCTTACGGTGTAGTAACCAACAAACGCATTACGATTCCAACACAAGATGTAACCGGCGGTGGTTTTGTAACCAGTGGCACCGGTAATATGTTAACAACTACCACCATGAACTGGGAATTTAGCTATGTTACGGGCGGAGATCAGGAATTTATTGCTGCCTCGGCAACCAAACAATAAGGTTAGTGAGCGGTGAGTGGTAAGCGGTGAGCGTGAGTCTGGATTCTTAGTTCCGATGATTATTGAGAAGTTAGAGGTTGGAGGTTAGAGGTTAG
>DHSR01000063.1 GCA_002410555.1 Bacteroidales bacterium UBA5281 | reverse complement strand
GCACATCAAAATAAGATTCTGCCAACATGTTATTCAAAAAACTGCCCCTTACTTTGCTATTGGTTGTAGCGCTTTCTTTCAGCAGTTGCTCGGTGTTTACCAAAAGCAGCCGGCAAAAAATGGAAAAGAAAGAAGCTATAGATAGCCGTAAAGCTGCATCGGAAGTGAAAAAACTGGAAAAGGCGCATATTAAAAGACAATCGCCGGAAACAAAAAGGATGATGCGCAAAAGTAATAAAGCATCAAAAAAATTGTTGAAAACTAAAAGGCGCTAATAAAATATTGATATTTAGGTACATATGCTTCTTTTACAATTTATTTCAAAAGTTAAAGACAGTTAAGCGCTGTATATAAAACAATAATACCTAATTTTACACTTTCTTATTTTGATGATTTAAACAATGGAAGATTTTCTGTTTATTATAATAGGTATTGTCTGGCTGGTATATTCCTTTTATAATAGTAAACAAAAGGCGCAGCGCAAACAGGCAGAGAAGCAGGCCCGTTCCAATGGACCTGCTACGCCCACACCTGTTCCCAAACGTTCCTTTCTCGAAGAGTTGCTCGATCCAGAACCTCCGGTGGTACGTCCAGTAGTTGACCCGGAAGAAGCCTGGGAGGAGTCATATTCTCCGGCTCAGGAAGCTGAAATGTTGGCTGAGGCTCAATCTTTAGAAAAAATTGAAGAAGAATATACAGACTCATATTTTGAAAGACAATACGCCGATCGGAATCGGGTAAGTGAAACCGAACGCGTAATAGAACGGGTGACAGAGGAGCCGGTAATTCTGGTGGAAGAGATTATTGAGGAAGAATTTGATCTGCGTAAAGCAGTTATCTATGCCGAGATATTAAATCCACGATATATTTAGGGTAAAGACAATTTTGTTCAATGTGACTTCAAAATGTTTTGGAGCTTACATAATTTTATTGTTACCTTTACCCACTTTTTGCGGGATAATCAACACATACAAGAACATCTAAACATAAAAATTCATTTGGTATGATCAGAAATCTACTGCTAACTATTGGGTTGGTGCTGATTGCGAGCCTGGCGGTGTTTTCCCAGTCGGGTACCCTTCGGGGAAAAGTGATCGATAAAACTACAAAGGAAGAAATTCCCTTTGTTAACATTATCGTGGAGTTGGGCGGAACTCAGGCCGGAGGAACAACTTCGGATTTTGATGGCAATTACACCATTAAACCCATTTCACCGGGTAAATATGACCTTAAAGCTACTTTTGTAGGTTATAAACCTGTTTTGATCCGCGGATTACTTATAAAATCGGATCAAATTACTTTTCAGAATATCGAGATGGAATCTACCATGATCGAGATTCAAACTTTTGAAGTAATTGATTATAAAGTACCATTGATTGATAAGGACAAGACTTCAGTGGGAGCTACGGTAACTTCCGAGGAAATTGCCAAGATGCCCAACCGTTCAGCCAACGCCATTGCAACCACCGTGGGAGGTGTGTTCTCGGCCGATGGTGAGCGCGGAAGTGTTCGCGGTCAACGCTCCGAAGGTACCGTAATGTATATTGATGGTATTCGCGTTCGTGGTTCGTCTTCCCTGCCCGAAAGTGCCATTGAACAGGTGTCGGTTATCCTTTCAGGAGTCCCCGCCCAGTATGGCGATGCTACCGGAGGTATCATCAATGTAACTACCAAAGGCCCAAGCCGGGAGTTTGGTGCAGGACTTGAATTGCAGACCTCCGAATTCCTTGATGCTTTTGGGTATAACCGCGGTGGATTAAATATGCAGGGCCCACTGTTGTGGAATAAAGATAAAACCAGTTCTTTGCTCGGCTACTTTGTGGCCGGTGAAGTAGTATATAATAAGGATAGCAGACCCACGGCTACCGGCGTATATCTGGTAAAAGATGATATTTTGCGCAGCATTGAGCAGCAGCCTTTACGCTTATCGGGAACCGGATTTGGTACTTATAACAATTCCAGCTTTATCCGTAAAGAAGACCTTGAATTCCAAAAATTTACCCCCAATACCAAGAATATTGATATCAACGCTTCCGGTAAACTTGACGTAAAAACCGGACCAAATATTAACCTCTCTCTTGGTGGCTCAATCAACTATTCTGATGGCCGTGACTTTAATTTTGCACAGTCGATGTTCAATTATGACAAAAACGCCCAGGTAAAAAACAACACCTGGAGGGTGTTTGGACGATTCACTCAACGCTTCCCGGCCGACAGAGAAAGCACATCCATAATCAAAAATGTGTATTACACCCTGCAGGCTGACTACACCCGGTTTAATCAGGTAGTTCAGGATGCTGAACATCAGGATAACCTGTTCAATTATGGTTACCTTGGGAAATATGAAACCGATAAAGTAAGATCATACGAATATGGTTTTGATACCATTACCGGTAAAACAGCTTTTGTACATAACGGCTTCAGAGATAGAAATGTGGCTTTCACACCGGGTAATGTCAACCCCATTACCGCCAATTATACCCGTCAGTATTATGAACTCTATCCGGAGAATATTTATCACAACAATCTGAATAACATTATTTCCGGCGGCGGTTTGCTCAATGGTATGGGTGCGCCTTCTGTTTATGGTTTATGGGGAAGCCCCGGTGCAAACCAGTCTGGATATCAGGTGATTGACAATGAGCAATACTCCTTAAATGCCAATGCATCTGCCGATATAGGTAACCATGCCCTTCAGTTTGGTTTTATTTATGAGCAGCGCGTTGACCGATATTACAGCTATGCACCTACCGGATTCTGGGCACAAATGCGTGGTTTGACCAATTTCCATATTGAACAGCTCGATGTTCAGAATCCCAAGGAAGTATATCTGGATGGCGTATTTATGGATACCATATATTATGACCGCAGGTACGATGAAAATACACAGTTTTATTTCGACAAACAATTGCGCGAGCGCATGGGTTTGCCGGTGAATGGAACTGATTGGATTGACATTGATTCATACGATATCAATTCATATACCATCAATTATTACGATGCCAATGGGAAAAGGCATACCGTTAGCCTGGCTGAACCGCTGAGTGTAGATATGTTCTCAGCAGATGAGTTGTTTAATGATGGCGATTTTCTGGCCGCTTATTCCGGATATACCCACACCGGCAAACGCATCAGTTTGAAAGACAGCCCGAGTTTCGATGACTTTTTCACCAAAAAAGATGCAAATGACAACTTCACCCGTGAAATTGCACCATTTACACCTATATATATGGCAGGTTATATTCAGGATAAATTTGCTTTTGACGATTTGATCTTTAATATTGGTGTCCGTATTGACCGGTTTGATGCCAATCAAAAGGTGCTTACGGATCCTTATACCCTTTATCCTGCCCTTACGGTAGGTGAAGTCAGAACCCTGGGTTCTCATCCTGAAAATATGGGCAGCGATTATGTGGTATATGTGGATAATCTTAAAAATCCTACCTCAATTATGGGTTATCGTGATGGAAATGACTGGTATGATGCAGAAGGACAGGTAACTACAGACCCGGAGCTTGTATTGAATGCGGGTGAAGGCGTATTGCCATATCTGGTTGATCCCAGCAGTGATGTGGTGACTTCAAAAGCATTCAGCGACTATGAGCCGCAAATTTCAGTAATGCCCCGAATCTCTTTCTCATTCCCGATTTCGGACGAAGCACTTTTCTTTGCACACTACGACGTGTTAACCCAGCGGCCAACCACTGCCCTCAGAATGGATCCTATGGATTATTACTTCCTGCCCAAACTTGGAAGCCCAACCCTGAGTAATCCAAACCTGAAACCCGAAAAAACAATTGACTATGAACTTGGTTTCCAGCAAAGGCTTACAGCCAGTTCCTCATTAACACTTTCGGCTTATTATCGCGAAATCAGGGATCAGATACAGTCGTTCCGTTATACTGCGGCTTATCCTAAAACCTATTATTCATACAACAACATCGACTTTTCGACCGTAAAAGGTTTGACGGTAACTTATGACCTTCGTCGTACCAACAATGCCCGGGTAAGGGCCAGTTATACGCTTCAGTTTGCCAATGGTACCGGTTCCGATGCGAACTTTGCCAAAGGTCTTATCCAAACCGGACAACCCAATCTGAGAACGCTGTTTCCCTTGAGCTTCGACCGTCGTCATGCCATCAATCTGATGCTTGATTACCGTTTTGATGAAGGCAAGGAATATTCAGGTCCGGTTATCCGCCGTTCACGTAAAGATGCTGATGGAAATGATGTGGTTAAAACCATTCAGGTGCTGAAGAACACCGGGGTTAACTTTACCATATTCGGTGGTTCTGGTACTCCTTACACCAAATCAAGTAAAATAGTGCCCATTGGCGGAAGTGGTATCATCAAAGGCTCCATCTCTGGATCGAGGCTGCCCTGGCAGTTCAGAATTGATGGTCGTGTGGATAGGGACATCAACCTGAGTTGGGGTGAAGGTAAACGCCAATCTTACCTCAATATATATTTGCAGGTACTTAACATCCTCGACTCCAAGAACATCATGAGTGTATACGGAGCTACGGGTAACCCCGATGACGATGGATACCTGGCTGCCGCTGAATATCAGACCAACATACAGGCTCAACTGGATGAACAGGCTTTCCGTGATCTCTATTCTATCAGGGTGAACAGTCCTTATAACTATAGTTCTCCCAGACAGATCAGGTTGGGTTTGATCTTTAACTTCTAAGTACTGATGAACAAAACAACAAAACGAAACGATAAATTTGCTGACATGAAAAATATTGCCCGAATATCATTAAGTATGTTGTTATTGATAGCCATAGCCCTGCCGGGGTATGCTGACTATGACAAACGTGCTGTGATCAAATCGTCGTCGGAGGTAAAGGCGACTGCGGCCGGGTGTTTACCCGGAGCCGGATTTAAGTATCTCGAAATCAACAATGTACGTACCAGGATCAATACCGGGGGTGACATGTGGTGGGATTTTGAGGTGGCTCAATATGAGATTCCCAAAGGTTCGCGCAAGACTTCACTGTTCTCTGCCGCCCTGTGGATCGGAGGTATTGACGTAAACGATCAGTTGAAACTGGCTGCACTCAAGTTCAGACAAGGCCCCAACGCCGGTTCGCCGGGTACCGGAAATGACTTCTGGCCAGGCCCCCTTACCATTGATGGTACTGCTGCTGTAACCGAAGAAACCTGTGCGGAATACGATAAGCTGTTTCCCATTACGCGTACTGAAGTGGATGAGTTTTTAGCCTGGCAGGACAATAAGGCCTCAAATCCTTCCTACCAGATACCCAAAAGCATTCTCGAATGGCCTGCTCATGGTGACATCACCAAGAAACAAAGTTATTACCTGGCTCCATTTTACGATGTGGGCGGCGATGGTGATTATAATCCCGAAGAAGGTGACTATCCCTATTATGATTTGTCCAATGAATTGTGCCATTCAACCACCCCTACCCAGGAAACCATTGAAGGGATTGTAGATGGTGGCTTGCTGGCCGACCAGGTCATTAAAGGTGATGCTACTTTGTGGTGGGTGTTTAATGATAAAGGTAACATCCACACTGAAACATTGGGAACTCCAATAGGTCTGGAAATAAGAGCGCAGGCTTTTGGTTTCTCTACCAACGATGAAATTAACAACATGACTTTTTATAGTTATGAAATTATAAACCGTTCTACCTTCCGCCTTACGGGCACTTATTTTAGTCAATGGGTAGACACCGACCTTGGTTTTGCCGAAGACGATTATGTAGGTTGTGATGTTGGTCGCGGATTGGGCTATTCTTACAATGGTCGTCCCAAAGATGGTGACGGACAGTTTTGGGCTTATGGCGATCAGCCTCCTGCAGTAGGTGTCGACTTTTTCCAGGGCCCATATATGGATCCTGACGGTTATGATAACCCTTCATTTGAAGGCAATGGCATTGATGGCCCTTCCTTTTTTGGAGACTGCGGTATTGTTAGTTTGAACGGCTCACTTACCAATATGACTTACGGTCCTGCTGGTGACCAAAAAACCGGTTCTTTTTTGGTACGTGCTGAAGCCATTAACGGGGTGAATTTCGGTAATGGCATTGTGGATGATGAACGTTATGGTATGCGTCGTTTTGTGTATCACAACAACTCCCTTTCCGGTGTGCCCGATTATATGACTGACCCACAGCGTGCCCCCGAATATTATAATTTCCTTCGCGGAATCTGGAAAGACAATACCAAGATGCTTTATGGAGGAAATGCACATGCCACTTCAGGCGCCTATGGTCCTACCTGCGACTTTATGTTCCCGGGCAACAGTGATGTGTGCGACTGGGGAACCGGTGGACTGCCACCTAACGGTGAGAAATACTGGACAGAAGAAGTAGCCAAGAACCGTGAAAGCGATAGGCGCTTTATGCAGAGTGCCGGTCCTTTTACCCTTGAGCCGGGTGCCGTTAACTATATTACGGTTGGTATTCCCTGGGCACGTGCCGCCTCAGGTGGACCATGGGCCTCAGTACAATTGCTGCAGGTTGTAGATGACAAATGCCAGTTGTTGTTTGATAACTGTTTTGCCGTAGTAAGTGGGCCAAATGCGCCTGACCTTACCATCAGAGAATTGAATGAATCTTTGCTTTTCTTTATTACCAACCGCAAAACAAATGATGCAGGTAATAATTTTAACGAATCATACAAGGAATTAGACCCCGCTATTCTGGCTGTAGCCAATAGCACTGGTTATGATTTTGATCCTTATTACCGTTTTGAAGGTTACCAGATATTCCAGTTAAAAGATGCTACTGTTTCTGTAGCTGATATTCGTGATCAGAAACTGGCCAGGCTGGTATATCAAACCGATGTTAAAAATGGTGTCAGACAACTGGTCAATCATAACTTTGACCAATCCCTGAATGCCAACGTACCCGTAGAAGAAGTATATGGTTCAGATCAGGGCATAGTGCATACCTTTAAATTAACAGAAGATGCCTTCTCCGGGCAGTCACTGGTAAACCACAAGCAATATTATTTCCTTGCCCTTGCTTACGGATACAATGAATACATGAAGTATAGCGCCGATCCCGGCTCGCAGGAACCAGGCATTGTTGGTCTTACCGGACAAAAGATGGTTTATCTGGCCGGTCGCAAGAACATTAAAGTGTACACAGGCATTCCTCACATCCCCGTTGGAAAAATTTCGGCCAATGCACAATATGGTGATGGTGTGGAAATTACCCGCCTTCAGGGGCAGGGAAATGGTGGAAACGTGCTGGAACTCACCAAAGCTTCTATCGAAAAGATTTTATCGAAACCTCCGGCAGATTCTGCCAATCAACCAGGTAATCCCGATTATCCAATTGACTACAGAGCGACTTACAAAGCCGGCAAAGGCCCCATAGACATTAAAGTTATAGATCCGCTGAGTGTTAGAAATACCACTTATGAACTTGCCTTTGATTCATTGCGTCCTTATTATCTACAGATTGGTGCTGACAGTACGCGAAGCTTTAGGGCCAAATGGACCCTTAAAGATATGATGTCAGGTGAAATATTTCACTCAGATACTTCTATAAGTTATAAGAATGAGCAACTTTTCCCAAACCTTGGTATTTCCATTACAATCGGGCAGGTTGTAAATCCAGGTCCATACCGGATTGGTACCAATGCTGATGATGATGCCATATGGGGAATCATTTCTGAAAATAACGGTGTCCTGTCTTCCTCAATGACTTTTGAGGACAGTGCCAAGACATATATCTCCGGTGTGCCGGATATTGATGGTATTCCTCAGTTCAACTGGATACGTTCGGGTGTATTGTTCGATGCCCAAAATGAATCGAGTAACGACTGGAAGCCGGATCAGTATTTTGATCCCAATTCAAACTATGAAAAAGTAGTCAATGGAACCTGGGCGCCATATATCATGACTGCATACAGGGCACAAAGTCCAAAGTATGCTCCGGCATTTAACTTCATTTCCAAGAGTGGTGCAAGTTTTGCTGACTTAAGCAGCATTGATTTTGTATTTACTCCCGATAAATCAAAATGGACCCGTTCACCTGTAATTGAGATGAGCTCCGATCCAACAACCTCGGAAGGTGGAGCACGTGAATTTAAGATCAGGGCTGCACAGTCGGTGGATAAGGACGGCAATCCGGCACCTAAGGGCAGCGGACCGAGTAACAATCCGGACGACCCCAACTATATTGCTGAAACAGGTATGGGATGGTTCCCCGGATATGCCATAAACATTGAAACGGGCGAACGTCTGAACATAGTCTTTGGCGAGAACTCATGGATGGTGGGCGACAATGGAAGAGATATGCTGTTTAATCCAAGCTCCGACATCATGAACATGGGTGGTATGCATTACATTTATGTATTCCAGCACGTTGCAGGTAAAATTATTGCCGGAGCCAATGTTCCGGCTTACGATGCCGGGCGTGTATTGAGAAAGAACATTGAATCGCTGAACAATCAATTCCTGGCCTATTTGTATTCCAGTGCAATCTGGGTGAATATTCCTCTTGCTGTTCCCGGACAGGAAGAGAACTGGCTATCCAATGAAGCAAAAGTACGGCTCCGCATATCCAAACCTTATGAGCGCTATTACAGCACTTCGGAAATGGACAGTATTTACATGGATGAACATTACGAAAATCGTGGTTTCCCCAAATATTCATTCAGTACCGAAACGGTGGCTACCAGTACCAACGATATTGCCAAAGCAACTTCCGATCTGGATCTCATCAGGGTAGTGCCCAATCCTTACTATGCTTATTCAACCTATGAAACCAATCAGCTTGATAACCGGGTAAAAATTACCAATTTGCCCCAGCGCTGCACGGTGTCAATTTTCAACAGTGGGGGAGCACTCATCCGCAGATTTACCAAAGATGATCCTTCCACCTCTGTGCAGTGGGATTTGAAAAATCAGGCCGGTATTCCGATTGCAGGTGGGGTTTATATTATCCACGTGAAGTCGCAGGATATTGGTGAGAAGGTAATCAAATGGTTTGGCTCCTTACGCCCCATCGACCTGAATGCATTTTAAACCCGTATAAATTACAAACTGAAATACTAAAATCTTCAAAATATTGCTTATGAACAGGATCTTTAATTACTTCGTTGCCGTGTTAATAACCGGAGCCATGGTTTTGCCTTTGAATCAGGCCATGGCCGGCAATAAGGACAGGTCAGGTCAGGCGGGTGCATCTGAGTTACTCATCAATCCCTGGGCCCGCAGTTCGGGCTGGGGAGGTGCAAATGTAGCCAATGTTAAAGGGCTCGAAGGCCTTTTCAGCAATGTGGCTGGTGCGGCCCATACCCGGGGCACTGAAATCATCTTTTCACATACACAGTGGCTCAAGGGAAGCGATGTAGACATCAATACCTTTGGATTAACACAACGTATCGGTGAAACCGGAGTGATTGGGCTGGGTATTATGTCTATGCGGTTTGGTGATATCCCCATCACCACTGAGGAACTTCCCGAAGGTGGAATTGGTAATTTCTCGCCAAACTACATGAACATCAATATTTCATATTCCAAAGCCTTTTCCAGTAGCATTTATGGAGGCATTAACATTAAGATTATTTCTGAAGTAATTTCTGACGTAAGTGCTCAGGGTATTGCACTGGATGCCGGAATTCAGTACATTACCGGCCCCCGTCAAAATGTACATTTTGGAATTACGCTTCGCAATGTAGGACCTACCATGAGCTTTAGTGGCGATGGTTTGTCTATTCGCAGTCTGTTGCCCGGGCAGGGAAGTGAGTTTACCCTGGAGCAGCGTTCTGCTGATTTTGAATTGCCTACACAACTGGCTATGGGTGCTGCCTACGATTTTTTATTTGCTGAAATCCACCGCTTAACCGTGGCCGGTAGCTTCATTTCCAACTCTTTCAACAAAGATCAATTCGTTGTTGGACTGGAATATGAGTTAGAATCCTATCTCATGCTCAGAGGTGCTTATACCTATGAGGATGGTATCAACAGTGATACCGACCGCACCACTGCCTTAACAGGCCTCAGTGCCGGGCTTACCGTTGCTGTTCCTTTGAATAAAGAAAAAGGATCCTCTTTGGCTGTGGATTACTCTTACAGAGCTACCGATCCTTTTAATGGAATTCACAGCATTGGTGCGCGCATAAATCTCTAATTTACAGGCATTAATTTTAATCTGTACAAATCATACGATTGGAAAGGACCCTATTTTTAGGGTCTTTTCTACTTATTATCCCGATTAACAAATCCTTATTTTCTCTATTATGTATTACACACAGGAAGGATTGAATAAATTGAAGGCTGAACTCGAACAACTCATCGTGGTTGAGCGGCCTGCAATTTCACAGCAAATTGCTGAAGCCCGTGATAAAGGTGATCTTTCGGAAAATGCTGAATACGATGCTGCCAAAAATGCACAAGGTATGCTGGAACTGAAAATCGCCAGGTTACAGGAAGTCATCCGGGGTGCTAAAATCATCGATGAAAGTAAGCTTGACAATACCAAAGTGCTTATACTTTGTAAGGTGAAAATTAAGAATATGCATAATAAGGCTACCATGACCTATACCCTGGTGCCCGAAAATGAAGCCAACCTTAAAGAGGGTAAAATCTCAATTAATTCGCCCATAGCTCGTGGGCTGTTGGGTAAAAAAGTAGGCGATACCGCCGAAATTCAGGTCCCGGCCGGTAAAGTGAAATTTGAAATTATGGAGATTTCCAGGTAAAAAAACAAGCTGTTAAGGGGAATTTTGTCTTGTTGTTTGTTTATAGGGATGGTCTGCTGATGGTTTCGTCGACATTTATTATAAATTTAAAAACCTTAATGATGTCAAGTCTGTTCTCGAAAATTGTAAAAGGTGAAATCCCAGCTTATAAAGTAGCTGAAGATGCGAAATATCTGGCGTTCCTGGATATTAACCCTCTGGCAAAAGGTCATGTTCTGGTCATACCCAAAAAGGAAACTGATTATATTTTCGATATCGAAGACCAGGAATACATGCAACTGTGGAAATTTGCCAAAAAGGTTGCCAGAGGTATTAAGGAGGTGATTCCCTGTGAAAAAGTGGGCGTAGCTGTTATTGGCCTCGAAGTAGCTCACGCACACATACACCTGGTTCCCATCAATACCATATATGATATTGACTTTAAGAAAACCAAGCTGAAATTCACCTCCGAAGAGTTTCAAAACATTGCCCATGCCATTGCCAATGCCATTGCCTTGTAGCGATTTACTTTTTACTTTCACAATAAGGTAAAGGACTGATGCCGGTTTCTTTAAACTCCAGGAAGTGGAACGATTCTTGAATGAGTGTTCTTGTTGTTTGCGCATACTGCATTCAAGTAACATATGTATCACTTAGCTTTTAAAAAATATGGTTACGCTGGCCACTGTAATTACCAAATTAACGCGTAAGGGTTACGAAACCCAGTTTAAAGTAACACCTGAAGGGTTGTTTTCGCTCAGTTCTGAAAAGATATTCAGACCAGATGAAGTGAAAGTAACCCACTTCTATCGTTTCGAGGGGGAATCAAACCCGGCTGATAATTCCATTTTATATGCCATTAAAACCAATACAGGTGAAATGGGAACCCTGGTTGATGGTTATGGCATTTCGAGTGACCACCTGGTGGATGAGTTTATTAAACAGGTGGAGCGCATCGACAAATAGTATGTTGTGTGGTGAGTAGTTGAATCCACAGCTTATCCAGAACGAGGTTAATTTTCCTCGAAATGGGAATTTTAAATGCAGCCTAATCATGAGCCATCAAAAAGTGTTAATACAACATCGGGAATGGATAACACACGATGTGATTCAAATCCGTACTGAACGACCCCGAAAATTTAGCTTTATTCCCGGCCAGGCTACTGAACTTTCTGTAGACAAACCCGGCTGGCAGGCCGAAAAAAGGCCATTTACTTTTACCAATATCTCCAAGACAGAATATTTGGAATTTACCATTAAGGTATATCCCGATCACCATGGTGTAACCAAAAAGATAAGTGAACTGAATCCGGGTGATGCCTTACTGTTACATGATGTTTTTGGCGCCATTCATTATAAAGGAGAAGGTACCTTTATTGCCGGTGGAGCCGGAATTACACCATTTATTTCAATATTGCGCACCTTAAAGCATGAAGGCAAACTCAAAAACAATTCTCTGTTGTTTGCCAACAAAACCCGGGCTGATATTATTCTTAAAGAGGAGTTTGAAAGTATGCTGGGACATAATTTCATAAATATTCTTTCCCAAGAAAAGCATCCCGATTACGCACATGGTCTGATTTCACAGCATTTTATCGGTGAAAATATGCGCAGCCGCTCCCGGCCTGTGTATGTTTGTGGGCCTCCGCCTATGATAAAAATGGTAATGCAGGAGCTGTCAGGATTAGGGGTGCCATCGCATCTTCTGGTTAAAGAAGAGTTCTAACCACACCTGTCTGTTCCTGCAAACATTTATATTGCGGTATTTCAGGCAGAATCTTATTTTGATGTTGTTGGGCAAAAAAAAAACAAAAAAAAACAATTGAACAAGAGAACAAAAATATTATACAAACGTTG
>DHSR01000061.1 GCA_002410555.1 Bacteroidales bacterium UBA5281 | reverse complement strand
TCAGTGATCTGTGATCTGTAATCAGTGATCTGTGGTTAGGAATCAATTCGCAATCTGCAATCTGCAATCTGCAGTCTGCAATCAATACTTGCGATTCTTTGCGTCATTGCGTCATTGCGTGATTCTGTAATCTGTTGCGTCGTTGAGTTGTTGAGCTGTTGAGTTGTTGAGGAAGCCTCGTCCCCGTTCCGTCAGGAAGGCCTTACGTACCGGGTTGAAATGTTTAGTTTTTCGCCTTCAGATGAAGCGATAATGGTAGCACCACAGGTATCTCCGTAAACATTAACAGCAGTTCTGAACATATCCAGAATGCGGTCCACAGCCAACACCAGTCCGATGCCTTCCAATGGCAAACCAACTGCCTTAAGCACCACCGCCATCATCACGAGTCCAGCCATGGGGATACCGGCTGCCCCGATGGCCGCCAAAAGCGCAGTTATTACCACCACCATTTGCTGGGTAAAGGAGAGGTCGATCCCATAGGCCTGAGCTATAAACATAACTGCTACGCATTCGTACAATGCTGTGCCATCCATGTTGATGGTAGCCCCAAGCGGCAGCGTAAAACTTGAAATTTTATTGGAAACACCGTTATTTTCTTCGATGGCTTCCATAGTAAGTGGCAGGGTTGCACTTGAGGATGATGTAGAAAAGGCTGTCAACAGGGGCACCGACATGTTTCGCAGGTGCTTCAGGGGGTTGACATTTCCGATAAAACGCAACATCACACTCATGGTAATCATGCTGTGAAACAGCAAACCAGTCATTACCGTCAACATATACAATCCCATTCGCGCAAAAACATCTGCCATTGCAACTGCATCTCCGGCGTATCGTGAAATTACCACTGCAATGATGGCAAAAATACCCAGCGGTGTAAGTTTAATAATGGCCATGGTGATGCGCATCATCACTTCAAAAGTTGCTTCAAAAAAGTTACGGATGGTTCGTTGATGATGGTCTGCCGTTAGATTGGTAAAAAACCCGAAAGCAATGGCAAAAAAGATAATGGGAAGCATATCTCCTCTGGACAGTACGTCAAACAAATTTTCAGGAATCATGCCGATTAGCAAGTCGCCCAGCGATTGGGTGGCAGCCGGCATCGAATCTATCTCTGCTGCAAATCTCAAGTCAGCGCCCGCTCCCGGTTTGATTAGGTTTACCAATCCCAGCCCGGCCAGAATAGCAAATAAACTTGTAGAAAAGTAATAGATTATGGTCTTAAGGCCCAGACGTCCAAGACTGGAAGGACTGCCTATACCGGCCACTCCCGTAACAATGGAACTGAATACCAGGGGAATAATGATCATTTTTAGCAGTCTCAGAAAAACATCTCCCATCCAGGCAATATAAATAACATGGGTAGGAAACAGCAATCCAAAAAGCGCACCCAGACCCAGGGCGATGAGGATTTGCCAATGCAGGGCAGGTTTTTTCATGCAGCGGTTCATTAATTATGCCTATTTTTGTGTAAAACTATGAATTTTTTTAATCCTGGAAAATGTTTAAACATTCCGGCAGGTTATACCTGGCCATTGGCATGCTGCTCACAACAATAATCACACACGCACAGCATCCCAATATACTAATGGGTACATTGCGTAATCCAAACGAGCCTGCCATTGCCATGGATCTTAAAAATCCCAACCATATAATTGTTGGATCAAACCTCGACAACTGCTTCCTTTCCCATGATGGCGGCTACACCTGGGAACAATCACGGATTTTTTCTTCCACACTGGGAGTTTGGGGCGATCCTTGTGTGGTAGTTGATACTCTGGGTAATTTTTATTTCTTTCATCTGTCCAATCCTCCCGGGCCTGAATTTATTGACCGGATTGTTTGTCAGAAATCCGTCGATCGTGGTGCCACCTGGAATTCAGGAAGCGGCATAGGATATAATTCAGGCAAAAATCAGGATAAAGAATGGGCGGTGGTTAATCGCAACACCAATCGTTTGTATGTTACCTGGACACAATTTGATAAATATGGCAGTATAAGCTCAGGAGACAGCAGTATTATCTGTTTCTCCCGTTCTGACGATTTGGGTGAAACCTGGATTAACCCTATCCGGTTGAACAGAGTGGCCGGCGATTGCCTGGATAGCGACAATACCGTTGAAGGTGCTGTTCCTGCCATTGGCCCCAATGGTGAAGTGTACGTTTCCTGGGCCGGGCCCGAAGGAATACTGTTTGACAGGTCACTGGATGGTGGAGATTCGTGGCTGGAAGATGACATCCACGTAAATGACATGCCCGGTGGCTGGGACTTCAGTATTCCGGGTATATACCGAGCCAACGGTTTTCCGGTTACCTGTTGCGATGCCGGCACCAGCCAGTTTAGAGGCAACATATACATTAACTGGTCTGATCAGCGAAACGGGACAAACGATACCGACATCTGGCTTTCACGCTCTACTGATGGCGGGAACTCGTGGTCTGCTCCCCTGCGCATAAATGATGACCCGCCCGGAAAGCAGCAGTTCTTCACCTGGATGGCCGTTGACCAGGTGACCGGATATATATGGATAGTCTTTTATGACCGCCGAAACCACAGTGACTGGCACACAGATGTATATGGTGCGCTATCGAAGGATGGAGGTGAAAGTTTCGTCAATTTCAAAATTAGTGAAACGCCTTTCCTGCCAAATCCCGATATATTTTTTGGAGATTACAACAATATCGCAGCCCACAATAATAGTGTGCGTCCTGTATGGACCCGCCTGCATGAAGATGAATTGAGTATTTATACCGCCATCATTGATACTGCATTGATCGCTGTACCTGTCACTTATTTACCTCTGCCTAAGGCTGCATTGAATGTTCAACCCAATCCTTTCAGCCATGCTGTTACCATTACATTTAAATTACATCAGCCTTCACTGGTGAATCTCACCATATATGACGTTACCGGGCGCAGAGTGTTATATCCTATACAAAATCAATGGTTGGATCCAGGTAAATACATCGAAAAGATGGATGCAACCCGCAATGCGCTTGTGCCCGGCGTATACATGGTGAAGCTTACCATTAATGACAGCATACAAACATATAAGCTTATACATTCTCCATGAATATAAGAATAAAGCCACTACGAAAAACGAAAAGAAAAAGAATGCCAGTAAGTTATTAGGAAATAAAGTTCACAAAAACTTAATAATCAGAAAATTAAACTTAGTGATTCCATGTATTTGCCAGTATGAGAACTCGGGCATGGCTTTGAGCCTGTGCGGCAAAAATGTTACTATTCGGAGGATGCTCAAGGATATTTTAAGTCAACTTCGGTTGCCCTGAATTTTTATGTACTTTTGCAGACGGCCGTATTACCGCGGCTGCCCTCACTCATTAACACCAAATATGGACGGGAAAATTCGGCAAATTTTATCGGGCGTTAGAGACATTGCATTTCGGTCAGGAGTTAAAAATTTACATTTTAAAGATATTTCGCAACAGCTTGAAATCGACCTGGACCAGCTTAAATCTTACTTTACCGATGAAGCACACTTAATCGAACGATTGCTGGAAATTGAACGGGAATCTTTTAAATCAATTTTTGATGAGTATAATTTTGAACATACCAATGCCATAGAAATTTTGCTCATTGTTAGTGAAGTAATGAGTACACGCTTTCTTGACCTCTCCCCTTCGGTAACGTTTGAACTTAAACAACTTTATCCTGAAATCTATCAGACCCATCTTGAACAACGTATCGATTTCATCTATAACAAGATGAAAATCAATATTGAAAAGGGTATTCGCCAGGGTGTTTACCGGAAAGATGTAAGTATTGAATTGCTGGCCCGCTTATATATCAGTCGTCTTATCGACCTGAATAACTTTGACTTTTTCCCTCCCGAACGTTTTTCTTTTAAGTTGTTATATGAGGTGATGTTTGATAATTTCATCAGAGGAATTGCCAATGATGAAGGATTAAAATATTATAAAAAACGTCGTAAGTACTATAAACTTTTCACCCCCGGGAATTAAACATTCTCAGAGCCAAGGTTGTTAACCGGGCTTAAAATAAAGCTTCCTTTTTGTGTGAAAGATTTCTGGAACTCATTCTCATTTCCTGTTTTTGCATTGGCTCCAATGGAGGATGTAACGGATACCGTATTCAGGGAATTACTGTTGTCAATTGCCAGCCCGGGTAAGCTGCACTTGTTGTTCACCGAATTTACCTCCGTAGAAGGTCTGTGTCATCCCAGGGGCAGGCAGGCAGTGATACACCGGTTGCACGTAAATGATAGCGAACATGATTTATTGAAACAGACCGGCGTTAAGCTTATTGCACAAATCTGGGGTGTAAACCCTGAAAAGTATTTTAAAGCTGCGCGGTTTATTGCTGAGAATTATTCATTTGATGGCATTGATCTCAATATGGGTTGTCCGGTAGACAAGATCGTAAAACAGGGGGCCTGCTCCGCGCTAATCGGACAAAATGCTCTGGTTAATGAGATAGTAGAGGCAACCCGTGAAGGTAGTAAACTGCCGGTAAGTATCAAGACCCGTACTGGAATTAAAAACCATCAAACTGAAGGGTGGATGGCTCATTTACTCACACTCAACATTTCGGCCATTACGCTGCATGCCAGAACCCAGAAAATGATGTCGCTCAAGCCTGCAGAATGGAATCAGATTGCGCTGGCCGTTAAACTTCGCAATGAGATTAATCCTGAAATAAAAATACTTGGAAATGGCGATATTGAGAGCTATGCGCATGGCCTTCAACGGATTGAGGAAACTGATGCTGACGGAATCATGGTGGGAAGAGGCATATTTTCTAATCCCTGGTTTTTTACCGATAATGACTTTATGCCTGAGACTGATGAAAAGTTAAATCTACTCGAAAAGCATATCCATTTATATACCCAAACCTGGGGCACTCACCGAAATTTCAATATATTAAAACGTTTTTTCAAAATTTACGTCTCCGGTTTCGAGGGTGCCGCCGCCCTGCGTGCTGATCTGATGCAATGCAACAACGAAGAACAGGCTATGGGTGCAATTTATAACTTTCGGAATTTGGGTGGTAAGTGATGGGTGATAGGTGACTGGTGACTGGTGATTGGTGGTTAGTGATTAGTGATCTGTGATCTGTAATCTGTAATCTGTGATCTGTAATCTGTGGGTTTGTTGATTTGTTGATTTGTTGAGCCTTTGAAACATAATTCGCGATAATTTGCGTAATTCGCGGTTAATTGGTGATTGGTGATTTTAATCCGACATTCGCAATCTGCAATCCGCAGTCTGCAATCTGCAATCAATACTTTCGTGTCTCTGCGTCTTTGCGTCATTGCGTGGTTCTTTAATCTGTGATCAGTAATCTGTGATCAGTAATCTGTATCAGGGATCAGTGATCGGTGCCTATTCGCCTGAGGCGGGATCGGTGGTCAGGAATTTAAGCTGCAATCAAAAAACCATTCATTCATATTTAATCGCCGTAACCGGGTTTGACAAGGCAGCTTTAATGGCATGAAAACTTACCGAAATCAATGTGATGATCAGAATGATTAATCCCGCGAAGGCAAAGATAAACCATGACAAAGAGATGTGATAGGCGAAATTCTCCAGCCAGCGGTGCAACATATACCACGACAGTGGCACTGCTATAATAAATGCTAAAAATACAAGTAAAACCGACTCCCGGTAAAGCATCAGCACAAGGCTTTGTATCGATGCCCCCAATACCTTTCTTACTCCAATCTCTTTGGTTCGTTGCAATGCCATAAATGAAGACAAACCGATAAGGCCGAGTAATGCAATAAAAATAGACAAGATTGCGAAAATGGAAAACACCTGTCCCAGATTGCTTTCGGCCTGATATTTTGATTCAAAATTCTTATCCAAAAAATAATAATCAAACGGGCGATTAACGTTTGACTCCTTCCATTGCTTCTGGATAAAATCTATACTACTCTTTTCGGTACCTGGTTTAATGCGGACACTCATCACATTTAATGGAAAGTCAGGAATAAACATAATGATTGGTTCTATGGTATTGTGTAAAGAAACATAATTAAAATCCTTTACCACACCTATTACCTTCATCCTCTTTCCTCCGCTACCATCCATGTCATAACCCCAGTGAATTTTTTTACCCAATGCATGCTCACCCCAGCCCATTTCTCGAACGGTGGCTTCATTTACTATCACAGCCGTTTCTTTGTCGCTACCCATTTCACGGCTAAAGTTGCGTCCTTTTACAAATGACACCTGTAACAATTCCAAAAAGTCATAATCACAGGGCAATAAATTAAGTGCATAATCCTGCATCTTTGTCTCCTTTTCCATGCGTACCACCTGAACGGACATGCTGCCTCCCGGAATGCCCCAGGACATGCCTACATTAAGGATATTGGGATTTTGAAGCAATTCTGACTTAAAGGAATCAGTTCTTCGTCTGAAGGCAGAATCCTGTACTTCCAGCACCATGATGTTGTCTTTTTCAAAACCCATGTCGGCCCTTTGCATAAAATGAAGTTGATTAAAGATAACAATGCTCCCGGTAACCATCACCAATGAAATCAGCAACTGAAAAGCAACCAGGCCTTTGCGCAACCAGGCACCTCCGCTTCCAATTTTTATTTTTCCTTTAAGTACCACCGCAGGCTGAAAGGATGATAAAAAAAGAGATGGATAAATACCTGAAATAAGGCCGGTAATCAATGTAATTGCCAGTATGCCAAACATCATTTCAGGATTTGCCAGCAAACTAAAGCTCAATGCTTTACCCGAAATCTGATTGAACAATGGTATAAAGAGTTTAATGAGGATCAATGAAATTACCATGGAAAGCACTGCCAACAGCAAGCTCTCACTCATAAACTGACCGGCAAGCTGAGCCCGGTTGGCTCCTACTACTTTTCGCAAGCCTACTTCGCGGGCACGGTTGGCGGCGCGTGCAGTTGCAAGATTCATGTAGTTAATGGCAGCCAAAAGGATAATTAAAACAGCCACTGCACTAAACACATAAATATAGGCCATATTTCCCGTGGGTAAATCGGCATCAACATGGGAATTATGATGAACTTTGTCAATCCGATTGGCTTTTAATTCAAATGATGCATTTATTTGATCCCCGATTTCTTTCATATACTTATCGTAAAAAGCTGGAAACTTATTTAGTATATTATCCATGTCCGAATTGGGTTTCAACAGGATATAAGTAAAGTAGCCCACGTTCCAGAAAGCTATGGGGGCCATACTATGATATTGCTCATCCCCCATATAAGTGCCGAGTGTTTCCATTGACATCAACAAATCGAAAGCCATGTGGGTATTATGGGGCAAATCCTCAAAAACTCCAGTGACTTTATAACTCCTGCCCGAAGGAGTGTAAAGGATTTTGCCATATGCCGGGCTTTTACCAAAATATTTCTTAGCGGTTTTTTCGCTTAAAATTACTGTAAACGGCTCGGTAAGGGTTTTTTCGGGATTACCTTCTATAAAACTGAGTGAAAACAAATAAGGAGCCGTTGAATCAGCCAGATAGGCATTCTTTTCAATAAACTCTTTTTCATTGTACCGGAAAATGGTATTTTCGTTTAAATTGAAGCGGCAAAATGCTTCCACTTCCGGCATTTCAAGCTGAAGAGCAGGCCCCATGGGTAGCGCACTTACGGCGAAGCGATCGTGCTTGTTATTGATGTTAAAATCACCTTCAAGCCGGTATAGACGCTTATGTAAAGGAAAGTGCTTGTCATAACCCAACTCATCATTGATATACAATAAAATAAAGATGGTGGATGTGAGACCCAAAGATAGTCCCAGAATATTAATTACCGCATAAATCTTATTCCGTCTGAAATTGCGCAAAGCGCTCCTGAGATAGTTGGAAATCATATAATCACATTTTGACGTCGGTTAAAACGAGAGAGTGTTCCTTTTTTGACGTTACTTCGCACATTTTGTTACAATCATTTCATTGATTAAGTTTATTTTTGTAGAAAACTGATCAAATGTCATTGCTTCGCGTTATTCTTGCCATTATCTTTCCTCCTTTATCAGTTGTTGACAAAGGCTGCGGTTCATTTTTAATTGTTTTGTTACTTACCCTTGCGGGATGGATACCCGGCGTAATTGCAGCCCTCATTATATTAAACAAACATTGATCTTCAGCATGATCAGGCATAAAAAAAGCTTCCCCTTGAGGAAGCCTTAATGCTGTTTTAAGTATTATTTTAATTAATTAGCTGCATTTAAGCACAGTTTTAATCTGGTAATTGGCTGATTCTGCAAGAGGTCCCACCGCTGCTTTTCTGAATGAGGCACAAGCTTCATCCGTGGCACCTTTTCCTGCCTGAGCGTTACCCATTTCAAAATAAAACCGGGCCTGTTTTGCCGCTGTCTTTTCCTCGGCATTCAGTCCTTTTTCTGCACTAAGAATGGCCTCGTCCCATTTGGAAAGTTTATTGTAAGAGAGGGCATATAAATAATACAATTCCGGATTATTTTCATCATAAGCAGTAGCCTCGTCAAGCAGGGTGATGGCCTTGTTGAAATCATTTTTCTTAAATGCATTGTTGGCCTCAACCATCAGATGATCGCTCATAAATTTAACTGCCTGCTCCACCGTTTTATCATCGTTGGTTCGCTTACCGGTAACAATGGCAGAATCCATGGCTACTTTCATCAATGGGGTATTGTTTTGTTTGTTGTATACGAGGCCCTCACTAAGGTAGGCGCCGGCATAGCTGGGATCGTACTTCAGTGCTTTGGCAAAGCTTTCCAGAGCAGCATCATATTGCTCAGCTTTATATTCGCCATTGCCTTTTGCCCGATAAAGTTTCGGGATAAGATCAGCGGTCTTGGCTTTTATCCCTTCATCTCCAACATTATCTGCATATTCATAAGCCAGTTCAAAATTGGTGATGGCTTCGTCCATTTTCTTCTCTTTATAGAGAGAAGTTGCATAATTGTATTGCAGGGCAGGCATTTGCTGCTGCGAAAGATTAAGTATTTCAGTACCTTCATCGCCTAATTTCCTGGCTATATCAGCAGCCTGTTGTAGTGCGGCAATAGCTCCGGGTAAATCAGTGGAGGCTAATGCAACTCCCTGATTATAAGTATTGGTGGCTTCTTCCAGGGTTTGAGCACCTGCCCATTGAAAGGCAGTTCCCCAAAAAAGAAAAATACCCAGAACTACAGTTTTAAACAATCGGTTCATTTTCGTTTTATTTTAAGGTTAGTGAACGGGTTGAATTCACAAATATAGTGCTATAATTATTTTTAGAAAGTATTTTTTTTATTTTAGATGAGGAATTGTTTTTTAAAATGCTGACTAACAGCCAGTTTTGAAGATTTAAATTTTTTTTATGATTTTAAATGGGCTACTATTAACTTTAAATCTGCATCCTTTTCAGATTAATTCCTTCCACACTGAATTAAAAAATGGTTTTTCATTACTTCTAATTGAATTTTATTTTACATTTGCATTGCGAAAAAACAATATTCGTTATGAAAAGCTCCATTCTAAAGGTCGTTTTAGCGATTGGTATCATTGTATTGGCATATTTTGTATATGCCTCAATTATGGAACCCATCCGCTTTGAAAAAACACTAAATCAGCGTAATGCCAAAATAGTTAGTCATCTTAAAGACATCCGCTCTGCACAGACGCTGTACAAACAATTCCACAATAAGTACACGAGTGATTTTGATACGCTCATCGATTTCCTCAGAAATGGCCAGATACCAATAGTAAAGATGGTGGCTGACCCTACTGACACTACTTATACGCGGACCATCAATGATACCATTGGTTATATTGCTATCTCCGATTCGCTTTTTTCCAACAGGCCCAATTTCAAACTTGATGAATTGCCCATCATCCCATATTCAGATGGGAAAAAGTTTGATATGAAGACAGATATGGTAGATAAGGGTGGTGTAATAGTTCCTGTTATTGAAGTGGTAGTACCTTACGAGGTTTATCTTTCTGATCTTGATCAACAGGATGTAGTAAACCTGGCAGAACGCCAGAAAGCTATGAACCGTTATCCCGGTCTGGTTATGGGTTCGCTAACCGAAGCTACCACCGACGGAAACTGGGAGTAAGCCATCCGCAATGTCCGAAACCGATCTGATTAGCCATACTCAGCTTTATGACCGGTTATTTGAACCATCGGCAACAAAGAATTATAATCTGTCCATCCGGTTTCAACCGGATGGACTTTCTTTTTCAGTATTTAACCCGGCTGATAAAAAATTTTTAGGCCTCGAGGAAGTTAAATTCCCAATAAGAACTCCTCTGAGAAGCACGATTTTGTCGGATAATATTTATGCGACTCATTGTACCAGGTTCCTGAGCAATCACCCCTGGCTTCGGCTGCCTTTTAATAAAACCAATGCATTGTTTACGGTTAAACAATTCACTTTGGTGCCCGAGATCATCTTTAAAGAAGAAAATACCACAGACTACCTGGCCCTCGTGCATGAAATACTTCCGGGTGACAAACTATATAACAGTCTATGCCGTTGGGCCGAAGCCAGGCTTATTTTTGCGGTCAGCCGGACAATAATGGAAGCAGCAAATACCTTTTTTCCTGATGCGCGCATCTCTCATCATATGTGTGCACTTATTGAAACACTGCTGCCCCGTTTTAAGCACAGTTCATTCCCTTCTGCACTCTTTCTGAATGTGCGTCAGGGCTTTTCGGACATACTTGCAATTAAAAACAATGGTCTGGTTTTTGTAAACACTTTTGAGTGCCATTCCTCAGAAGACTCTGTTTACTTCCTTCTTTTCGTAATGGAACAGCTTCAGGCCAATCCCGAACAATGGCCGGTATTTATTTCGGGTGATGTTATGGAAAATGATCAATTGTCTCAACTGGTTTACCGATATGTACGGAATGTACATTTTCTGGATGCCATGGAGAATGGTAAAACTGCCTTTGCCCTCGAAGGTATGAACAAATACCGGTTTGTTGAACTGTTAAACCCCCTGTTATGAGAATAATAAGCGGCTCTCACAAAAGCCGGCAAATACATGCACCAAAAAACCTCCCGGTCCGACCCACTACAGATATCGCCAAAGAAGCCATATTTAATGTATTGGTCAATCACTTTGACCTGGAAAGTGCATTTGTACTTGACCTTTTTGCGGGAACCGGCAACATTTCTTATGAATTTGCAAGCAGAGGCGCTGCCGGTATCACCAGCGTAGATAAAAACCTGTATTGCGTTGATTTTATCAGAAAAACTGCTTCCGATCTGGGTTTCGGAGCCTTATTGGCCTTTCGGGCAGATGCCTTCAGATATCTGGCCAACACCGAAGGAACCTACGATATTATTTTTTGCGATCCACCCTTCGATATGCAAGAGATAAAGGCCATTCCCCGGCTTGTATTTGAACATCAACGGCTAAAACCAGCAGGCTGGCTTATAGTAGAACATTCAGGAGAACACGATTTGAGTAAATTGCCGCATTTTTACCAGTTGCGAAAATATGGAAAAGTAAATTTCAGTATTTTTAAGGAATCTGAATAGGCAGAACCTTTATTTTAAATGCATTAAATCAGGGCCATACCTTTGTTTGCTTACCGCATCTGAATACCTCTGCATGCATGAACAAACCCTATAATGCATTGTTATAAGCATTGCAACTAACCTCTATTTTTTTTTGAACTATTTGACGCGTAATGAACAAAATGCAGAAAACATTTGGGATAAAAACCACCGATAAAGAAACCTTAAAGAACTGGTACTTTCTAATGTCACTGGGGCGCAAACTTGATGATCGTGCGCCCAATTATCTGAAACAAGCCCTTGGATGGTCCTATCATGCACCTTATGCAGGTCACGATGGCATTCAACTTGCGGTAGGTCAGGTTTTCGAAAAAAACAAAGATCACTTATTTCCCTACTACCGGGATATGCTCACCGCTATATCTGCCGGACTTACTGCTGAGGAAATCATCATGAACGGCATTTCCAAAGCCGGCGACCTGGCCAGCGGAGGCAGGCACATGTCGAACCATTTTGCCAAGCCTGAATGGAATATTCACAATGTTTCATCCGCCACCGGTAATCATACCCTGCATGCTGTGGGAGTAGCCCGAGGAATGAAGCGCTACGGAGTAAACGCCGTGGCCATCAGTTCCCAGGGCGAATCATCAACCAGTGAAGGTTATGTTTATGAAGCCATTAATGGCGCTTCAAACGAAAAATTGCCTGTTATTTTTGTTATTCAGGACAATAATTATGGCATATCTGTGCACAAGCGCGATCAGACTGCCAATTGGCGGGCTGCTGATAATTTTACGGGATTCAAAAACCTGCGCATCATCCATTGCGACGGAAAGAATGTATTTGATTCCATGAATGCCATGACGGAAGCTAAACGTCATGCAAAAGAAAAGTCAGAGCCTGTAATCGTGCATGCTTCCACTATCCGTATCCATTCACATTCCAATTCTGACAAACATGAGCTTTACCGCGATGATATGGAGCGGTTTTGTGCACAGGCCAACGATCCTTTTGAGCGTTACCGGAAAACCCTTATCATTTCTGGAAGGGTTAGCGAAGAAGAACTGGACGAACTGGATCAAAAAGCCAAGGCTGAGGTGTCGAAAGCACACAAAAAAGTAATTGTGGCTGCTGACCCTACCCCTGAAAGCATTTTCGACTTTGTAATCCCTGAACCTTACGCTGCAGAAAAATATCCGGACGGCACACATAAGCTCGAATCCGGTGAAAAATTCAAACTGATTCAGGCGCTCAATGAAACCCTTAAGGCTGAATTCCGGCACAATCCCGATACCTTTATCTGGGGTCAGGATATTGCCAACAAGGACAAAGGCGGCATTTTCAATGTAACCAAAGGCATGCAACAGGAATTTGGGATTGAACGTGTTTTCAATGCCCCCATTGCCGAAGACTTTATTGTGGGAACAGCCAATGGAATGAGCCGGTTTGATGACAAAATCCGTATCGTTATTGAAGGTGCTGAGTTTGCCGATTATTTCTGGCCCGCTATGGAGCAATTTGTAGAGATGACTCACGATTACTGGCGTAGTAATGGTGCCTTTGCACCCAATGTGGTGATTCGCCTGGCCTCAGGAGGATATATCGGAGGCGGACTCTATCACAGTCAAACCATAGAAGGAGCCATGACCACTTTCCCCGGAATAAGGGTTGTTTATCCGTCGTTTGCCGATGATGCTGCGGGTTTGCTTCGCACAGCCATGCGCTCAAAAGGTCCCACTTTATTTTTAGAACCCAAAGCACTTTATAACGATCCCAAAGCCGAGACATGGGTACCCGAAGATTTTGAAGTACCTTTTGGTAAGGCCCGCATTCGCAGGGAAGGCAACGACCTGACCATAATCACTTATGGTAACACCTCACACATGTGTTTGGCCGTTGCGGAAAAAATAGCTCAAGAATCCGGAAAAAGTATAGAAGTAATTGATATCCGTTCACTCATTCCACTGGATAAAGATACCATACTCAATTCAGTGAAAAAAACCAATCGCGCTTTAGTGGTGCATGAAGACAAGGTATTTGGAGGATTCGGCGGCGAATTGGCAGCAATAATTTCCAATGAAGGATTTACTTATCTGGATGCACCCGTTAAGAGAGTGGGAAGTACCTTCACACCAGTTGGTTTTAATCCCATACTCGAGAGGGCTATTCTGCCAGATATTGATAAAATATACACCGCAGCAAAGGAAGTACTTGATTTTTAAAATCAGATTTCCGGGGCTGGGTAATGGTATTTAAAATAGCGTAAAAAAAGGATGTTTGGAAGGTGAAATTAACCTTCCTTTCATATGTTCATTTAGTAAATTTTGAAAAACAACTTTTTTTTACTATATTTGTAATGTTAATTTCTAATACTGTTGCTTATGCCTACCGGTAAAATTAAGTTTTTTAATGAGCGCAAGGGCTTCGGGTTTATTGTTGATGACGAAACCCAGCATGATGTATTTGTTCATGCGACAGGCCTCACCGAAAAAGTTGGTGAAAACGACCTGGTTTCTTTTGAAATAGCCGAAGACAAGAGGGGTAAAAAAGCCGTCGAAGTCAGAAAAATCTGATCACGCTTTAATGACTTTCTTCCATTAAAAGGAGGCAATTTCCGTATTTGAGCTTTTTATAGAGCTCACCCAAGCAGGACTCACCCACGTGCCGGGCTAAACCTTATCTTTGCAGCAAATTTGCATTCTCGTGAACTATTTACTCGTTGAGCAACTCAGCAAATCATACGGAGAAAAAGAACTCTTTAACAATCTGACTTTTGGTATTGACCAGGGCAGCAAGGTGGCATTAATTGCGCGGAATGGTGCAGGCAAAAGCAGTTTGTTACGCATCATCAGCGGTCAGGAACTGCCCGATGCTGGCAATGTTGTCTTCCGTAAGGATATACGATGGGCATTCCTTCCACAAAACCCTGAAATAGATGACAACACTTCTGTGTTTGACATCCTGTTTCATTCCGAAAATGAATTCATGCGTGCCATCAGGGAATATGAAGATTGCCTCAGGCAACTCAAGCACCACAATACACCTGAACTGCGCAAACGGCTTGAAACGGCTACTACCACCATGGAAATGGTGAATGGCTGGGATTATGACGTTCGCATCAAAGAGATATTGAGCCGTTTTAAAATAACTGACCTGGATCAAAAAGCCGGAGAACTATCGGGTGGACAGCGCAAGAAAGTATCCCTTGCCAAAGTGCTGCTTCAGGAAACAGATTTGCTTATCCTTGATGAACCCACCAACCATCTTGACATTGAAATGATTGAGTGGCTTGAAGATTATTTGTCCCGCCAAAACCTTAGTTTACTGGTAGTAACCCATGACAGGTATTTTCTGGATAATGTATGCAATGAAATTCTGGAGTTAGACAACCAGCAGCTATACCGGTACCGGGGAAATTACTCCTATTTTCTGGAAAAAAAAGCAGAGCGTGAAGCGGTGGAAACCGCTGAAACAGAGAAAGCCCGGGGATTATACCGGAAGGAACTCGATTGGATGCGTCGTATGCCACAAGCCCGCAGCACAAAAGCAAAAGCAAGGGTAGACTCCTTTTATGAGCTTCAGGATAAAGCTAACCGGCGGGTAGAAAAAGATACCGGTTCATTGGAAGTAAGCATGACCCGTATGGGTGGTAAGATTCTTGAAATAAACAATATCTTTAAAGCCTACGATGGCAATAAGCTGGTTACTGATTTTTCCTACACATTTAAAAAAGGCGAAAGAATTGGGGTAGTGGGTAAAAACGGCTGCGGCAAATCCACATTGCTCAATATGATTATGGGCACGGTTAAGCCGGATATGGGACATATTGTTTCCGGTCAGACTGTGGTGTTTGGCTATTACTCTCAGGAAGGGTTTCAACCCGAAGGCGACAAGAGAGTGATTGACATTGCAAAAAGTATAGCAGAAGAGATGCCATTGGGCAAAGGACGTATTTCTGCGTCTGCCTTTTTATCCCATTTTAACTTCCCGCACGCACTTCAGTACAATTATTTTTCCAGCCTAAGCGGAGGTGAAAAACGCCGGTTGTTTCTGTTGATGCAATTGCTAAAAAATCCCAACTTTCTGATCCTGGATGAACCCACCAACGACCTGGACATTCATACGCTGAATCTGCTTGAAGAATTTCTGATGAATTTTGAAGGATGTTTGCTTGTGGTTTCACATGATCGGTTTTTCATGGATAAACTGGTTGATCATGTATTTGTATTTGAAGGAGAGGGAAAAATTAAGGACTTTTATGGCAATTATACTGAATACTATCGCAATCGCCTCGCGGAGGAAGCCCGCCTGAACCGCCAAAAACTGGCAGAAGTCAGGCCAGAGGTTAAAAAGCAGCCTGAAAAGCCCCTCATGCGAAAACCCACTTATAAGGAAAAGACAGAATTTGAATCTCTTGAAAAAGATATTGCCCATCTGGAAACCTTAAAGGCCGGGCTTTTGGAAAAAATGAACAGTGGCGCCTACACCCCTGCTGAACTGGAACAAATCAGCCGCAATTATGGAATTGCTGAGGCTGAGATTGAAGAAAAAACCAATCGCTGGCTTACACTGGCTACTTTGTTTGAATAGTATTCCAACGAAATATTGTGGCATGAAAAAATCAGTTTTCCCGCAAGAGAAAACTGATTTCGCTATTGAGTGTGTGAAGTGCTACGAATTCAACATAACCGGCATAACGAGCATAAGAATTTCTTCGGCTTCATTTTCTCTTTCCACCGGTCTGAGAATGCCGGCCCGGTTGGGAGCCGAAAGTTCCAGTTTAATGTTCTCACTCTCCAGGTTATTGAGCATTTCAAGCAAAAAGCGGGAATTAAATCCGATTTCCATATCTTCTCCATCATAGTTGCAATTGAGCCTTTGGCGTGACTCGTGAGCAAAGTCAATATCTTCAGCATCTACATACAGTTCCTGACCGCTAATGGAAAGTCTGATCTGGTTGGTTGATTTGCTGGCAAAGAAAGAAGCACGTCTAAGTGTAGTAATCAGTGACAAACGATCAACCAACAGGGTATTCGGATTATCGGTAGGGATAACCGCTTCGTAATTGGGATAGCGGCCTTCTATCAATCGGCAGACCAGATCTACATTACGGAAAGTAAAGCGGGCATTCGTATCATTATATTCAACAGAAATTTCGGTCTGGTCTGGTGAAAGTATGGCTTTTAACTGGTTGAGTGGTTTTTTGGCCATAATAAAACTGGTATTGCTGATTGCAGAGGCATCGTTACGCTTGTATTTTACCAGCTTATGGGCATCGGTGGCCACAAAAATGATCGAATCTGCTGAAAGGTCGCAATAAACGCCCGACATGGCCGGTCTGAGGTCATCGTTGCCTGTGGCAAAAATGGTTTTGTTGATGGCCATAAGCAAAAGCTCTGAAGGCAGGCTAATCTTTTCAGCGCCTTCGAGTTGCTGTGCTTTGGGAAATTCATCAGCATTGTGTCCTGCAATGCGGAATTTGGCTTCGTCGGCAGCTATTTCAATGCCCAGGTCTTTATCGATGGTAAAGGTGAGCGGCGTGTCGCCATAAGTTTTCAACAATTCGAGCAAAATTCTGGCTGGAATAGCTACTGCCCCTTCATCATCAGCCATAGTGGCTTCCACGGTTACGGTCATGGTGGTTTCCAAATCAGAGGCAGTAATGCTCAGAATATTGCCATTTAATTCAACCAGAAAATCATCCAGTATTGGAAGGGTGTTACTCGAATTGAGCACTCCGCTAATGGATTGGAGGCTTCGCAATAAGCTTTGGCTTGATACTATAAACTTCATGTTAAATGTTTTTCATTAAAAAGGATGCATTTATTATGGGCACGGTAAAATTATGAAATATATTGACAATTAAAGCCACAGAATGAAAATGCTTTGAATAAAATTATCAACAAGATATTAACGGCTGTTATTTTAGCCTGTTTTTTCCAAAATCAAACTTTTTTTCTGTGCCATTTAACAACCTTTTCATATTTTCACGATGGGTGAAGGGAACAAAAACAGCAATACAAATGGCCAGTATAATGAGTGGAACACTCTCTACGCCAAAAATAAAAATTGCTTCCAGTGGAAAAATGATGGCACTGGTTATGGAGGAGAGCGAAACAATACGGGTAAAAATCATCATTAAGGTAAAAAATACCAGGATGAACAGAAAAGGAGCCGGATAAAGGAATATAACGATTCCCACCAGAGAGGCTACGCCCTTACCTCCCCGAAAGCGGGCAAATACAGGATATACGTGACCAAGTACAGCCAGTCCACCCAAAATAATCTGATAGATGGTATGCTGATTGTCAGAAAATTCAGGGTTGTTAAGCCAGATGGAGAGCGAAACAGCCAGCCATGCCTTAAAAACATCGAACAACAACACCGGAATGCCTGCTTTTAACCCCAACACCCTTATGGTATTGGTTGCTCCTGCGTTGCCACTGCCATGGTTGCGTATGTCAAGTTTGAAATATCGCTTCCCAACCCAAACCGCAGTGGGGATTGAACCAAGCAAATACGCAAGAATTGCAGCCAGTATTACTTCAAAGTTAAGCATAGCATTTAGCATTTAGGGTTGTTGGCGCGATTGCATCTTCCGCAGGAAGGCAATTCTTCGTTCCGGTGTACCGATAATATATTGATAGGGCGCCTCGCCGTTTCCTGATTTTTGAATCCGTTTGTCTTCTTTTAGTTCAGCAATGATGGCATTAAAATCATTGTCAGAAGATATGGCCTGCATAAAATTACTGCCGTAACTAAAAAAGTACCATTGGTCGTTGCTGATTTCAAGATAGATATTGATGATATCTCCCGTCCGGCGTTTGCCAATTTCTACATAGCCGTTCACTTTTCTATTTACGAGATTTCCATTTACCCCAGCTAAGCCAAATTCGCCTTCACTAACCATAGATTTGAGGTTTGGATCCCAAACCATGTTTAACCCGGTAAGTAGCAGCCTTTGGCTGAGTTCGGCAGGCGGACGTTTTAGTTGTCCGCTAAGATTGAGTTCGGCAGTTACATCCCGGGCTGTGTTTTGTCCCAGTATTCCGTTGAGCAGGCTTTGATAACTAAATCCATTAACGTCGGTGCCTGTAAGTTCACTTTTTCGCAAAGCATCCGAAAGTTTGTTCATGGCCTGATCCGCAAAGAAAAAATTGATGGCCATACCTAGTTCAAACCGGGTAGAATCGGCAGGCATAAATTGTATGGCCTTGCCAAAAGATCGTACATTCACCTGACCCAGGCCAGCTCCGGTTTCAATTTTTCCGGTGGCAGTCAGGATACATTGCCTGGTATCCAGTTCCATAGCGGGTGAGGTATTATTGGCAACATCCTTAGCTTCAGTTATAATAAATCGTTCTTTACCCGCGTCATAACTTATCCAACCATTGGCTGAAGCTACAATGGTATCACCCCAGGCCTTTGGTTTTTGATAAAAGGCAGGATATATCTCACTGAAAAAATCAGAGTAAACCAGGGCCACAAAGACCGGATCGCCCAGGGTGTCCTTCATCACCGGAGAAACGGGCAACTGTATCTTTTGTGGATTGACAAAGGTGCTGAATGTAACCCAGGAGGATTGCCCATCATTACATGGATCGTTGATTTGATAGGCACCACTGAAATTCATAAATTGTTCTGCTGCCAGCAAATCAATCATTCCGGTAAAGCGGAAATGAGCGTTAAGTTCAAATTGATCTTCCGGTTTAATCAGCGCCCGTCCAATGGTTTGCCCGGCATCATCTACCCGGATATTACCAAAGTAAACTGGTTGTATAGTTCCCCTGCTATCGGCGTAATCCACATAGCCCGAGGCGGTGTAATCATGTCGGGTTTTCACTTCTGCTGAAGCATTATAAATGCGGTGATATTTCTGCTTGCGATCAGCAATAATGGTGGCATTGGTCAATGGTTGCATGTTTCCATCTGAAAGTATGGTAACCTCACCATTACCGGGGAAAATGGCTGCATCTGCTACCCTGATCATCTTAACTTCACGGGCATTGATCACATTTTCTTTCATTCGGTAAGTGGCTTCCATGGCAAAAAACTGCAGGGAATCACGTGCGGGATCAGTAGAAATAAAGGCTGAACCTGTAAAATCAAAATCCACAAGATCAGTAAGATTTATGGTATCAGATAATGCTGCGCGGCTGGCCAGGGAGTTGGTAAGGTAAAGTTCATCATCTTTCATGCGCCACTCTATCTTATCCATATAACATATGTACCGGCTCAATGGCAGATTAATACGCACGCTGTTACCCGGGGTGCCAAAAGTGGCAAAGTTTCTGGTAAAATCAACCCTGCCCGGATAAACATCCGCTGCAAATGACAGAGAGGGCCTTTCGGGATAATACAACCTGAAGGCCGTGGTATCAGAGGTAAATGAATGCGTACTAAACACAAAGGTGTTGGCCATGAGATCTGCATTGTCGAATCGCGTTTTACCTTTACCAAGCAAACCGGCTGTGGTAAGGGAGAGAACTCCCGAATGAAACGATTTACCATTAAACATAGCAAACTCTTTTCCCGGAAGCGTACTCAGGCGCATAACATCCATCTTTGGCAACCAGCGTTGGTTCACACCTACACCAGTAACCTCCGGAAATGCAGGAAAATCGGTGCTTTGCGCTATGTTAAAGCTGTCAAGTATGGCTACCAATGAGTCCGGATAAAACATAAACCGCTTCGATTCACTGGTCGAAGTCAGGTATTTTAATGTACCGCTACCATCCAACCCCCTGTTGCTAAGGGCGAGTTTAGAGTAAAAGGTTGCCCTTCCGTCATACACAGGTATACCTTCTTTCCCCAACTGCCGGTTAAACCCCAGAGAGTAATCATCCATTACTTTAAGCGGTTCTCTGATTTCAGGCAAAATGCCATCGGAATATAAATAACCGTTAAATTTCAGGCCTTCGGTGGTAAAACTATTCAGGCTGTCGAGCACAAAGGGATCAACGGTATAGTAAAATTTATCACGATTATAAACTCCTTTTTCTACCCTGGGCTGGTCATAATATACATACGCGTCGTTTTTGCTGATAAATACCGGATATACCGGCAGGTTTTGGATGCCCGACTTATTGGCCGGGTCATCAATCATCAGCTCACCGCTGAGGTTAGCCAGTACATTTTTAACCCTCACCTGTGATAACTTTTTGTCTTTCTTCGAAACGGTATCTACTTTAAAGGTAATGGAGTCTATCTGTGGCATATTCAGTTTGAATTTGTCGTATTCAAACGAACTCTCATTGGCATAAAAGTCAAAATAGCCTGCACGCACCAGGCCGGTAAAAACAAAGTCACGGTTTTTGCGGAGTAAAATTTCGTGATCACGGGGATAGATGTAAACAGCCTGGGAATCGCTGAGTGAAACCTGGGACACCCCTTTTATCTTCAGGTCGAATGTTTTCAGATTGAGTTCGGCATTGCTGGTCCGGGTAACCTGCGATTGAATCTGAATGACATCATAGTCCTTTTTTTTGCTGCGTGCCATCAGGTAATCGGTAAGCCGTTCAACGACTTCTATGCGCTCATTATCAATATTGTAAATAATGTAACCGCCGTTTGAAAGGTTAAGTACCATAGCTTTAACCTGTTCGGCAGGTTTTTGCATAAACTCAATGAGTTCGCTCAGATAGAAAACTTTTCTTTTGGTACTGTTGGAAAAGTTATAAATAACATTCAATGGATTGATCTCATCAATGCCCTGCATGCGGCGGTAACGATCAAGAGAGTAGTAACTTGATGATTCAAAAAAGGCATCGCCCTGTTGTCGGATGCCACGCAGCATTTCCAAACTCATGTTGTCGCTGCCAATGGTATAATACAAGGCTTCAAAATACATATCTACCTTATGATAGGAGTTGAAAAAAGGGCTGGCTGTTGCGCCCTCGCCTGAACGGATAAGCATCAGCTCACGGTCTTTGTCCATGTACCTTACCTGAATACCGGGATGAAAAATGGAATCTGCTTCATAATAAATGGTCGCAGAAGCCCTTTGCGAAATCATGCGTTCGGGATTAATAACGAAACTGCGTGAAGCCAGTTTGATAAATGGAGAACCCTGCCGCTTAATCCAGACAACAGCATCGCGGTTACCATATCCTGAGCCAATAATCCGGGCACCTTCCAATGTAAATCCACCTCTGTAATATATATCCTTATACAACGGGCTAATCTCTATATCTGTTTGATAGGAGGTAAAACGGGGAAAGGTTGCCTTGTCAGTGGGCACCCCAACCAGCACGCGGTCTTCCAGGCTGCCGGTAAGCGGAAAATTGAAGAACCCCTTGTGGTAAAAGTTAACAGTATCGGCACTCCAGGCAGTAATTTTAAGATCAATGCTGTAACTTTGAATCAGGGCGTATATCTTTTGTGGATCAAGCTTTACGGCTTCCCAGTAAACCTTTCCTCCATAACCCACAAATATATCTTTTAGCGGATAATGTGTGCCGGATGTTTCATGAATTCGAATACTGTCACGTCCGGTAATACAAACCAGATCAACCTTGCTGAGCTTTACCACAAGTGTGGTATCGTAATCATAGGAATAGCTTCCTTTACGAAATTGCCAGGAATTGCCATAGGATCTGAAGATGGTATTTTTTTTATTCAGGTTTACCGTATTTTCAAAGAAAATGCTGAGTTGTCGCAGCAATTTGGTATCTATAAAAGGTTGAAGACCCTTGTGCCAGGCAATGATGCTATGGGGAAGACCGCTGAGCCGGAAGGTATTTACGGCTTCCAGATAATCACGGAATGCCGGAGTCGGGCGCATATTCTGAGCAAGCATCAGATTGGAAGTACGGATTATCTCTTTTTGGGCACCTGGAGCCACTTCGCCGTTCACCCAGCGATCCTTGAGCGTTTTTATGGCTTCACGGGCCACTTTATCTTTGGATGATGCCATAAAAGAAGCTAAATCTTCTATAAATACTTCCGGATCATCTGAGAAAATGTTGGGATTCTGAGCAGACAACGAAAAGGTGTAAATCAGTAAGAATAACAAGACAGAAATTCGTCGTAGCATAGTTATTTCAGTTAAAAAGCGGCGTTAATTTATTTTTTAGAATCCTCCGGACAAAGCGGCATATGGAAACAGGCTGCAACCCAGTTGTTTTTTTCCGCATATCCATCAGCAATAAGTCCCAGTTTCTCAGCCTGTCTACTGATGGCATCCAGGTCGCTCAGATAAAAACCACTCATAATTAATATACCTCCGGCTATAAGGCAGTTTACATATGCTGCCATATCTGCCATAAGAATATTGCGGTTGATATTTGCCAGAATTATTTCATATGGCTGGTCGCCCAGTTGGGAAGCATCACCATAATAAACGCTGATATTGTCTGTTTTATTTCTTTCCACGTTTTCAATTGCGTTGTGGAAAGCCCATTCATCATTATCTATGGCTGTAATGGGGTTGGCTCCAATTTTTGAAGCCAGAATGGCGAGTATGGCAGTTCCACTTCCCATGTCGAGCAGGGATTTACCGGCAAGTTCCATATGAAGTAATTGTTCAATAATCAGCGCAGTAGTTTCATGGTGAGCCGTGCCGAACGACATTTTTGGCTCAATTACCAGATCAATCATACCAGCCGGTGCAGGCGGATGAAAGGGAGCCCTTATGTGACACTTACCGGAAATAGTGACCGGGTTAAAGTTTGATTCCCATACAGCATTCCAGTTTTGACCGGCAATTTTAACTATGGTAAATTGAACATCCTGAAAATCCTGCTTTACAGAGTGCTGGTCTAATAGTTCAAAGCTGAAATCTCTGGCCGGGATATAGGCAGCTATTCCTTCCGGAATTTCTTCAAAGCTCTCAAATCCTATTTCGGCTAACCGGGCAATAAGAATTTCGCCCAATGGAGCACCGTTTCCTGGCAGGCGACAATTCAACTGAATATAATCCATAAAAAGTGCTTATTTTACTTCCCCGAAGCTATTCACTATGGCCACGAAATCCTCAGGCTTAAGCGAGGCACCTCCAATGAGGCCACCATCCACATCAGGGTTGGCGAAGAGTTCGGCTGCATTCGAAGCATTGCAGCTTCCACCGTATAATATGCTTACCTCACTGGCAGCATCGTGGCCAAACTTTGCAGCAACCGAACTGCGGATAAAGGCATGCATTTCCTGTGCCTGTTCAGGGGTAGCAGTGCGACCGGTGCCAATGGCCCAAACAGGTTCATAGGCAATAATGATGCGTTTAAATTCATCTTCGCTCAATTTAAATAAAGCGTCACTCAGCTGTGATTCTACCACATTAAAGTGATGACCGTTTTCTCTTTCTTCCAGTGCTTCGCCACAACAATATATTGGTGTTAATTCATGACGGAGCGCCAGTTCAATTTTTTTCGCAACAGCATTATCGTTTTCACCAAAATACTGCCGGCGTTCGGAATGACCCAATATTACATATTTAGCCCCCATTGATTGGACCATAGCGGCAGAAATTTCCCCCGTATATGCGCCCGATTCATGTTCACTGATGTTCTGAACACCAAAGCCAAAACCATGTTCAGTTGAAACATCATTGGCCAGCTCAAGATACAACACCGGTGGGAAAACCACAACGGTCACCTCAGCCGGATGACCTTTTTTGAGCTGATCTGCAATGCCAAAGAGCAGGTCTTCAGCCTCACTAAAAACTTTATTCATCTTCCAGTTTCCGGCAACAATTTTTTTTCTCATAATTCTATTGTGTTAAATGAGTTCAATATTTTTCAGGCAAGTCTCACCCTTGGATCGAGTATGCCATAAATAATATCTACAAAAATATTAATAATCACCAACATAACAGCAATAAAAAGCACAGCACCCATTACCACAGGGAAATCGTATTTTTCCAAACCATCTACAATAACTACCCCAATTCCTTTCCAATCGAATACATATTCTACAAAAACAGCACCAGCCATAAGGGATGCGAACCAGCCGGATGCAGCAGTAACCACCGGATTTAAGGCGTTGCGCAAAGCATGGCGATAAATGACACGATTTTTGGTAAGCCCTTTGGCTCTGGCAGTACGAATAAAATCCTGTGAAAGTACTTCAAGCATGGAACTGCGGGTAAGCTCAATGATGATGGCCAGTGGCCGGATTCCCAATGTGAGGGCAGGAAGAATGAGGTTTTTAAGGTCAAGGTATTCGCCACGGCCAAAATCATCTACTGAATATAAAGAACCAAACATGCTGAGTCCGGTGTAATCTGCAAGTACGAATGCGAATAACCATGCCATAAGTATGGCCGCAAAAAAAGAGGGTAACGACATGCCAAGAACAGAGACGATGAGCGCCGTGTGATCGAACCAGGAGTCTTTACGTAAAGCTGTGGCTACACCAATAAAAACACCCAGAATAATGGCAAAACCCATGGCTACAGTAGCCAGCAACAAGGTGTTGGGTAAGGCCTGTACTATGATGTCGTTTACTTTACGCTGGCTTTGATAAGAACGTCTGAGATAAGGTGGTTTTAGTAACACCGCCGTATTTCCCACTGTAAAAAGCTTCTGGTAAGGTTCGTATTTTCCCCAGACCGAAACCGGATCGTGATCCGAGGTGATCCAGTGGAACGACAATGGCGACAAGTCATTAAGAAAATCGGTGTATTGACGCAACAGGGGTTTGTCTCTGCCCAGCTCCTTGTTGATGGTTTCCACCGAAGCCATATCTGCCCTTTGTCCCAGCATCATTCTGGCCGGATCACCCGGAAGGATGTTGAACAAGACAAAAACAAGCGTAACTACCCCAAACAATACAAAAAGTCCGTAATACAGCCGTTTGAGGATAAAATATATCATAAAATCAATGGGCTGGTTTGGGTGGATAAGTAAGAATTACCTCTTCGTAGGCAGGCAAATCGTTGAAGTGCCACTTATCAATTACAATACCGCTATCCATTAACATGAGGCCGGGATTGGCCCTAACCATAGATTTCAGCACAATATCATCAGCATAGAAGAATTCATAGCTGAGGCCCAGTTGTTGTTTTATCTCTTCCACCTTTTCAGGCAAGGTAGCAGTAAGTGCTATAAATCCGCAGCCATCTTCTTCTGTTTTGAGTGCAAACTCATTTAAGTTTTTTAAGGCGGTAGTATCTGCAGCCTCCAGATCCCAGGAGATGACAATATACTGGCATCCTGGATGGCGGATAAAGGTTTCGGTGAAATCGTTCCCTTCTTCATCCAGAATCTGCAAGGTGCTGCCCGGTGATATATTGGGATTTTCTACGCGTTGTTCCACGAACTCCCATTGCTGCATCCACACAGAATCATTGTATGGATAGTCTGGTGAGAGGTATTCCTGAATCTCGCCGGTGGCCTTATTGCGATAAATGAGGTAATATTTGACAGGCTGAGGGTTTTCAACATACATTTTATTGCCCTTCTTCCATTCCCTGAAATCCAATATTGGCAGATGATTGTAATTCCAGAGACTAAAACCTGCAAACATGGCCACTATCAGGACAGCCGATCCATAGGAGACTAAATTTCCATAGCGGTCGCGGGTTTTATTGCGGTAAGCAAACAAGATCAGGGTAAAAATCAGCAGTATAATATTTTTGTAAAAAGTTTGCCAGTTGGTAAGTATGATGGCATCACCAAAACAGCCACAATCGGGAACGGGGTCGAAAATAGCATCGTTAAGCGTAAGTCCCGTAAAGAAAAGCATGACTACCAGGAGCAACCAGGAATTTATTCTGGGTTTCAGATTTAAGAGCACCACCACCCCAAGGGTAAATTCAAGGGTACTCATTAAAATGGATAAAGTCAGTGCAGCGGGCAACATCCAGGGAGTACCCCAAACCAAAAAATAATCCTCGAAACGATACGCGGTGCCTAAAGGATCAATTCCTTTAACCACTCCCGAAAAAATAAAGGTAATTCCAACGACAATTCTCGAAATTAAATGCAGCAACTTCATGATAAAATGTAGTTTGTTATAAGTTATAATCAGTGTTGTTCTGAACGTTTAATGAGTGCAAAGACGGCATAGTTGATAATGTCGTAATAATTGGCATCTACGCCTTCAGAAACGAAAGTTTCTCCTTTATTGTCTTCTATCTGCTTAACCCTGAGCAGTTTCATCAAAATGATATCGGTGAGGGAACTTATCCGCATATTCCGCCATGCTTCATCGTAATCGTGATTTTTATCGAACATGAGTGAGCGCGCCTGTTGAGCATATTTATCATACATTGCTTCAATTTCAGGTAGTGGGGGTTGAATGTCTTTTTTTTCAAACCATTCCAGCTGAATCAGCGCGATAATGGCATAATTTACGATGCCTATAAATTCAGGCCAGATGTCTTCATTAATCTTTCGTTCGCCCTTATGTTGCAAATTTCTGATTCGGTTTGCTTTGATGTATATCTGGTCGGTAAGCGATTCGGGTCTGAGTATTCTCCATGCAGGGCCATAATCTTTCATTTTGGCTAAAAATATATCTTTGCAGGCAGAGATGATATCATCAAACTGGGTTCCGGTATCTTGTTTCATGTAAAATTGACCCTTAACAGGTTGTAGGTTATTAATTTCAGACAAAATTATGGTAATTTCGACCGATAAAAGTAGTGATTTTTCCCAAACTGCCCTGCTGAGGTGCGGATCAAAACTGGTGGATTTAGATAACCCATTGATAATGGGCATCTTAAATTTCACCCCTGATTCATTTTATGATGGCGGCAGCAGTTTTACTGTGGACGAAGCGGTGAAAAAGGCCGGGAAAATGATGGATGAAGGAGCAACATTTATAGATATTGGGGCTGTTTCCACCCGGCCTGGCAGCAAAACACCAGCCTGTGATGAAGAAATAAACCGGTTGTTGCCGGTGTTGAAAGCGATTATTCACCTGTTTCCTGAAGCAGTGGTATCGGTAGATACTTATCGTGCCGAAGTAGCCCGCATTGCGCTGCACGAGGGGGCACACATGATCAATGATATTTCCGGAGGGCAGGCCGATGCCGGCATGCTTCAATTGATGGCGCATTCAGAGGCTGCTTATGTAATGATGCACATGCAGGGTACCCCCGAAACCATGCAAAAAAACCCTCATTATGAAAATATTGTAGAGGAAATCGCTCATTTTTTTACCGCTCAGCTTCGTCATTTAAAATTATCCGGGAAAAAAAATATTGTACTTGATCCTGGTTTCGGATTTGGCAAAAACCTAAATCACAATTACACCCTGCTTAATCATCTGCATTATTTCAGAGCAATGTTTGATTTTCCATTACTGGCAGGGATATCCAGAAAATCTATGATTTACAAACCCCTGGAAGTTACCCCTGCCGAAGCGTTGAACGGTACAACGGTGGCCAATACCATTGCCTTGCTTCAGGGAGCCAATATTTTAAGGGTTCATGATGTAAAACCAGCCATTGAAGCTGTTAAACTTGTTAAGCTAATGCGGCAGAACATTTAATTTTCTAAATTTGCAAAAAAGCCTTCCATGCCTGAATTACTATCTTTACTTTTCATAAATATCCGATTGCTTGATATTATTGATATATTGCTGGTTGCTCTAATGCTTTATGAATTGTATAATTTATTAAAGGGTACTGCAGCTATTAATATTCTCATTGGTATCATTGCTATATTTTTAATATGGAGGGTGGTGAGAATTCTGGAGATGGAGCTGCTGTCCGAAATTCTCGGGGCTTTTATCAGTGTGGGTTTTATCGCTTTAATAGTAGTGTTTCAGCCTGAAATCAGAAAATTTTTGCTGGTATTGGGTACCCCATCATTCATCCGTAAAAAGAACCGGCGGTTTTTCTTCTGGCGCATGCGTCCGGGCGATAAAGAACAGCTTAATATAGACCCCATAGTGCAGGCCTGCCATAAGATGGCAAACCTTAAAACAGGTGCTCTTATCGTAATTGGAAAAATTCATGAACTTGAAGAATATGAACAAACAGGGGAAATACTCGATGCCATTATTTCGGAACAGCTAATCGAGAATATCTTTTTTAAGAACTCGCCCCTGCACGATGGAGCCATGATTATTTTGAACAACAGAATTAAAGCAGCCAGTTGTATACTTCCGGTATCAAAAAATGACAAGCTACCCGCCCATATCGGCTTGCGCCACCGATCTGCTGTGGGTGTGACCGAAAAAACGGATGCTGTGGCCATTGTCGTTTCGGAACAAACGGGCAAGATATCATGGTGTAAGGAAGGAAAGCTCATGCACCATATTCAGCCGTCACAACTGAAATCAATGCTTGAGGAAGAATTTAATGTTGAAAATTAAGAGGCTTACTGGCCGGCTTCTGCAGCTTTTCTCTCAAATTCCCTGACCATTTCATCCGGCGACTTTCCAAGATTTGCAATAGCGGCTTCGGCATCATCGGTCAATTCATGATTGGGAAACATTTTAATAAAATCCTGATAAGATTTTAATGCCTGTGCATAATTACTTTGAAAATTCTCATAAATAAAGCCTTTCAAAAAAATGACTTCAGGTATGTGCTTACTTTTGGAGTACTCATTGATCATTCTATCGCTGAGGGCAATGGCCTTTTCCCCCTGATTCATCGACATGCTCAGGGTAATGGCTTTGTAAAGGAAAGTGGGTGCCAATGAATCATCAGGATGTTCGTTCACAAATTTTTGATACTCCTCAAGCAATTCATTTAGCTTTGCCTGTTCAGGCCGGGCATCCGAGGCATCAATATTTTTCTCGAGCCTGGTCAGACGTTCTACATCCTTATCCAATCCGGAGGTGCATGAAATAAGAGCAGCAAAGGCTGCTACCAACAGCAGGGCAATTGATTTATTGTTCATAACGGAATTCAGATAAGGTTAAGAAATGGCTTTTTTGCGTGTTGCCGGAAAGAGCATTTTATAGCTGGTATCTACCAAACCCTTTGCTATCTCGCTTAGTTTCCTTTTAAGCATGATTTTTCGCAAAGAACTGATGCGGTCAACAAAGAGGATGCCTTCCAAATGATCGTATTCATGCTGAATAACCCTTGCAAATACGCCGTTGAGTTTTTCATCATGAAAATTAAAATTTTCATCATAATACTGAATTCTCAAATCCGTTTTGCGTATTACATCCTCGCGAATGTCCGGAATACTGAGGCATCCTTCGTTAAACGACCACTCTTCACCTTCCTGCTCAATAATGTGGGGATTTATGAATACTTTTTTAAGATTGGTTTCGCCCGGAAAGTCCTCCGCATAGGGGGTGGCATCAATTATAAATAATCGAATGCCTTTATTTACCTGTGGGGCAGCCAGGCCTACCCCGCTGGCAGCGTACATGGTCTCGAACATATCGTCAATAAGCTGCTGTAATCCGGGATAATCTTTATCTATATCAACGCAGACTTTGCGAAGCATAGGATGGCCGTATGAAACAATAGGCAATATCATGCGAAATAATTTTCAGGTTTTATTCAATCGGGTGCAAAATTACAAAAATCATTTGAATCGGCCCATATCCCTCATTTCGAGATAGGACTGCAGGATAATAGCAGCACTAACAGCATCGACCAGGGCTTTGTTCCGGCGCGCTGACTTTTTCTTTCCCGATTGAAAAATGGCCTGCTGAGCCAAATGTGAAGTAAAGCGTTCATCTACGCGAGCAATCTTCATTTCAGGGAAAGTCTTACGAAACAAACGGATAAACGGCTCAATATACTGAACTGATTCTGACGGCAGATTGTTCATTTGCCGGGGTTCACCTATTACAATCAGGTCAACCTCTTCCTTCGCAAAATAGTCTTTCAGAAATGGAATGATTTGAGCAGCGCTTATGGTAGTCATGGGTGAGCTAATCATTTGTCCGGGATCAGTAACTGCCAACCCCACCCTTTTTCTGCCATAATCAATAGCTAAAATCCTGCCCATTTTGTTATTGTTTAAAGCACAAAGTTAGCAATAAACTCAAGGCGTTGAAAAAACCAGTAATTTTGACCTTTTAAATTTTGAATTATGAGGGAGCTTCAGCAATTGATAACTTCGGCCTGGGACGATCGCGCGCTTTTAAGCCGTTCAGCGGTGAGTGATGCCATTAAACATGTAATATCCTTACTTGATAATGGTGAGTTGCGCGTGGCTGCGCCTATAGGCGATGACTGGCAGGTAAATGAATGGGTAAAAAAAGCAGTTATTCTTTATTTTGTCATCTCAGGTATGGAAACAACTGAAGCAGGGCCACTGGAATTCCACGATAAGATACCTTTGAAACATAACTTTTCACAATTGGGCATACGGGTAGTCCCTCATGCAGTGGCTCGTTATGGTTCCTTTCTGGCGCCCGGTGTAATATTAATGCCGTCGTATGTAAATATTGGTGCCTATGTGGATAGTTTTACCATGGTAGATACATGGGCCACCGTGGGTTCATGTGCTCAAATTGGCAAAAATGTTCATCTATCGGGAGGTGTTGGCATAGGTGGTGTGCTGGAACCTGTTCAGGCTGCACCGGTAATTATTGAGGACAATTGTTTTATCGGATCAAGATGTATAGTGGTGGAAGGTGTAAGAATAGGACACGGGGCGGTGCTGGGTGCGAATGTAGTTATTACCCATTCCACCCGTATTATCGACGTTTCCGGCACTTCGCCCCGTGAACTCAAAGGATACATTCCTGCACGTTCGGTGGTTATACCCGGCACTTATCCCAAGGCATTTCCTGCAGGCGAATTTCAGGTTTCCTGCGCACTGATCATAGGTCAGCGTAAAGAGTCGACCGATTTGAAAACTTCGCTTAACGATGCCTTGCGGGATTACAATATTCAAGTTTAAAGCTCCAGTTTCGTATGACGAACGGTAAACCATTAGCACGTATCCTGATCATACAAACGGCCTCGCTGGGTGATGTGATATTGTCCACAGCTTTGGCTGAAACTCTGCATGAAGCCTACCCTAAAGCCCGAATCGACTTCCTGATAAAAAAAGGATATGAATCTCTTTTTCAGGAACATCCTTTTATACACCAGGTCTATACCTGGGATAAAAGCCGCCGGAAATACTTAAAGTTATGGCGTCTTCTCCTTAAGGTTCACAGCAACCGTTATGATGCTGTAATAAATGTGCAGCGGTTTGCTTCTTCCGGTTTCATTACTGCATTCTCCGGAGCTCCATTCACTGCAGGATTTCGCAAAAACCCATTTTCAAGATTTTTCAAACACAGTGCAGCCCATGTTATCTCGGCCAGGGTTAAAGGTATACACGAAACAGACCGGAATCATGCTTTGATTCAACCACTGACCGACATAAAGACCAAAAGGCCCGGGCTATATCCTTCTACTGCTGACCACCAGGCAGTTAACGTCCATCAAAAGGGAGCATATATCACCCTTTCGCCGGCTTCATTGTGGTTTACCAAACAATATCCGGCAGAGAAGTGGGCAGATTTTCTGGACCAGATCCCCATCGGATTGCGCGTTTTTTTACTGGGATCAAAGGCGGACTATGATCTGTGTGAGCAAATCATCAGTCAAACGAGTCATAAAAACATTAAAAATCTTGCAGGGTTACTCACATTTCTGCAAAGTGCAGCCCTGATGCAGCATGCACTGATGAATTATGTAAATGATTCCGCACCCAATCACCTGGCTTCGGCCGTGAATGCACCGGTTACCGCTATATTTTGCAGTACGGTACCTGAATTTGGGTTCGGCCCTTTGTCTGACAATGCCCATATTGTGCAAACAACATTGGCCCTCGACTGCCGTCCATGCGGATTACATGGATATCAGGCTTGTCCGTTGGGTCATTTTGCCTGTGCTCATTCCATAAAAACCAGCCAATTACTTGATACTTTGCCACCATGGACAGATCAATAATCGAAGAAGTGGAAAAAACTTATAAAATCCTGCACTCGGGAGGAGTTATTCTTTATCCCACAGATACGGTGTGGGGCCTGGGATGCGATGCCCTAAATGCCAGAGCAATAGATCGTGTTTATAAAATCAAGAAACGCAAAGCTGAGAAAAGCATGATTATCCTCCTGGATGATCTTGAAAGGGTTTCGGATTACGTTACTTTTATTCCAGAAATATTGCCCGATTTAATTGAAAATTTTGACCGCCCGTTAACGGTGATTTACGACAAAGGTAAGAATCTGCCTAAAAATTTATTGGCCGACGATGGTAGTATTGCCATAAGGATAGTTAAAGATGAGTTCTGCCGGCCATTGATCAAGCGGCTGGGTCGTCCGCTTATTTCTACATCGGCAAATGTTTCGGGAGAACCGGCACCTCTGATTTTTAGTCATATTTCCAGTAAAATCAGAGATCAGGTGGATTACACCGTGGAGTTATTTCGGGATCGGCTTGGGCTGTCTAAAACTTCAACCATCATTCGCCTGCATAATGACGGCAATTATGAGGTAGTAAGGGAATAATTACTTTGCCGCCAAAGGAAGACGTATGATTTCGGGAATAAAAATACTGACATCGCCTCCGTTTTTATGTATATCTCTAACGATGGATGAATTGACAGAGGTAAATTCAGGAGTAGTAAGCAAAAACACGGTTTCAATTTGGGGATAAAGCCGCTTATTGACCTGTCCTACCGTTCTTTCAAATTCAAAATCGGCCGATGTACGCAATCCCCTGAGAATGTGGGTGGCCTGAACCTGCCGGCAAAAATCAACAGTGAGGCCGGCATAATGCATCACCTTAATGGCAGGATAGTGTTGAAAGACCTGTTTGATCCATGTCAGACGATCTTCCAGTTCAAAATAGCTTTTCTTCTCAATATTTAGTCCAACGGCAACAATGACTTCATCAAAAAGGGGCAGCGCCCTTAGGATGATGTTTTCATGACCACGGGTGATGGGGTCGAATGATCCGGGAAATACAGCACGTTTGATCATGAGAGCTATGTTTATTTTGCAAAGGTAGCAACTATTCTGCTTTTTTTGTATGTCTTACCTGCCGGAATTTAACTTTAAAACATCCGTAATGGTTGGTCTTAAAGAAGCATAAACTTCAGGCATAATATTTTCCACGGCCGTTTTTCCGAGCCAGACAGCCCGTTCAATGTTTTCGTCCGTCTGAGGTTTCAGGAATTCATTTCCCTGATAAAACATGGAATACCAATAGGTATGTTTAAGCACTTTGTGATTCTTAAACAAATAGGTATGGTAAGTGTGTGGTAGTTCATTCGTAATATATTGACCACTGATGCCGGTTTCTTCTGTAACTTCACGCAATGCAGCCTGAGCCGGTGTCTCGTTTTCTTCTATATTACCCTTGGGAAGGTCCCAATGCCCAAAACGATAGATGAACAGCCACTCATTGTTAATATTTTTCACCAATCCTCCGGCTGCCTCAAGATTTAGAAAAAGAGCTTTAAAGGCATCGAACAAGGTGTCAGTATTTCCGTTATAATAAAGCACCAGCCCCGGACGACCGGGTCGGGATGCGAATTGTTGATAAGTTGACTCCAATGTGTCTATTGAATACACCTCACAAACTTCAAGATGCCTAAAGTCATTGGCATCAGTGAGTTTGTTCACAATAATTAGCGGATTGTCGTTGACGAATATTTTATACATTTGCCCCATGAATAAAAGAGAAATCCTTGCACAGGATACCGCAGAATTCCTTCTGCAAATAAAAGCAATAAAACTGGATGCTGACCATCCTTTTACCTGGACATCCGGGATAATTTCCCCCATTTACTGTGATAATCGCAAGATATTATCCTATCCAAAGGTACGAACTTTTATTAGGCAGGAGTTTGCCAAACTCATTACTGCCGAGTTTGGAGCCATTGATGTGATCGCTGGTGTGGCTACCGGTGCCATAGCTCATGGCGTGTTGGTAGCTCAGGATCTGGGCCTGCCATTTGTGTATGTGCGATCTTCAAAAAAAGAACACGGTTTGAGCAACCAGATTGAAGGTGTAGTTGAATCCGGGCAGTCGGTAGTAGTAGTCGAAGACCTTGTTTCTACCGGTAAAAGCAGTCTGGATGCCGTTAAGGCTTTACGCGATACCGGATGCAATGTTAAAGGTATGGTTGCCATTTTTACCTACGATCTTGAAACTGCCAAAGAAAATTTTAAAAAAGAAAACTGCCCTCTTTTCACGCTTACCAATTACAATGCACTCATAAATTATGCCCACGATAAAAATTTTATCCGGGAGTCCGACCTGAATTCACTTATTCAGTGGCGGGAAGATCCCGAAAAGTGGGGAAAATAAACCAAACCATGACTACTTTTACAAGTAAACAAACCACCATAAACCGGAGCGCCGGGTATGTGTTCCGGTTTTTAAGCGATTTTAACAATTTCGGCAAATTGCTTCCTCCACAGGTAACCGAATGGGAATGTGATTCTGAAAGCTGTAGCTTTAATATTCAAAACATGGCAAAGCTGGAATTGCGTTATGAAGTGAAACAACCCAATTCCCACATTAAAATGGTATCTGAGGGTAAGTCTCCTTTTTCTTTCGACGTTCAATGCTACATTGCCGATACCAGCGACCAGACGTGTGAGGTTCAGCTTGAACTCAATGCCAAACTTAATCCTATGATTAAAATGATGGCCTCCAGGCCGCTTGCCAACTTTATTGACATACTTGCTGAAAAGTTAAAAGAAACTTGCGAGGAACAGCCTGTCTGATAAAGAAGCGTATTGCAGGGAGTAGAATCTTTAATTAGCGCTCAAAAACCACCTCTTTCATACCACAGGTAAATGTCCGGCCATCTTCAGCCGTGAGCTTCAGCATTCCATACTTTGCAATGCCGGTAATGGTTGCGCGTAACTTCTCGTTTTGAATGGAATAGGATGCCACTTGATCCAGTTGATACAGCCGGTTCAGATAATGCTGATTCAATGATTCGAAATTGCCATTTTTTATGATATCATAGGCCCGGCCAAAGTTAATGTGCCACATTGTCAGTAAATCATCCAGGTTATGTTCCTTTCTGGTTATCATAGCAAGTGATACTGCGATGGGGGCATTTTCACTAAAGACCATCTGATTTACATTGAGACCTATACCGCAAATGGTCTGGCTAATGGAATTATTGGAGATATTATTCTTAATCAGCATGCCAGCCACTTTACGACTGCCCAGATAAATATCATTGGGCCATTTTATCATTGCTTTCTCCGGTAAATCAAGTGAATCGAGCAGCTCGCATATCGAAATCGAGGTCAACTGAGTTAGCATAAATTGTTGCTCTGCCTTGATAAATTCAGGATACAGCACGATGGAAAAAGTAAGGTTACAACCAGCTTCGCTTTCCCAATGGTTGTTTTCCTGTCCTCTTCCATGAGTCTGGTGCCGGGCAACCACTATACTGCCCTCAGGTAACTGCCTTGTTGACAATATCTCCTCCAGGTAATCATTGGTTGAATGAATTTCATTAAGCCTGATGATTTGAGGGTGCATAATAGTGATGATTATGAGTTAATTACAAGCGATTGTTCAGAAGTTAACTGCTGCGGTATAATTGTTGATGATACCCTTACTTCAATATTAATACCCTGAGTAAATGGTATTGATGAAGCAATGCATTTTTAAGCACATTTATTGATTAACTTTGCAAAAATAATTACATTAAGCTTATGGCGGAAAAAAAAGCCAAAACTACTGCCCTTTCACTTGCCAATCTGGCCATAGAAGGGATTTTTGATAAAAAGGGTGAAGATGTCATCCGCATTGATTTCAGAAAAATGAAAAATGCGGTCGCCGATTTTTTTGTTATTTGCCATGGAAACTCACCAGCTCAAGTTGAAGCTATTGCAGATTCTATAGAGATGACTGTTAAAAAAAATTCGGGTCAGCAGGTGTGGAAGAAAGAAGGATTTGAGAATGCTGAGTGGGTTTTGCTTGATTTTGTGGATGTAGTAGTTCATATTTTCCAGGCAGAAACGCGTAAATACTATCGTCTGGAAGAGCTTTGGGCCGATGCAGAACTGAAAGCCATAGCCACCCCTACTCCGACTGAAAATAATACTATGAAAAACTCAAAGGCGAAGGCCTGAATGCTATGAAGGAAGAAGAAAAGAAAAAACCTGATCCCATTACGGGTAACGGAAATAAGAGCAAAAGCGGTAAGCCGAAATTTAGTTTTTACTGGATTTATGCTATACTGCTTGTCGTGATCATTGGCATGCAGTTAATGAACTGGAAGTCAGAGGTCAAAGATATTGATGGCCGTAAGTTCGAGGAGCTGGTCAAAAACGGAGAAATTGAGCGGCTGGTAGTGGTGAACGAAGAGTTTGCCGAAATATACCTCACCAAGGAAGCCCTCAACAAGGAAGAACACCAGGCTGTACGCCCCGGAGATGGACTTGGCGCCTCGGATGGACCGCAGTATATCTATAAAACCGGACCAATTGATAGCTTTATATCTGATTTCAAGACCCTGCAGGAAGGAGTGGAGCATCCTGTTTATCCTGAATATCAAACGCGTCACAATGTATGGGGAGATGCCCTCTCATGGATATTCCCCGTGTTGTTGCTTGTTGGAGCCTGGTTTTTCATCATGCGTATGATGAGTCGTGGTGGAGCAGGTGGAGGCGGTCAGATATTTAATATAGGTAAATCTAAAGCTCAGTTGTTCGACAAGGATACCCATGTGAATATCAATTTCAATGATGTTGCCGGCCTCGAAGAAGCCAAGGTAGAAATCATGGAAATTGTTGATTTCCTTAAAAATCCAAAGAAATATACCACACTTGGAGGGAAAATACCCAAAGGCGCTTTGCTGGTTGGCCCTCCCGGTACCGGTAAAACTCTACTGGCCAAGGCTGTAGCCGGAGAAGCCAAGGTTCCCTTTTTCTCCCTGTCGGGTTCTGATTTTGTGGAGATGTTTGTTGGGGTGGGTGCATCACGTGTACGCGACCTGTTTAAACAAGCCAAAGAAAAATCACCCTGTATAATTTTTATTGATGAAATTGATGCCATCGGCCGGGCCAGAGGTAAAAATCAGTTCACCGGTGCCAACGATGAGCGGGAAAACACCCTGAATCAATTACTTACCGAAATGGATGGCTTTGCCACCAATGCCGGAGTAATCATTTTGGCAGCCACCAACCGTGCTGATGTTCTGGACCGGGCATTGTTGCGGGCCGGACGTTTTGACCGTCAAATACATGTTGAACTCCCTGATCTGGAAGAACGCAAAGCCATTTTTAAAGTTCACATGAAACCGCTGAAATACAATGATACGGTAGATGTTAATTTCCTGGCAAAACAAACACCGGGCTTTTCAGGTGCTGATATAGCCAATGTATGTAATGAGTCTGCACTCATTGCCGCCCGGCGCAATAAGTCGGAAATCGGGAAACAGGATTTTATGGATGCCATTGATCGCATTGTTGGCGGATTGGAAAAACGCAATAAAATAATTTCGCCACAGGAGAAAAAGGTAATTGCATTTCATGAATCGGGCCATGCTGCCGTAAGCTGGTTGCTTGAACATGCACACCCTCTGGTAAAAGTAACCATTGTTCCACGTGGTAAAGCCCTGGGTGCAGCCTGGTATCTGCCTGAAGAAAGGCAAATTACTACTTATGAACAGATGCTGGATGAACTTACCGCGACCCTGGGAGGCCGTGCCGCCGAAGAAGTAGTTTTTGGCAAAATATCTACCGGTGCCCTTAACGATCTGGAAAAAGTTACCAAACAGGCCTTTGCAATGGTAGCTTATTTCGGTTTAAATGAAACCATTGGCAATGTGAGCTATTATGACTCTTCCGGACAATCGGAATACTCATTTAATAAACCCTTTAGTGAAGCAACTGCTCAAACTATTGATGCCGAAATTAGTAAAATGATTGAGCAGGCCTATGAGCGTGCCAAAGATATTCTTATAGCCAATCGCGATAAGCTGGATCAGCTTGCTGCAATTCTGTTGAAAAAAGAGGTGATTTTCCGGGAAGACCTGGAACATATATTTGGCAAACGTCCCTTTGAGAATGAATCTGCGGCAGAAGGGCCGGAACAACAGATGCCTCCCATAGCGCTGGCGCCCGATATTGCTCTCGAATCCAACGGACTCCCTGATAAGGATCATCCTGCTGAAAAAAGTATGCCGCCTTCAGAAACACCAGAACCGCATGACACCCCAAAATCGGAGGGATAAATTGCCCGAACACCTCAAAGAAAGCACCACCCGTGAAAAGGTGATGAAGAACATCAGGCATGCACTGATTGAGCCTTCCGACAATCCTTTTGATGGAGTAAACTTTAGCCAGCCCATATTTCAGCCTCTGGCAGATTCCCCTGATGTGAATTTTGTTACGGAATTTACCCGCGCCGGGGGCAAATTTGTTTTTTGCGAGTCACCTGACGATATGTTGGATAAAATAAAACAACTTTTTGCTGAACGGCAATGGAATGAGGCATGGTGTAATGACACTGCACTTACATCTATGCTACGACATGCAGGCATAAGTACCCACGATGACACGGAAGATTTTCAAAACATGAAAGTAGCTGTAACCGGTTGCGAAGCGCTGGTTTCCCGTACCGGCAGCATTATGGTTTCATCCAGACAACGATCAGGTCGACGAATGCACATTTATCCTGAAAGGCATATTGTAATTGCCTTTACTTCACAGGTAACTACTGATTTGAATCAGGCCATTGAAAAAGTCAGGCAAAAATATCACGGGCGCCTGCCTTCTTCTGTTTCACTTATTACCGGCCCAAGCCGAACTGCTGATATTGAAAAAACACTGGTAACCGGTATGCATGGGCCAGTGGAATTGTTTGTTTTTATGGCGGATGACGCTGATTAATACAATTTTAAATGGAAGGATGGGTTAAAATCTTTGCGTCAGGTCAATTGCATGAATGTGAACTGGTTAAAGGCATGCTGGCCGATAATAACATCACAGCTATCATTGTAAATAAACAGGATTCTGTATATCTTTTCGGTGAAATTGAACTTTATGTGTCAGTAGAGGATGCCTTTGAGGCCAATCATTTAATCAATTTACTGCATCGTGAATAACTTTATCAAAAGAACCATCACGGGAACCATTTTTGTAATCGTCATTGTGGGTGCAGTACTATGGAATCCATGGATATTTGCTGTGCTCTTCCTGCTGGTCAGCCTGGGTGGCTTGCTTGAGTTTTTCCGTATGACGCGCACTGCCGGGCTGGAAGTCGCACGCAGTGTAATGCTGGTAATTGGTGCTACCGTTTATGGAATGATTACCCTGGTATTGAATAACTTGCTTGAGCCGGCATATCTTCTATTCGCATTATTGATTCTACCATTACTTCTTGCACTTGAATTATTCAGGAAGAAGGGAAACCCTTTTTTGAATGTGGCAACTGCATTGATTGGCCTGATCTGGATAGTGATTCCCCTTGCCCTGTTAAATGGTTTCTTTTTAAAAGGGGCCGAACCGGGATGGATGCACAGCGGTTCATTGCTTGGTTTTTTTCTTATCCTCTGGATTTACGATTCGGGAGCCTACATATTCGGCTCCCTGATGGGTAAGCATCGCATGCTTGAACGCATCAGCCCCAAAAAATCCTGGGAAGGTTTTATCGGAGGAACCCTTACAGGCTCGCTTACAGCATTTTTAATTTCAGCATCATTTCGCGAATTTTCCCTTTTACAATGGTTACTGATTGCCACAATAATTATTATCTTTGGCACTATCGGCGACCTGGTTGAATCTATGCTTAAGCGCAGTACCGGCGTGAAAGATTCCGGGACCTTATTACCCGGACATGGCGGCATTCTCGATCGTTTTGATGCGGTGCTGTTGGCAGCACCAGCTGTATTTTTACTTTTGCAGTTTTTAAGGTAATATTGCATCTGCAAAACACATTTTTTAACCATCCAAATCCATATTGCCATGCGCATTCACAAGGAAGGATACCTTATTATTCTTATTGCATTTATCACTTTAGGTGTACTTTCTCCACTGGCCGGCTCTATAACCATGCCATTATGGATGCGTTTATCAATTTGGGTGTTTTTACTGCTGATGTTTGCATGGATAGTCAGATTTTTTCGTTCACCACAGCGCATGGTGGTGCCTGATGATGGGCTTGTTTTATCGCCTGCTGATGGAAGAATTGTGGCTATTGAAGAGGTAATTGAAACGGAATACTTTGGTGATCACCGAATACAGGTATCCGTATTTATGTCACCCAACAATGTACATATTAATTGGAGCCCTGTTTCCGGACAGATTAAATATACCAAATATCACCCCGGTCGATATCTGGTAGCCTGGCATCCCAAATCATCGAGTCAAAATGAACGATCAAGCGTCGTGGTAGAGCGGGCAGATGGCATCGCATTGCTGGTGCGCCAGATTGCCGGCGCTATGGCACGACGAGTAGTAACCTATGCACGGGAGGGAAATAATATCCGGCAGGGAGATGAAATCGGTTTTATCAAATTTGGTTCCCGCGTAGACGTATTCTTGCCACGCGACAGTGATATTAAAGTTGAATTGAACGATAAAGTAAGAGGCAATGTTACGGTACTGGCAGTGTTGAAAAACGCCGCCTCTATAAAACAATGATATTCAACCCATTAAAAAAAGTTCCATCTCGCCGAAAGAATTCCTTCTAATCATTTATATTCTTCAGCTTTCTGCCGGAGATGTGTCTGTTGATTTTATTCGTCATATCAGGATCCGGAATTGAATAATAACTTTATATTAATACGCCCGCTCGTTCCGACCTTCAATATAATTGATAAAGGAACGATTCACTACCTTATTGCCTCCGGGTGTGGGATAATTCCCGGTAAAATACCAGTCGCCGGTGTGTTCAGGAATGGCCTGATGCAAATCTTCTATGGTTTGAAATACCAGTTGCACTTCTGCCTGGCATGCTGCGGGTGTAACCAGTTGAGAGATTTTTGCAGAAATCTGTTCGGCAGTAAATGGCCGGTAAATCTCTTTAACAAAATTAACCACCTCTTCTTTGGGAAGTTTTTCCTGAGCTTTACATTTTAAATAAACCTCATTGATCACCTGTCCCTGACGTGTCTCCTTCAACAATTCGATGGCAGCATTAAAAGCTATAAAATCGCCCAGCTTTGTCATATCAATCCCGTAGCAGTCCGGATAGCGGATTTGGGGTGCAGAAGAAGCCACTACAATTTTTTTTGGGTTTAAGCGGTCGAGAATGCGTATAATGCTCTTTCGGAGGGTGGTGCCGCGCACGACCGAATCATCGAGCACCACCAGCGAATCGATGCCGGGCTTAACCACACCGTAAGTAACATCATACACGTGCGCCACCAGATCGTCACGGGCATTGTCCTGGGTAATAAAAGTACGTAGCTTGATGTCCTTAACGGCCAGTTTTTCAATCCGTGGTTTGAGGGTGAAGATTTCGTCAATTTTGGCCGGAGTGAGGTCCATCGACTCCTTAAGTAACCTCTCCTTTTTGATGCCATCACAAAAAGTGCCCAGTTGTTCTACAAGTCCATAAAAAGCTACTGCGGCCGTATTTGGGATATAGGAAAAAACTGTGTTTTTAAAATCATGATTCACCGCTTTTAACACCAGTGGGGTAAGCATTTGTCCCAACCGCTTCCGTTCACGATATATATCTACATCAGTACCCCGGCTGAAATAGATTCTTTCAAAGGAGCAGGATTGTTTCTTTAAGGGACTTAGAATGGGAGTATGATGAACTGTCCCGTCCCTTTCGATGATCAGCGCGCAACCCGGTTCAATTTCATTCACCCGACTATGGTGAACGTTCATGGCTGTTTGAATGGCCGGACGTTCAGAGGCAACTACCACTACTTCATCATCCTGATAATAATAAGCCGGACGAATACCCGATGGATCGCGCAATACAAAAGCGTCGCCATGGCCCAGCATTCCTGCAATGGCATAACCTCCATCCCAATGAACGGCCGACTGTTTCAACATTTCACCTACATTAAGCGCCCTGGCAATTTTGCTGGTTATTTCCTTTTTATTGTATCCTTCGGCTTTAAATTGCGCATAAAGGCGTTCGTTTTCTTCATCCAGAAAATGACCAATTTTTTCAAGTATGGTAATGGTATCGGAGGTTTCCACAGGATATTGACCCAGATCAAGTAGTCGCGAGAACAACTCATCCACGTTGGTCATATTGAAATTGCCGGCCAGAACCAGATTGCGGGTCATCCAATTGTTGGCTCGCAATACCGGATGCAGGTTCTGTATATTGTTCTTTCCAAAAGTCCCATATCGAAGGTGACCCAAAAAGAGTTCGCCGGCAAATCCGGAGTTGTCTTTCAGCCAGTATATGTCTTTTAATCTGTCGGGGCGGTTGTTGGCAGCAGCATTTATTTCATCATAGGCCCATTTAAACACATCAGAGATCGGAGAATTTGAATTGGATCGAAAACGATTGATGTATTTGCTTCCCGGATTCGGATCGAACTTGATACAGGCAATACCCGCCCCATCCTGACCCCGATTGTGCTGCTTTTCCATAAGCAGATGAAGCTTGTTTAATGCCCAGGTGGAGGTACCATAGCGACCCGGATAATATTCCAGGGGTTTCAGTAATCGAACCAGGGCTATTCCACATTCATGTTTGATCTGCTCACTCATTAAGACCCCCGTTAAAATTTATCGTTTATATTTGCGCTTCAAAAGAGTAGTTTTATCTTTTTTGACGAGCTGCAAAAATACACAATTATGTAGCCTTATTTAATAATTTTTCCTTTAAAAAAACGCTCCGGCAATAATATCATCTGACTGCAATCAACTGATTCTAAAATCATATCTAATTATTTATGAGCTCATTAACAAGCATAAGAATAAAACAAGCTTCCAGGCATGACATTGAATTTATTGTTGAATCTCAGTTGAAAATGGCCATGGAAACGGAAAAACTTGCTTTAGACCGTTACACCGTAATGCATGGAGTAACAAGCGTTTTCTCAGATTCAACAAAGGGATTTTATATTGTGGCAGTTACCGCTGAGGAGGAACGCATAGCCTGTCTTATGATCACTCCTGAATGGAGCGATTGGCGCAATGCATGGATGTGGTGGATACAATCGGTTTACGTTTCCCCGGAATGGCGCAAAAAAGGTCTTTTCCGTAAGATGTATACCTATTTGAAAGACCGCGTAAATGAGCTTGAGGAAGTTTCTGGCATGAGGCTTTATGTGGACAGAAAGAATACCCGTGCTCAGGAAGTATACCGTAGTGTAGGCATGAATGGCGACCATTATCTCACTTTTGAATGGATGAAATAAATTTTAAACCCATGAAAATAAAAACCTTACCATTACTCCTATCCCTTCTGATGTTTAACGCAGTAGTGCAGGCACAGCCCTGCAATACAGCCATTCCGGAACACCTGTTCCGGCAGAAAATGCGTTCTGTGGATTTACAATCCGCGGATGAGAGCCGGCTTCAGGTGGGTGTAACCATTGTTAAACAATATTGTCTGTCGGCGGAACAGGTAGCTGCAATAGCCGGGCTTTTTTATGATGATGCTTTCCGGCTGCAGTTTGCTGAGTCGGCCTGGCTCAATACAGTAGACAAAGAGAACTTTTATATTGTATATGATGCCTTTGCCCATTTCTCTGCAGTTTTTATGCTTCATGATTATGTACAGGAAATGAAACGTCATTCACATGATTATCTGCCTCCGGTAGAACCACCACTGAATCTTAATTTCCCGGCCCTGAATTATCCGGTCTGGGAAGTATATCAAGGTCCGACCAATTGCGAGCAACCTATGGGTGAGTTTGAATTTAACGATCTGGCCCGACAGTTAGCTTCTACCGGAAATGAATCGGGACGTCAGTCGCGATTATCACGTATTGCTCAGAATCATTGCATGAGTGCGGCTCAGGCAGTAAAGTTTGCCTCATTATTGAAATCAGAACCCAATCGCCTGGATTTTTTCCGCGAAGCAATATATAGTGTATATGATTTACAAAATCTGGCCTTTGGAGCGACGCTCTTTTCACATATCCCAAACAAAGGTGCCTACAACAATATTATTTCGCAAATCCGGCCACCTCAACCTCCTCCTCCCTGCCAGTTAAACCCTGATGATTTTACTCAAATCATCCGAACCATCAGGAAAGAAAGCTTTAATAACACCAAACTTAAGCTCGCCAAACAAATAGTGCAGGCAAAACATTGTTTTACCGTCAACCAGATTAAGGAAATTATTGTGCTCTTTGATTTTGATGAAACCCGGTTGGAATTAGCTGAATTTGCCTGGGAATATACCCTTGACCGGGAAAATTACTATCAGGTAGCAGATGCTTTCAGCTTTAATCAAACACGTGAAAAGCTGATGAAATTCCTGGAGAAAAAGTGAGATTTATGAATGTTTTTACAACCCAGGACTTATCCTGAACTACTCATAAAACCTTAAATAAATAAGCTCAGGTTAATCCCAATGTTATGGGGAGGCAGGGTTTGGCTTAAATTCACCCCCCAACTTGCGACCCATATGAGACATATAAGAGAGAAAAGTTTTTGAGGGGTAGGTTCAAAGGGGTTTAGACATAAAATAATATTTTGTCAAAACTGCGAATACTGTTTTGTGAATTAATCAGGTCGTTTATTTTTAGCTAAAAACCGCGCAAATTTGATTTTTATGAATTTAAGTGGTTAGCGGTTAAATTTAAGTAACTTGCCAATAGATTCCACTGTTGTAACGCTTCGGGCTTTTAAAATATGAGAAGCCCAATAAATATGTTTCCAACAGTCAAAAAACCGGGAATGGAATCCTCAACTTTTGAAGAAATCCCGCCTGGTCGGTATCAACGGCCATTAGAACTATTTTAGCTATCAGGCGGTTCGGTAAAATTTCGGTAATGCGAAAACAGGGCTTATTTACTGGGTGTTTTACACTTTAAACAAAATGGCCGGTGAACACATAGCTGTTCTCCACAATTGCGACAGCGCCACCTTTCAGTTTCGTTATTTGAAAAATGGACCAAGCCCTTCGTTTTAATGCTTTCGAGGTTTTCAATCATACTCATTCCATATTTTGTTCTGTACCGCTGATCCAATTGTTTCAGCCGCTTGCAGGAGTATTTCGGGCAATCATAGCAAAATCCCGGTTGGATTTTGTTCAGTTCTGCACAATTTGCGATGATACACTTCTGACAATACCCGGGTTTAGCAGTATTGTCGCCCCTGCATCCGGGACAAGGGTTTTTCAATCGTTGAAAACCTAAGCAGATTTCGCAGTTCATGCCACAGGGGGCGATTAGTCGGGGGATCATAATCTGGTTGCTCAGCAGATTTTACCATCAAATCTAAGTATTTTATACGAATGGATAGATTAAATTCATAAATTTAATCTATCCACTAATTTTACAATTCATCTCTTTTCAGAAACTATGCGTTGAAAGAAAAAGCCTAATTTCCACTTCTTAGCTTTAACACCTTTTGCATCATATCATAGGAATGGCGAAGCTCTTCTTCGCTGGCATCCTTCATTTCAGGGTCTCCTTCTATGACAGCCTGTTTCCATTCCTCAAAAGATAAATGCTGCATCATTTCCATCCCTTCTTCCATTTCTTCAGCATCATATTCTAAGTCTTCGTCACCCATAAAGTTCTCAATTTCCTGAATGGGAAAATCAGGCAATTCGAAGTTGGCATTTGGAACCGAAACATCAAGTTTAACACTTGTTGCCTCCGTTTTTGTGGTGATCCCTAAAACCGTCATCTCCATTTTAAGCATCAGTCCTTTGTGTATCCATTGTTTGCCACCCATTATTTCCCACACATCGCAGGTATAGCCAAGAAATTTTTCGGTGCCCGTTTTTTCACCACCCATACTTACCAGCATGCTTTCACCTACTTCCCCGGCATCACCATTTGGTTGATTTGCCATAATCATGTCCATGGAAATATCTCTTGAAACATAAATCTGCTTTTTGTTGAAATCAACTGAATAAGAATCGCCATTGTCTAATTTTACTATGGTATGGGTCTCTTCGGTTTCGGTGCTGGAGTTGCCTAAAAATTTCATGATAGTGGTTTGGCTTAAAACAGATTCTTTCAACTCAAGCGCGCCCCAATCCTTAAAATACAAGGTTTCGGTGCCACTTCCGTTGATCGTGCTGCCCATTACTTTTCCACTGGTGGTAGTCACATATTCTACAATACCCGACTTTAAATCATAGCGTTTCAGCTTGTTTTGTGCACTTCCGTTACAACCTGACATGGCAAGTAATAGCGAAAAGAGGATGCTTAGATTTTTCATTTTGATTGTGTTGTTTGTTAATGTTAGTCAATCTCTGATTTCTCTTCTATTGTTTGTATTTTACCCTTAGCATCAACATTTACCGCAAATCCTTTCTTTTTGCTAAAAGATTCTCCCCGTATAAAATACCAGGTATTGCCTTTTTTATAGAATTGTATGTGCTTGGTATCAAAGGTTCCCGGAGGATAAAGTGCATTCAATGCATCCTGAAATGTGGCTGCCGATAATTCGTTGTGGAGTTTAAAATCAGAAGACAACACATCGTTTAACTGTGATTTTTCCCGCAAGACTTCGTATTCCCCATTCAGGGCAAAGGCAATAAAAGATGATTCACTGTAAAAGTCTCCACCCAAATTGGTCTTTTCGGTTATCGAATAAAACTTTGCCTTAAAGACTTCATTGAGCGCAGCCGATTGAAAAGGCGACTTTAGGTATTCTATTTTATCTTTGCGGTAAGACAAGATAGCTTCCATGTCTTCATCGCTCACGGTTTGAGGTTTGATGGTATTTGGCGTAAGTGTATTATACACCCACAACTGGTAATTGCCTTTTGCTGCCATGTAGGTTTCGTTGGCAGCCACAATTTCCCTGATATCAAACAGATTAGCCGTTTGATTGTATTTTTCAGCCAGTCCGGGATGCATGGCAATGGAAAATCCGGACAGGGGGAAACCGCTGTAGTCATACGCAGACAGGATCCAGTTATATTCGGGATTTGTAATGGTAAAACCCGGCATATGGTTCTCCTCTTTGTTGGTGGAAGCCCTCATTCGCGAATCGAAAATACCAACAGATTCGCTTAGTTGACCATTTTTGTCCATTACATAAACCGGAACGGTATCGTCGTCACCAAACTCGTTAATTTTTAGTACTACATAACTATTGTGTTTGTTGGACGCACAAAGCATGCGCACATTTTCATCGGTTGAAAAAGTTTCATATGCTCCGCTTTCGATATTAAAAATACGTGGCTGCCCACTATTTCCTTCGGTATCTAAAACCAGTTTCAGGTGAACGCCAGCAGCAGCCCAGGGCGCATTCACCTTATCTTTTTCGGTATAAACCAGCTTGATTTTATCCTTTTTATGGTCGAACGAATAAATGGCATCCAACAGTGGTGGCCCATCTTCAGGGTTCTTTTTCATGGTTACCAGATACAGCAACCCATCATCACATGGAATGATATGAGCCACGGGGTTTTCAGGTAGTTTTGCCGAAAATTTTTGCATTAACACTTTCTTCTCAAGATCGTAAAAGGACAGGTTTGGCATTTCACCAATATTTTCTACTACAACCATTATTACCTCATCGGGGATAATGGCAGCAGCGCCAATTTCTTCGAGGGTCAGGATGGGATAATTCTTTTGTGCGCCGGCTGCTACAAAACATCCAAGAGCGATTAGTAAGAGGAATATTTTTCTCATGACTTTATTGTTTGTGTTTTAGGAATCTGATTACAAATGATCATTAAAACTCCAGGTTATCTGAATATTCAATGGATTGAATGTTTTTATTGGAATCTGTTATTACCACAAATCCCCGCTTTTCACCAAACCAATCATCGCACACCAAAATCCATTGATCTTCTTTCTGGATGATTTCGTCTTCGCGGCCGGAAGCACTGTCCAATAGCAGCTTTAAGGCCTCTTTTAATTGCGCCGCATCTGTCTGGTTGGTTATTTTAAAATCGCTTCGGATAAATGGCACCAATGAATCAGCCTCCATAACTTCTGTTATTTTCCCATTATGCTTCATTAAAACAGTTTCATGGAATCCGCCATTGTTATCATAATGCGGTATGGTTTTCAATTTGAAAAATGCTGCGTCGAAAACGGTTTTCAGTGCTGATACCCTTATCGCATCTACTTCTATTTCAATTTGAGATGCAATTAAATCATCAAGTGCCTTGTTTTCAGCATCGCTTAGCTGGCTGAAAGCTGAAAAACTAAAAAGCAAAGAAATTAAAAATGTTGCAAGTTCCTTTTTCATTTTAAAGTTGGTTTAGGTTGGTTTCTTTTTCAAACAGGTTGGCATGTTTTTCCTGAATTTGTTCCATGCGTTTTTCAAATCTGGACAAAACTACTTCAATCGCTTTGGCTTCCTGGTCGTTAAGTTCTTCTTCGATACGAACGCGCTGATCTAAATATTTGCCCCATTTCTCCAAAGTGCTCACCGATTTAACCGCTACTTCTGCAGTAATTTTAGCCAGTTTGATTTGCTCCATCATGCTAAGATCATCCTGGTCTTTACCCACAAACTCTCCGGCCTCTTCCAGGGTTTCATCTATCAGCAAAGCGTATTCGTCCAATACTTCAGCCATGCCTTCAATAAATTCGATTTTTGTGCATAGGCACTTCCCGCAAAAGCAAGGAAGACAAACAGAATGAGTATTGTTTTTTTCATGGGGCAGGCTTTCACTTATTTACAGGGTCTGAGCGGTGCACTGAGCCCATCTCATGTTCATCAGACGGTCAGTGCATTGCATTTCTTTTCTCTTATGGAGTATAAATCATTTTAAAGACATCTGATTCCACGGTACCGCTGAAGGTATGTTTATCGGTAGTTAACATTGCCGAGCAGGTTCCTTCAAAAGTTATTTTTGTTTTCGATTCTCTTGTTACGGTACCGGTTTGCGAGAAATACATTTCATCACTTCCATCTGAAAGCAGCAGATTTTTACCCATGATGGATATAGTCCCGCTGGACATGGTTTCATCAAAATGAAAAACCTCACCCACTTCCACCGGTATAGATGAAATGATAACTGAAAAATCGTCTCCTTTTGAAACGGTTGCTGCATTTCCCACCCAGCCAACTTCAATGGTGGTGCCCGAAGCGATGGTTTGGCCATCAATTACTACATTGTAAGTGCCTTCGGTTTGAGCTGGCCCTGCATCCTCATCCTTATCTTTTTTACAAGAAGTAAACACTACGCTTAAAGCGCTTAAAACAATTGCCATGGTTAAGATTGATTTTTTCATTTTTGTGAAATTAAGTGGTTATAATGTGACTTTATTAGAACTTTACAAATTCTACCCTGCGGTTGTTGGCTTTTCCTTCGGCGGTGGTGTTTTCACCAATGGGTTTGCTTTCGCCCCAGCCTGCAGATTTAAGACGATTGGCTGGAATGCCCATATCAATCAGGCGTTCCATCACTGCCCTGGCGCGGCTTTCGGAAAGGCTTTGGTTTAATGCCTCATCACCATCACTGTCGGTGTGACCTTCCACACTGAAATTCAGGGTGGGCTGCTTTTGCATCAGTTCAAAAATTTCATTGATGGCGCCGTTACTTTCCGGCTTTATGGTGGCTTTGTTCACATCGAAGCGAATGCCGTTTACAATAATCTTCCCATCAGAAAGTACCCGGTCGTAGTACTTTACCCCACCTTTGGCGATTCTGAAGTTTTTTGCGTAAAATGCTTTGCCCTCTGCTGCATCAGCAAAATAGGGATAAAAAGTAAATCCGGTTGGATTAAATTCGTAGCGGGGAATATTAATTACCCTTGTATCATCTATATATACTTTCAGTTTCCCTTTGGTAAATGCAACAGAAATATGTGTCCAGCATCCTTGCTCGCAATATTTGTAATCTCTGCCTGAATGCTCGGCTGTAATTCCTCCGGGTGCATCTACTCTGAAAGGTGTAATATCAAATTCCTGATAATCATCGTAAAGTCCGCGCTGATTTTTTTGATCGGTAAGATAGATGGTTATCCTATTACCATCCTGAGGACGATAAAAATCAAATTCGATGGTAAACACTTCCGGCAAATAATCGGTGTCTGAATTTTTCAGATAGGGAATGATTGAGCCGCCATCCAGAAACATGATGACTGTTTCGCCATCAACGCTGGCTATTTCAACCTGGCCTTCTAATAAATCCCAACGGCTTGGAAATTCTCCGTTTTCTTCATCTGCAGATGGCCCATCTTCAAAAATAACTTCATCGCCGGGAACAAAATCGAATTTCGCCCATTGCACTTCGGGTTTTGCTGGTTTTGATGCACCATTGGTTTCATCCGAAAGGGTAAAATTTTGCCAGGGCGACTCCAGCCGTTCCCCATTTCCTACGGCAATGACCTGCCACTTTAGGTTTTTTGTGGCCGTGGGCAAGCCTGAGAAGGTGCATTGGTTTTTGCTTGTAGTCTTAGTCAACCAATCCATCCAGTCATCGCCTTCCAGATGAACCGTAAATTTATAGGTTTCCATATCGGGAATTTCCCAGGAGCATTGTATGGGTAAAGTCGTTACATCGCCCTCAGCCGGTGATAAGCTCGTAAAAGCCCCAAATGCTGCCCCGGAGTTCGATTCATTGGTTCCTTTTGAGTCCTTTTCCTGATCAGCATCGCTATTGCCCTTCTTTTTTTTGAACATCCCTCCAATGCCATCTTCAACTTTGTTGAAAGACTTATCAACAGCATTGTCTGCTTGCCGGTTGGCCCGCCGGTTGGCTTCCCGGTTAATTTTCCTGTTGAGATCCACCCGTATCTGACTCATGGCCGGAAGGGTGAATAACAGGATGATTAAGAAGATAAAGTGTCGTTTCATAATGGTTGTTGTTGGTTTATGAAGTGTAAATTTATTGCACTTGAGGGTATGCCGTGCCGGTAAACTTGAAAGTGCAGGCCATTGCTTTGAATTCGTTACTTATCCAGTAGAATTTGAAGAATCTCTTTTCGCTTTCGGGTAGCGGTTGGAATTTGTGAATTGTCGGAAAGCAGAATGGAGTAGTTGTCTGCTTTATTAATTTCTTTGATATGATTGATGTTAACCAGATAGGATTGATGCGAACGAAAAAAGGAATCAGTGCCCAACTGTTTCTCAATTTCCGATATGCTTTGCGAAATAACAATGGGTTTGTGATTGGTGAGATAAAATGTGGTGGAACTATTGTTGCACTTGCAGTACAAGATATCCTGTTTCTTGACCAGATGGATGGCATTCAGGGTGTTGAGCGTAATTCGTTGCGAAGCTTGCATTTCCCTTTTTTCTACAAAAGAAATCGATGAAAGCATATAAAGAGCAGCAAACTTGAATTCGTCTGCTTTGGGTTTGAATGCGTTGCGATTGGAAGGAAAGTTTGTGTATTGATAAAAATTTGTCTGCAAAACAGCTATAGTTGAACCCCTCCAGGGTTCCATTCTCTTCGGATTATCCTTACCCCCAATTTCGCTTCGCTACATTGGGGGTTATTCATAGTTTCACCCCTCCGGGGTGCTAAAGTCGTGCTCCAATAACCCCAGCGGGGTTTCCCTGTGAATAATCCCCGGTTGATGTGGTTGACGGA
>DHSR01000067.1 GCA_002410555.1 Bacteroidales bacterium UBA5281 | reverse complement strand
AAAGTTAGTCGGATAATAGTGATAAATTAAGTATACTTTTCCTTTTTGTATTCCTTGCTATCCAGGGGATAAATGCACAGTCTGTTTTTAATCTCGGAGGGCATTCCATTTATTATAATGATGGCCAATACTTTAAAATAACAAGTAGTGATACTATCCCTATTATAAAGGATAAAATTATTATTAAATTTAAAGACAATATTTCTGAGGTTGACAAAAACATTTTTTCATCAGACTTTGGATTAACCTTTGTGAATGCTTCAAAACATGGCATTACACTCTACTTAATTGATGAAACAAACAACTTTTTAGACTTTATTGCCGCCCTTTCAATGGACGTTCGAATATTGAATACCTCGAAAACAAGGAACAGCCTTTACCTGAATATATGATCTCGATTTTGAAACAATTGGCAGGAGGTATAACCTATAAAACTGTTCTTATGCAAGACATGGCAAGGTATGCTGCTTTTAAAACAAAAGCCGCCAATGACCTGATCCGTTCAGAACTGAACGATAATGCAATTGATTGGGAATATTTGCGTAACTGGTATGATAACCTCAATAGTATAAATGCTGATTATGAGATTGTTTATACATATCTTGCTGAAAAAGATTACAGTAGCGCCCAGGCTTTGTTAGATATGATTCCGGTCTTAAGGGAATTAAATGGCAACGACCTTATGGAGTTTGAAGCATATAAGTACCTGAACTTAAAGCAAATACAGTTGGAGCAACAAGGCTTAAATATAACCCGGCTTAACGATACTACTGTAAACCTGATTGCGGAAATTGCACAAACCGGAAGTGGGCCAGCAGTTACCCAAGCCCAATCCATACTTGAATATGCATGGGGTTATCATTTTGGTCGTTGCTTAGCTGAGGTTAATGAAACTTTATTTAAGAAAGGCTCATTAAGCTCTGCGAAATCGGAAAATGGACTAACCATAATTGCAACACCCAATCCCGCTAACAATTGGGTTGCTTTCAATTACACATTGCCAATGAATAGTAGTGAAGGCATATTGAAGGTAACAGATATGAATGGAAGATTTATTGTCCAATTCTCTGTTTCCAACTCGCAAGGCCAGAAAATCTGGGATACACGCGAAGTTAATAAAGGCCTGTATATATACACACTACAAGCCGGCAATGCCATTAATCAAGGCAAATTGGTTGTTCAATAAGTAATTCAAACCTGGTTCATCCCTGAATGTTCAGGGATGAATCTTTATACCATTGCAGATGAAAAAATATATATTTACTGGATTTTTTTTAGCATTGACTATTATAATCAATGGCCAAAATTATAATGTTACCTGGCAACAATGCTATGGTGGAATTGGGGATAATTCTAATAGTAATGTGGTCGAAAAGACCAATGATGGGTTTTTGTTTGGTACAAAAGTTTTTTCTGATGAACTTGGCACAAATTATCATGGAAAAGGTGATATTTGTGTCATAAAAACGGATACCGCGAAGAACAGTATTTGGGCGAAATGTTATGGTGGTTCAGATGACGAAATAATAAGAAAGATTATAAATATTGACAATTCGAATTATTATTTGTTTGGTTCTTCTTATTCAACAGATGGTGACATACAGTCAGGCAATAATGGTTTCAACGATATATGGGTGGTAAAAATCAACAGTTCGGGAGAAATATTGTGGGAGAAAACATATGGGTGTAGTGGGATTGACGATGGGAGAGATATGGTAATAACCCCAGACGGAGGATTTGTATTTATTAACCGCATTGGATCTAAGGGGGAGATGTAAGCCAGTTTTATGGATTCGGAGATGTCTGGATTTGCAAGTGTGATTCTGAAGGCAATATTGAATGGGAAAAAACCATAGGAAACGATGGCCTGGATAACGGTAATGCACTACTTATTAACCGGAAAGGCAATATTATGATGTTGGGTGCTACACAATGGCATGGGGGAATGGTTACTTGCTATCCACTGGGTTTTTATGGTAATATGTGGCTGGTAGAACTTGATATGCAGGGTACCATCGTCTGGCAAAGCTGTTACGGCGGAAGTGTGTATGAGGTCGGTATTGATTTTATAGAAACCGATAATGGTTATCTTTTTATAGCAAGCTCCCATTCTAATGATGGTGATGTAAGCGGTCATCATGGCACTCCTGGGCCACCTCCGGAAGGGAAAGACGATTATTGGGTCGTTAGCATTGATACAGTGGGTGAAATAATCTGGCAAAAAAGTCTTGGTGGCAGCTCTTATGATACACCGATGACATTAGATATTGGTGAAAATGATGATATTGTAGTATTTGGTTATTCTGTCTCTCAGGATGGTGATGTTATTGGCAACCATTCATATCCAGGCCATAAAGATTTATGGATGGTAAAATTGGATAAGTATGGAACCCTGATTGAACAGCAATGCTTTGGAGGTACCTGGGACGAAGATTTCAATAAATATGCCGTTGCAAAAATAAACGACCACCATTATGTAGTTGCATCCGGTGCAGTAAAGAACGATGGGGATATTAACTGCAACTTGACTGGAAACGGAGATCGGGATGCCTGGTTTTTTGAAATCAAAGATTGTTCCTATTATGCGCCTTCAATTCCAACCGTTCCTAATGGACCCACTTATGTATGTAGTTCTTCAACAAATCAAAGTATTTATACCACACAGCCTGCCCAAAATGCACAGGATTATATCTGGGAATTGCTTCCTGCTTCATCGGGTACTATTGAACCGGTAGCAAACAATGCAACAGTTACCTGGAATCCGGGATATAAATGTGTCGCCACAATTAAGGTTCTCAGCAGTAGCGATTGTGGAAATAGTGCATGGAGCGATTCACTGCTGGCTCAAATTGAAACTTGTGTAGGGGTCAACGAATTCCTTTTAACCGGTTTCAAAGCATACCCCAACCCGGCCAACGGATATGTTATATTCGAAAGCCCTACCATATCTACGGGTCTTATTTCCATCACAGACATCTTCGGCCGCCTTGTTGCTGAAGTATCCGTAAAAGAGTTGAAAACGGTCTGGGATACCAAAGGGATAAAGCCGGGGGTGTATTTGTATCACCTTAACAATGGCATGCAAATGACATCAGGTAAAATAATGATTACCAATTAAACCTTAAAAAAAATAAGCCATGAAAAATATAATTACAATGCTTTTGGTGATAGCCGGCTTTAGCGCCGGGGCACAGAATTTTGAAAAGTATTTTCCATATTTGGGACAAAGCTTAAGTAGTGCAGTCTTTATCTATGACGATGGCTATGTTATGGCCGGTTTCACTAATGATGGAAGCATTCCAGGTTATTTCTATGTTGTAAAAACAGATCTTATGGGAGATACGATTTGGTGCAAAAAAATGCCTGAAGTTAATGAAGGTAGTTATTCTTATCTTAGATCTTACACCGAAGACGCAAACGGAAATATTTACCTTGCTGTAAATTACAATGCAACCGCAGATATAGTGAAAATATCCCCTGACTGGGATATTGTCTGGAAGAAGAAAATCAATGCTGACTTTCGAATACTAAATATTACAAATAGCAAGGATAACAATCTTTTATATGTTGGATTAGAAAATGATACCGCCTATAATGTTTATAAATATAACCTTTATAAAATGGATACTGAGGGCAACATCCTCTGGAAATCGGAAAGACTAAATGTGTTCGATTATGATGTCCACTATTCGCTCTCAATTGTTGAGATGGATGACAACAATATTATACCTAATCTGTGCGATTA
>DHSR01000019.1:84852-125765 GCA_002410555.1 Bacteroidales bacterium UBA5281 | reverse complement strand
AATTAATCGCACAGATTAGGTTATATCCTTTGATCGGTAGAACCTGGTAAGATTGGTTAAATCGAGGCCATACATCCAAATGGGAAAAAACATCAGAAGAACGGTAAGGTACTCCGTAGAATAGGGGAGATCCCCACTTCTGATAAATCGCAGAATAAAGAATGATGCAATGAATACCAATAATGAAATTATGGTAACAATTATGGTGAAGGTTTTACTACTTAAATCTTCGCGTTCAGCAATCATGCCTTTTTCTTACAATTAAAACAATAAATATATTGCTATACTTTAACAATTGGAGAAGTTTAAAGTTTGGTATGGGCAGTTAACAGGGAGTGAGTTGAGTTAAAGTTAGGAAAATGAGTATCAAAAGCAGAAAAATCCTCCAGAGACAAAAATAATACAATTTTGTTATATTTATACTTATTCTGTTATTTAGACTTATGATAAACAATCTCTTTCTCTAACAATTACATTTACCCTGATATTTATAGTATTTAAGTTTGTTTTTCACACGAGGCAAGGAAATCTCTTATGAATTGTATCAGGGTTTCGGAGGCTGCGGGGCCAATTGGCGGTGCCGGATGAACCGAAGACCGATTATTCAACACCTCAAAGAGCTCAGTTTCATTGTACACGTCGCGCACATAACCGAGTTTTCCGAGGCTTCTTGCAGTAGCTACCTGATGGTCATTGCGCGTTTCGTGAAATTTAAATAAACGGGGAAACACAATTATAGGTTTGGAAAATTGCAGGGCCTGAAGTATTGTTCCCATGCCGGCATGAGCTATAATAAGCGAGGCGGCTTTAAATTTTTCATTAAACTCCCCAGGTTCAATAAAACGGGAATAGTTAAAGTTTTTGGGAATATAGGAAGCATTTGCAATCTGTCCAAAAATGTCGGCATCATGGGTTGTTGCAGCCCATTCGTCTACTGCGCTTACCAATCTGTCGAATGGTTCCTGAGTGCCTGTTACCAGTAATATCATTTTATAACTGTACCTTTAAAGAATGTTATTTTATTGTCGGCCAGATGTTCCCATTGGGTAAGATGCAGTGTGCAAAACTTTTTTGCAATCCGTCCACTCATCGAAACGCGATCTACATTGGCTATACTGTCCACCCAGATACTTTTTTTACGCAATATCCAGGCCCAGATAATAGCCATTAAACCTGGAGCTGCTCCTGTTGAGATAATTACATCCGGATTTTTCATAAACATAATTTTCCCAACCTCAAATCCCATTTTTATAAGTTTCAGCTTCTGCCATCGGGTGGCATCGCTCACGGAATAAAACTCATTTCCCTCAACCTGCTGCCGGTAACCTTTATTTGTAGTCACAAAAATAAGCTGCTGGTTAGTGAATGCTGGCATAAGCCGCATTAATTGTATCCAGTGGCCACCGCTTGAGGCTATTGCAAGTATCTTGAGATTACTCATAGATGCTTTTCTTAGTTTTTTGCATAAAAAGCCGTTGGCCAAATACTTTCACTATACTACGGTTCAAAGTATGAAAATGAACAATCAGTTCTAATTTCATTAAAATACGCATAAAGAAAGGCAGTAAACGATGATGTTTCTTTATGCAATAATGCAACAATTCATCAGGTGAAGTAAGAGTAGTTTTGTAAATCTGGTGTCGCTTCTGATGCGAAAATAACAAATTTTGTTTATCAGTAGCAAAATCGAACTGGAAAATTAATCCGGTTCGGGTAATTTTCGAAAAATCCTGATCAAAAATAAAATTCCCGTGACTATAAATAACCCGGGTTGAACCAATTTGTTTCACGGGTTGAACAACATGTGGATGATGCCCGAGGATTATATCAAATCCGGCTTCACTTAAATCCTTAGCCAGCCTTTTTTGCTGTTCATTTTCAATGGTCTGATATTCATCGCCCCAATGAATGCTTATGATCCTTATTTCATCATCTTCTTTTATTTTCAGTTGCATAACTTCAATAAGTTCCTCATAAGAACTTTTAAAGTATCCCCCGGAATAAGCATTGTCAGTAACCAGGCTTACCCCCCAGATTTTTATTTTTTTGGTTCCAATCTTTAAAATTAAAGGCCGGTTATCCCTGCCGGTTACTTCGATACCTTTTTTATTAAGCGCCGATATGCTGAAATCGATGCTTGATTGTCCATGTTGGCCAAAATGATTGTTGGCAATGTTTGCAACTTTAATGGCATGTATATTATCAAAAAAAGTTAAGGTACTGACTGGTGCTCTGTATACTCCGTTTAATATGTCCCGGGAAGATAACAATTCATCCGGCATCAGTGAAGATTCCATATTAAATAAAAACAGGTCGGCATAGGAGAGTGTTTTTATTACAGGCGGAGCCATAAGGCTGGTGTAGTTGTTTTTGTAGCGTGTAATAATGCCGCGTTTAAAATGATGAACATTTTCGCCCAGCATAATATCACCAACACTGCTTAATTTAAACGACATGGCTTTCTATAATCTTAAATTTGGAGTTTGACGAATCAAAGGGAGGCATTGGAAATATCTCAAAATTAAGCATGTTAAGTTGTTTGGCCAGTTTATCCTTTAATTTCAGGCTGTAGTCATTCAGCTTATAACCTTCGTTCATACGGATGAATATATGAATGCTATAGTCAGCCTGTTGGATGATACGATAGGATTCTATTTCAGGTAAGGAGTAAAAAATTTTATTAAATAAGGAGCCATGAATAGTGCTTCCATCCGGCAGGTAAATCATGTCTCGTGTTCTTCCCTGCAATTCCGTAATTCTGGGCCAAAAAGAACCACATCCACATTGCGTATTGATAATACTCCCCACATCACCTACTTTATATCTTATGAAAGGTTGGGTAAGACTTTTCATGTTGGTAAGCAATAGTTCATTCATTCCGGATGTATGAGCTATCGTTTCAACATAGCAGTGGTTGAAATTGAAATGATATCCTTGATGCACTTTGCATTCACAGCCTAAAATACCTCCATCATTTGCACCATAAATATCGAAAACTGGTCGGTTAAAAGCTTTCTCAATGGCTTGTCTGACCCCTGGCTGTAATTGTTCCGATGTGGTAAATATGGCTTTAAGCTGCTCAAAATATCGTGGAAAATCGGGTTTCATTTTAAGTATACTGTAAATGGAACTGGGATATCCATATATGAGTACAGCTTTTTTTAATTTGCCGGCATCAGGAGTGAAGTTTTTTTCAATAATATCACCTTTTACAAAATAATTGTTCTGCAAGTTATGATATGTATTTTCTGCAAATCTATGATTATCAGTGCGCAATGAAGTGCCTGCGATGGTTACAAAAGGATCGCCGGGATTGTAACCGCTATACTGATGCCAGAAATAGTAATTTAATGCCCACATACCTGAAAGATGTGCTTTGTCAACATAAAAACGAAAAGGATTGCCGGTGCTGCCTCCGGTTTTTTTTTGCTGATATGGAATTCCTTTTATGGGCGTAAAGAGCAAATCAAAGTTTTCATTAATGAACGCTTTGTCCATAACCGGAAGGCTGCTGAGTACGCGCACAGGGTCTTCGGAAATCTCAGCTGGCTTAAAGGCATGAAGCAGTGGATGATAAAATGCATTTCTATCCCGAATAGTTAGTAAAAATGTTGACAAATTTATTTTCTGCTGCTTCTCAATGAATCCTGAATCATCGGGTAATTGCTTAAAGGCCCGGTAATGTTCCAGAATATTGGTGCCCCTCAGTTTATCTATAATTTTTAATCCGATTATCATCCTATGGTTTCTTCAATGATCCTGAATTTGTTTTCCCAGGTATGTTCTCTGGCCAAATTCATGCGTTTGGCTGCGAGTACCGGGTTGTCTTCATCTATAGCCGTAACGGATTTTTTTACAAATTGTTGAGGGGTGTTTGCGAAATAAACTACTTCTTCAAACATTTCTATTATAACAGGGATGGGACAACTTACAATTGGTTTGCCCATAGCAAGGTACTCAAGCGTTTTAACGGGAAAGGAATTGGTAATCCAGTTGGCCATAATCCAGTTGAGCAGGCAAACATCAAATCCCTGGGCATAGGAGGGCAATTCATCAAAGGAAATTGGGCCAGTAAAGTAAATGTTTTCCAATCCTTGCAGCGTGGAGTAATCTCCCAGTACTTTCCCGATTATTACAACAGAAAACCCATGTCCGGCCAATGCTTTGAAAACTTCCTTGTCATTGGCATCTGAAAGTGTACCATAATATCCGGCAATTGGTAATCCTTTTTCTTTTATGCTCAGCATAAAGGGATTTAGTAGTCGTGGTTTAGAGAAATGATCAAAGTTTACTCCATGTGTAAGCAAGTGAATTCTTTTAGCTGACAAAGCTTTAAGCTTTTGTTTTATATTTGGTGAACTGGCAAAGATGTGATCTGCCGAGTTGCATAAATGTATTTCTTGTTTTTTGAGTTGCGACAACAGGTCAGCATCATTCGTTCTGAACTCTGAGATCACATCGGCTGCCTGATAAACTTTCATTTTAAACCGATGATGTAATAATGATGATAAAGTAAAACTCCCTGATATCCATAAAATGGTATTGCGAAATTTTATTCCCAGTAAAAGTGAAATAAATTGTACCTGAATACCGATAAGTTTATCGTTGATTTTTTTCCATTTTGAACCAAATAGCGGGAAGTAAAAAGGAACCATTACATAAAAGCCGGGCTGGGGTCTGGCAAAAAAACGGATATGGGTAAATAGTTTATTTAATATTTTCTTATTTCTTGATTTTTTGGTACTCGAGTTTACAGAAGGTGATTTGAAAGCTACAGGGTTGACCCAAAGAACCTTATAGCCGGTTGCATGAAACTGGTAAGCTATTTGCCGGGTACTTGTAACCGAAGGCCGGTACCAGTCGGGCCCGGTGCATAACAGCCATTTGTTCATCTGCTTCATTGTGTATTTCCTTCTGCTACTGCCATGGGAATTTCCGATTTACTTTGGTATCCTGATTTTGATTTTGTTTCAGGAGGTTACTCAGGGTAGAAAAAGAATAACCTTTGTCCCGGAGTGTATTGATGAGTTGGGCTGTTAAATTGAGAACATTGGCATGAAACCGGTGATGAAAAAGCACTCCAATAATATCAGTATGAATGCCTGCAGTGGTAATTTGTTTCAGAATGTCCTCCAGAGCATAGTGCTCGGCCGTTGTTTCGCCTGTATAGCTCCTTATGAGGTTAGCAGAAACAGAAATTTCCCGGAATTGATATCCATTGTGTAACCCTGGATGATAGCTGATGTGTTTACCAACCAACATATCCTTACCCAACAGTTTGCCCAATCTGTTTTTAATTTGCCCTTTAAATGTGAATTTGATTTTTGATGATATGGCTTTATAGCCCAGATTATTGATGGCCATTAGGGTATGTTCATTAAAAGTTCCATAAGGGAAAGTGAAAATGGGTTCCCAAAGATGTCCAAAGGTATGATCCATGATTTCCTTACCTTTTTTTATGTCATCATATTGATCCTGATAACCCCGCTTTCCACCAAATTCCATCTTTTGTTGTGGGTTTTTCAGGTTATGGCTATATCCGTGCTGAATGATCTCAATCAGATCAGGGTGTTGTTTTTTTATTCCAATAAGCCATTCAGCAACCTCTGAAGTGACATTGGCCGGCTCAACAGCATGTTGAATAGGAACCTGATGTTCTATACACAGCATGGTTAAATCAATAAGCGACGAATCTAATCTGTCCCTTACATCATCGTTTCTGAAAAATACGGACTTGTTTGTGGCCAAATGATAATATGTTTTGTTTTTACAAAGATAATATTCCCTGACTATTAAATCATCTGAGCTAAAACAATTTGAGTGTTGCTTTAAGTCCTGATTGGCTTTTCTTTTTCAAATTTGAATAAACGGACAGGGTTTCAGAACCAATTTGTTCCCATGAATAATAATCATCTGCCCATTTCTTAATTTCAATCCGGTTGGATTTTAGTTGACTGAATAAAGAAGAATCAAAGTAAGATAAAAGCGATTCTGCCCATACTTTTGAGGTATTTTCTTTAACAATATAACCACATTTGTTTTCGGGGATGTCATTTCTGAAGTTGCCGGTATCAGAAGCCAGTATAGGGAGTCCAAATGCATAGGCCATAAATATAATACCTGACTGATATATTTTTCTGTAGGGTAATACAATACAATCGGCTGCTTTAAAATATATCTCAATATCTTCGTCGGGGATAAAAGTCAGCTTTTGGATAATATTTACATGAACTGAGTCTGAAACATCAGATATCTTTTTTTTGATAAATTCATCATATTCTTTCGATTTGGCCTGTCCTGCAATAATAAGTGTTAAGTTTTGGCAAAAATCAGCCGGCAGCTGTTTTAAGCTGTCGAGTATAATATCCAATCCTTTATAATGGTCAATATTTCCAAAAAATAATACTACACGTGAATTTGCCGATAGATTTAGTATGTTTCGGGCCTCAGGTGAAGTCAGTCTGGTAATTTGCACTTTGTTATTGGTGCCATGCCGGATAACATCAATTTTGGCAGGATCAATACTGAAGTGTTCAATTAATTCATCTCTGCTGCCCGGGGTGTGTACGATGAGGTGATGACAAAGATGATACAAAATCCGCAGACTTATCCTGTTAATAATAGAGTCATGCTCATCACGGGATGCTGTATTGATGTTATGAACCGTAAGTACCATTTTGTGTCCAAACAATCTTGCAACAAGAGGGATTATAATTCTATCAGCGAATAATTGGCGGTTTAGCCATTGGAAATGAACTATTCCCGGCTTTGACTTTATAAGATATCCGAGCTGCAAACGATAAAAACGAATTATATTTTTTAATTTTCTCCATGTTGAGGCTTTGCTTTCTTTGAAGCTGTATACCTGATGGAATATCACATTATCCATTTGTTGTAGCAGGGGTGCTGCAGCATCGCTGTCCAATACATGCACAGGTTTTTTTGAATGTTCAGCCAGACCCGATATCAAACCAAATAAATAATCAACCTGTCCCGCTCCGTTAAAAACACTGATTAGCATTGCTTATGTTTTGATGTATTTTTTTTCTCCAATCCTGCAAATTTAAGTATTTTCCATTTAAGGAATCCGCCCAGGTAGCGCACATACTTTTTAAATATCGCCTGATAAGCCAGAGGCGAACCAGCATATTTGGAATAAAACCTGATATCTTTGCCAATATGATAATTTGATCTAATGTCATGTAACGACCGGATTAACATTCTGAAGTTGTTTTGGTGATGAACACCAGAGTTGCTTTTATCGTTCCAAATTCTCAATTCTGGTAATGCTACAATACGGTAACCGGAAATTTTCGCTCTGAGTGTAAAGTCACTATCACCGTGATACTGAGGAAAATTGCGGTCATCCATAAATCCTATATCTTCGATTACCTGGCGGGGAATCAGGGTACCCATGCCGGGAAGCCAATCCGCTTCAAAAGGTGTATTATAAATTGCGGAATCTTTTTGTGAAGTACCGAACATGTCTTTGTATCCGGTCCTTTGATTAAAAATACCTCCCATAGCCCAGATTGTATCCGGACAATCAGCGAAGTAAATTTTAGAGCCAATGATGGTGTTGGCCGGAAACCGGTTCAATACATTGAATAATTTATAGAGATAATCCTTTTCAATTAATATGTCGTTGTTCCACATGAGCATATGGCTGGTTCCGGACTGGCTTATTGCATAATCAATACCCCGGTTAATTCCACCACTCCACCACAATGTGCCATCCCCTTTTAAAATCACTGTTTCTGCATAATGGTTCTCAATCCATTGAGCTGAACCATCCGTGGAACCATCATCAATGACAACCAGGGTAAAGTCGTTTCTGTTTACCGCTGGATGACTGAGATTGTCTTCAAGATTCTTCAGACATTTACGGGTGAAATCAAGCCCATTATGTATGGGTAAAAGTATGGCAATATGTATATGTTTCATTGGCTGTGGTTCTATTATAACAAATTAATATCTTGCCTGGAGTAACATCCCATTTTTATCATTAGCAGTTGTGTTTGCCCGTTTATGATTCCACTCAGGATAATCAGCTGCAAATATAACGGTTAATATATCATAATTTTCTACACTGATACAGATGCTGAATTTCTGATAAGGTGTTTAAAAAAAAGCGGTTTTTGGGAAAAGTTAAGCCTGATATTAGGATTTTACCAGACAACAATGCTTAAAAATATAAATTTGTCCGGATCAATATTATTTGATCACAGCATATATATTGGCAAATAAAAAAGTGCCGCTTTTTATACCCTTATGTAATAAGTTCTGGATTTTTTTCAGACTCAGGATTTTCATCCGAATTTTGCGTGGTATCCCTGAAATAATTAACATCAATAATGTAAAGTAAAATACAAATAGCAACGATCGAATCCGCCCCATCACCAAAAAATCCACCACCTGTGAAGGAAAGAAGAATGACTGTAATGAAAAAATACCTTATATAATTAAGGTTCTTTGTCATTTTCATCTTCAAAGCTTTTACCAGAATCATTATAACTCCAATGAGAAAGAATAAACCGAATTTGCTGAAATCGCCAATTATACCGACATCAGATTGATAAAAACCATAGATATTCTTGTAGCTTTGAACAAGAATTCCATAGGTTGAATTACTGCTGTCAGCACCGTTTCCGGTAATGTAGGCCAGGTTATTCGGGAAAAACTCTGTAAGGAAGAAGGTAGCAGCCACTATGCGCGTATTTTCATGAATATTCTTGGATTGTTGTTGAGTAAGCGTAACCATATTAACGATTACATCCTGAGCCATGATAACAATGGGAATAGCAGCCAGAGCAAGTAAAAGAATAATAAGTGCTTTGGATTTTACCTGTTTGCTCAGTAATACATTTGCCAGGGAAACCAACAGTATTGACATAATAAACTGACGGGTGGCCATTAAAAAAATAATACTGATAAAAAACAGCAGTAGTAACAGGTCTGTGAGAGAGAAGTTTTTAAAAAGTTTGTTAAGCATCATAAAATATGCAATAATGAGATATGCGATGCCTGCCTGAAATATCCTTATGGTTCCACGCTCTTGTGAAACCCTTACATTAAAAATTCGTGTGGGATATGCAAAGTACTGAAGAAAATAAAATGCTGCATACACCACCGCAAAGGCCACAATGATTTTCTCAAGATGATAGTCTGGAATTTTGATTAAATGCAACATGTAATAAATCAAATAATAGTACATATATCTCTGCGCAATGAGGGTGGTATTGAAACCCTGATTATAGGTAGAGTTTGCCATAAACATACTTGTAAATACAGCGATAAGTATAAGCAAAATCTCCCATTTGAAATTCAGGATAAAGTGTTCTAAAGGGCTGTATATGAGTTGCAGAACAATGGTGAGTACAATAACTCCGACACCGGCTATAGATAAAATTTTTAGTAGCGATTCTGGAATAAAAGTAAAACTGAACAACTCCAATGATGCAAGTATTAAAAAAATAATCAGGAATTTCTTAAACATGTCCAGTGTTCTTTTCGCAAAATGAAGTTTGGTGTTGCAAATTTAAATTAACTATTGAGATGTTTGGCTGCAAAAAATCTATTTGTTTATTATTCGTCAACGCAATAATCAAAACCAGTATATAAAAAAGATAAGGAGAGTGTAAAATTTAATTTTATTTAGCCCAAATGCCAGTATCTTTTTGATTCACAATTTTATAAAATTGAAAGGGTGCAATGATGGCTCCCGGCAGGTAAGTAAGGGCTGAGCCTAGTACCACACCGGCGGCGCCCATACCCATGGGGCCGGCCAGAAAGATGGATAAGGGTATATTAAAAGCTGCTACCACTACTGAAATGTATAGTTGAAGGGTGATTTTACCTGTTGCATTAATGAAATAAATAAATATTATGTACCAGATATATACTGCATTAAAAAGTGCCATCATTGCCGAGAGCAAAAAGGGTATACCCACCTCTTTGCCTATCCAGAGCCGGTAAAAACTGTCAGCAAAGATGAGCATAACCATCAATCCGGCAAGTACCATAACCCATATCACGATTAAACTTCGGTTTACTTTCTTTATCCAGGTAAATTCTTTCTTTACATAAGCTTCGGTATATGCTGACCAGAAGGTGTTGCTGATAATAACAAATAACATCATGGCAATGCCAAAATACTTATTGGCAATCTGGTATTGAGATACTGCTTCCGGGCCAACAACCTGCGTAATAATGATGCTGTTGGTTGACATTATAATCACTACGGTTACCTGAATGATGAAAAAACGAACACCCAGGTTGGCAAGATCTTTAAAATATTTAAAGTTAATATACTTAAAATCAGGTCTATATCGTTTATAATCACGGTTGTAAAAATAAATGGACGCCCCGCTTAACAATACAACCGGAGCTGCTGCCATGATTATGCCCAGATTAAGCAAAGTGGGTTGGGCCAACAGGATAACCGCTATAGTTAAAATCAGGGCCAGCAGGTTGGATGCCGGATCAAAAATACTACTAAGTGCAGTGCGTTGATCAGCCATCAGTAGGACACTGACTAATTGTAAGACAAATCTCAACAGAAAAAATCCCAATACAAAAACGGCAAGGAAACTAAGCTGCTGTTCCAGATCAGGAGGTGCTTTCAGTATCACACTCCAGTTAAGAAAGGGGTTTATTAGTAAAAAAAGGATGAATAAAATGCCAAAAATAATGCTGAATCCGGCATAGGTAGTACTTACGTATATTCTCGCTTTTCGATGTTCGTTTTTAGCTAATGACTCGGCGAAGCGGTTGCGCAGGCCATTGCCAAGCCCAATGTCGAAGTAAATGACCCAGGCAATGATGGATGTGAGGGTAATCCAAATACCATATTCAACAGGGCCTAAATTGTTGTATAGCAGTGGAACAAAAATAAATCCAATAAGAATGCTTATGCCTTTAATTGCAAAGGAGGCAATAATATTCTTGCGCGCCTTTACACTTCGCTGGTGCCCCCTATTCAATGTGGACATAAAATAATTGAACAGTTTCTTCATCAATGAGATTTGGGGCAGTTATAATAGATTAGTGTTTAGGTCAGTATATACCTAGCAGCATTGGTTAAAGTTCACATATCAAATTTTATACCCTGTGCCAGTGGTAGTTCGGTAGAGAAGTTGATTGTGTTTGTTTGACGGCGCATGTAGGCTTTCCAGGCATCCGAACCCGATTCGCGTCCGCCACCGGTGTCTTTTTCACCGCCGAAAGCGCCTCCAATCTCCGCACCATTGGTGGCTATATTCACATTTGCAATCCCACAATCCGAACCTTCATGTGAGAGAAAACGCTCTGTTTCAAGGATGTCTCTGGAGAAAATGGCTGAAGACAAACCTTGTGGCACACCATTATGAAATTCAATGGCTTCGTCCATTGTGTGATACTTAATCAAATATACTATGGGCGCAAAAGTTTCATCCTGAACAATTTCGTAGTGATTTTCTACTTCAGCAATGCAGGGTACTACATAGCAGCCCGATTCATATCCTTCGCCTGTAAGCACCTGGCCTCCGAAAATTATCCTGCCTCCCTGAGCGATAATGGTCTGCTGCGCTGCCACAAAAGTATCCACGGCAGCTTTATCTACCAGCGGACCCACTACGGTTTCTTCATTCAGCGGATTGCCAATCCGGAGTTGTTTGTAAGCTGCAATGAGTTTTTTACTGAATGCATCAAAAATAGAATCCTGTATGATCAGCCGCCGTGTAGAAGTACATCGCTGACCTGCTGTTGCCACTGCGCCAAAAAGGCTGGCTCTCAATGCCATGTCCATATCTCCTGATTCGGAGATAATGATGGCGTTATTTCCACCCAGTTCAAGAATACACCTGCCCAGGCGTTGACCCACCATCTGGCTTACATGCCGGCCTACCTTTGTTGAACCTGTAATCGAAATCAATGGAATGCGTTTGTCAGCAATAAAATCATCACCAATATATGAAGAACTTCCTGCCACCAGGTTGAGTACCCCTTCGGGAACATTGTTTTCGCGAAGTACCGGTTCAATAATTTTATGTACTGCAATGGCACAAAGCATGGTTTTTGAAGAAGGTTTCCAAACAACCACATCGCCACAGACCAAAGCTATCATAGCATTCCAGGCCCACACAGCAACCGGAAAATTAAAGGCCGATATAACCCCCACAACGCCCAGTGGATGGTACTGATCGTACATACGGTGACGTTCCCGCTCTGAATGCATGGTAAAGCCATACAATTGCCGTGACAAGCCCACAGCATAATCTGAAATATCAATCATTTCTTGTACTTCTCCCAGTCCTTCCTGTCTTACTTTACCCATTTCATAAGCTACCATTTCACCCAGAGGTTCTTTAAACTCACGAAGACGATTGGCAATTTGTCTGACAACTTCCCCGCGTTTTGGGGCAGGCACCATACGCCACTTTTTAAAAGCTGCAGTCGCTTTTTCCATTATTACTTCGTAGTCGTCCCACATCGCCTGATTTACAGTTGCAATAAGCTGACCATCAGCCGGGGAGAATGATTGAAGTGCTTTGCCTTTGGTGTCAAGCCAGAGAGTCCCGGTGGTCGCACCATTGTTAAAAGGCTCAAGGCCAAGTGTTTGTATAAATTCTTTTGAATGATTTGCCATGGTTTCAAATTTTAATCTGTAGTCTGGAATTTTTGTAGTCAACAAAAGTTTGTGCCAAATGTTTTTATATAGCTGTTCATATCGCTATGTTCTGCTTTGTTAAAATCCAATAAATTTTTGGATTCCGGTTAAAAAGTTCTGAGATCAATAATTTCACCCGAAGCGGGGTCGTTCCCAAAGGTCAGTTCAATCAGTTTTTTTGCCACTGCATCAGGTTCACTAAGCTGCTTGCTTTTGTATAGATGTATGAATTTGTCCAGTTGAGGGAAGTCTTCGGCTGAAGTCTGACGCAGGTTTTTTTGCATGGAAGTATTTACAACTCCCGGGGCAACGGAAAATATCCTTACCGGCCATTTTTCAGATTGTTGTTCAAGTGCAATCACTTTGGTAAGCATATTGAGGCCGGCCTTTGAACTGCAATAGGCGCTCCATCCCGAATAAGGGTTTTGTGCGGCTCCGGAGCTTATGTTCACAATGGTTTTTTCCACTTTCAGGGATGATGCACGACTGATAAATTCGTTGGCCAGGATCATTGGTGCCGTCAGATTCACTTTAATATGATTTTCCAATGAACGTATATCGAGTTTACCTGATGGAGCTACCGGTGAAACAACACCGGCATTGTTTATCAGGGCTACCCCGGAAGCAATTTCGGGATCGATAAAGGTGAAAATTTCGCGCATAATATGGGCTATCCCCTGTCCATTGGCCAGATTTAGCTGATAATACCATAAACCCGCGTGCTGACTTGCTGCCATTTTGGTAAGCTTAGCATTCATGCGCCGTGAGATACAGAAGACCTTTTGCTTTTCGTTAATGAGCCGGAGCGCCAGTGCTTCTCCTATGCCCGATGATGTACCGGTAACAATGTAGTATTTCATTCAATTTATATTTATATCTTTGCCTTTGATTGCCAAAATCAGAAAGAAAATACAAACTTAATAAATATAAGTATGAACAATTCAATTTTTGTTGTTGATTATCCGGATAATGAGCCGGTAAAATCGTATGCTCCTGGTAGTGCTGAACGCAAAGCGGTTCAGGCCGAGCTTAAGCGTCTTTCATCTGAGCAAATGGACATTCCGCTCATTATTGGTGGAAAGGAAGTAAGAACCGGTAAAACCGCGCCGGTAACCATGCCACACAACCACCAGCATGTGCTGGGTCATTACCATATGGCCGGCGAAAAAGAAGTTAAGATGGCTGTGGATGCCGCAGTTAAGGCACACAAAGAGTGGTCAGCCATTCCACATGTTGAACGTGCATTTATTACTTTGCGGATAGCTGAAATGATAGCTACCACACAACGTGCTACAATCAATGCCGCTACCATGCTTGGTCAGAGCAAAAATGCGTTTCAGGCAGAAATTGATGCGGCCTGCGAAACCGTTGATTTCTTGCGCTTTAATGCCCGTTATAGTGCTGACATTTACATGGATCAGCCACATTCGGATGCAGGCGTTATCAACCGTCTCGAGTATCGTCCTCTGGAGGGTTTTGTATTTTCACTCACTCCCTTTAATTTTACGGCAATCGCTTCAAACCTGAACCTGGCTCCCGTTTTAATGGGAAACACTGCCTTATGGAAACCTTCTTCTACCTCTGTGTTCTCGAATTACATGCTCATGCAGATTTTCCGTGAAGCAGGTTTACCCGATGGAGTAATCAATTTTATTCCCGGAAAAGGATCAACCATAGGAAACAGCGTTTTCAGTAATCCGTATTTCGCCGGCCTTCATTTCACCGGATCCAGTGTGACTTTTAACCGGGTATGGCAAACCATTGCCGAAAACCTTCCCAATTATAAATCCTATCCAAGAATTGTTGGAGAAACGGGTGGCAAGGACTTTATCATGGTTCATCCTTCGGCTCATAAAGACGAAGTGGCTACCGCAATTGTAAGAGGTGCCTTTGAATTCCAGGGCCAGAAATGCTCTGCTGCCTCCAGAGCCTATATTCCAAAATCAATGTGGCCTGGAATTAAAGAACGCATCGGTGATATGCTTTCGCAGATCACAGTTGGCGACGTGGCTGATTTTACCAATTTTGTGAATGCGGTAATTGATGAAACATCCTTTGATAATATCATGAATTATATCGAACTTGCCCGCAAGTCTCCGGATGCCGAAATTATTTTTGGCGGTAAGGGCGATAAATCAAAGGGTTACTTTATTGATCCAACCGTAATTCAGGTTACAGATCCGCACTTTGTTACCATGGAAGAAGAAATTTTCGGTCCGGTTATTTCCATATTCGTATATGATGACGATAAATATGAAGAAACACTGCGTCTGGTAGATGAAACTTCACCTTACGGACTTACCGGTGCAATATTTGCCAATGATCGCAAGGCCATTGCACTGGCAAATGAGGAATTAAAATATGCAGCCGGTAACTTCTACATCAATGATAAACCTACAGGAGCCGTGGTCGGGCAGCAGCCCTTTGGAGGTTCGCGCCAGTCTGGTACAAACGATAAAGCTGGAAGTATGCTCAATCTGATCAGATGGACAAGTCCCCGAACCGTTAAGGAAACTCTAATACCTGCCCGCGATTTTAAATACCCGTTTTTAAATAAGGATTAATTTCGCATATAAGCAAAAAAAAAGCCCGTTTCGGGCTTTTTTTTTTGCTTCAGAAGAACCTGATTAAATGATTAATCCCGGAGTTAAAACAATCACGGCTGAAATGCCGGAAGATAGTTTTAATCCATTGCCTGGATATTAACTTAACGGTTGAACCCATTTTCAACTTCAGACCAATGAAATAATTTTACATCATGGGTTGGATATTAACCTAATTTAAATTACGTTTGCATAAGTGATTTATGCGATTGAATTAAATGATATGGCAAAATCAACAAAAGAGCAAATCAGCGATTATCTGAAACAATTTACCGTAGGTATTGCTGGCTGTGGCGGATTGGGAAGTAATGCTGCCATGGCTTTGGCCAGGGTGGGAGTGGGTAAGCTCCTGCTTGCCGACTTTGCCATCATTACCCCACAATGCCTGGATCGGCAGTATTTTTTTGCCGGACAGGTTGGAAAGCTTAAAGTTCACGGATTGCGGGACAATATTTTGAAAGCCAATCCGCAGGTAAATGTTAAAGCCTTCGACATTAAATTGTGCACCTCTGATGTTATAGAACTCTTCGCAACCTGTAATGTTGTAATTGAAGCTTTTGACAAAGCGGAAATGAAACAAATGATCATTGAAACCATGTTGACGAATTTACCCCATATTCCACTGGTTGTTGGTGTAGGCATAGCCGGCTGGGGAAAAGATGTTGACGCACATGTCCGCCGCAGCGACAACCTGATCATTTGTGGAGATGAGGTCTCTGCCTTATCCGATCAACTTCCGGTACTTGCCCCACGGGTAGGGCTGGTTGCCCACATGCAGGCAAACGAAGTTTTAAAACTCTTGCTAAAAGATTTTATTTTGAAAACAGCCGACCAACCATGACCATAACCTTAAACGGCCAAACGGAAAATTTTCCTGCCAATGAAATGAGTATCATGGAATTGCTCCAGACCAAAAAAATTAATTGGAAGCTGCTCATTATTAAGCACAACGGACGGTATATAAAACGTGCTGCTTATGAGGCTACTGTGCTTAGAGAAGGTGATGATATTATGGTACTCAGTCTGATGGATGGCGGCTAAACCTATAGAATTTCAGCCACTACAAACGCACTTCCTCCTATAAAAATTACGTCATTATCACCGGCATTTTTACAGGCTGCTTCATAAGCTTCCGTTACCGAAAGGTAAGTCTCGCCATATAATTCATAAGGACTGGCCATTTCCTTAAGCAGTTCAGCATCCAGACCACGCGGGATGTCGGCCTTGCAAAAATAGTAGATTGCGTTCATGGGAAGTAACGAAAGTATACCATTGATGTCCTTATCATTCACCACACCAAATACAAAATGCAGGCGGCTGTACTCTAAAGTCTGTAATTGGCTAACCACTGCGGCTATTCCGTCTCTGTTATGTCCTATATCACAGATGGTTAATGGCTTATTATTCAGTATCTGCCAACGTCCCATCAGGTTGGTGTTTTTGAGTGTGTTTTTTATTCCGCTTACCATTGGCAATGATGCAAATTCAGGATACGTAGCTTTGAGCAGGTCAATAGCTGCTACCAGTGTTGCCAGGTTTTTAAGCTGATAATTTCCCGGCAGGGGGCATTCAACACGTGTTTTATAACCGGAGTGAAAAACGGTAGCATTCAGCCAGTGGTTATCGGATTGCCTGCCATCTTTTACCACGGTAACTATCTGATCGGCAATAATGAGCGGAGCATTGATCTGCTGAGCCACATTCCTGAAAACCTCTATGGATTCTGGCAGCGTTTCCCCTATTACAATGGGCACTTCAGGTTTAATGATGCCCGCCTTTTCCAGGGCTATTTCAGGCAGGCTCCCACCAAGAAACTGCATGTGATCCATTCCAATATTGGTAATAACCGACAGGATAGGCGTGATTATATTGGTGGAATCAAGCCTGCCTCCCATCCCTGTTTCAATAATGGCTATATCTACTTTGCTGTCGCTGAACCATTTCATGGCCATCCCAAAAGTCATTTCAAAAAACGAGGGCCTGATTCTGTTAAAGTCTTCCTGGTAACGTTCAACATAATCCACCACATATTCCTCGGGTATCATAATTCCGTTAATCTTCATCCTTTCTCTGAAATCACGAAGGTGTGGTGAAGTATAAAGCCCGGTTTTAAGACCCTCTTCCTGCATGATAGAGGCCAGCATATGTGAAAGGCTGCCTTTTCCGTTGGTTCCGGCAATATGAATTGTCTGGAAGTTTCGGTAAGGATGGTCACTTAGATCGCTGATGGCGATGGTGTTATCGAGATTTGCTTTATAAGCAGCGGCCCCAATACGCTGAAACATGGGCAATTGGCTGTACATATAGTCCAGCACCTGTTTGTAATTCATAGCCGGTATTAATTCAGTTTGAATGTATAGGTAATTGTTCCTGTTTGTTCTTCGGGAGCATCCTGGTTGGCACTGAAGCGTGCCTGCAATGCTGCTTTTTTCGCGAGTTGAATAAGTTGAGAACTGCCGGTTGTGGTACCTCTGGCCGGTGCTTCACTTACACGTGTAACTTTACCCTGGCGGTCAACATAAATACTTACTACTACTGTACCGCTTTCGCTGAAAGTGTTGGCGGGCTGAGGCAAACTTTTAGTACTGCGGCCCTCCAGATTAAAGGACGGGCCACCTCCGCTACCCCCGCTGCCATCGTAACTGTCTGAATTTGGATCTCCGCCGGGCTTCCCCTGATCACCAGGCTTTCCCGTAATGCCCTGATTGCCTCCTTCGCTGCCCGTGGTCTTACCCTTGTACATGGCATTCGGATTGATAACAGGTTCGGGTTTCACGACCGGTTGGGGTTTTGGGGCAGGTTTTTCCGGCGGCGTCTCAATGGCTTTAGGCCTGGGTTTAACCACCGGTTCAATTCGAGGGGCCTCTTCGGTTTCTTCCGAAACCAGTTCTTCAGCAGCAGAAGCCTTTGGTTGGGGCGGCGCGGCTGCCTCACTTGCTGCAGGTATTGGAGGTTGTATATCTCCCATGCCCTCATCGCTATATCCCAGATTTACCTCTACCCCAGCTTCTTCGGGGAGGGGGAGCGGTGTTCGCAATGCAAGAAACATAATGGCAACCAAAAGCAACCCATGAAAAATTAAGGTGCCTGCAATTCCACTCCATTTGTCTTTGTTTGTTTGCATGAGCTAAAATTAATATAAAAATGAATGCAAAGGGAGTTTCGCCGGTTATTTAGGAGGCCGGGTAGCCAGAATAACCTTATGTTTTGAACCCGTAAGCTCATTTACTTTGTTCACCGCGTCAATGAGGGTTACCACATATTGTACCGGAACCGTTTGATCAGCCCTGAGCACTACGGTAGCATCAGCTTCCAGTTGCAGCTTTTGAGCCAGGGTTTCAACCAGAAATTCAGGATTAACCGGCTGCTCCTCGATGTAATACTGGCTCTGAGGATCAATGTATACGGTCACTGTCTGTTTGGCCATGGTTTTGCTGGTGCTTGAGGGCAAAAGCAATTTTATGGCATTGGGACTAACCAGTGTGGATGTAAGCATAAAGAAAATGAGCAACAGAAACACCAGATCGGTCATGGAGGCCATGCTGAACTGTGCACTGATTTTATTTCTTGATTTAATGGCCATATTTAGATTATTGCAAGGTGTAAGTGCGGAAAGAAAAGGTTAAGCAGCCGGTTCATGGAGTAAATCCATAAACTCAGTAGCACGTGCTTCTAAAATAAATACTACCTTTTCCACCCTCGCTACCAGTATGTTGTAGCAGATATAGGCGATAATTCCCACAATAAGACCGGCCACAGTAGTAATCATGGCCTGATATATTCCGCCCGAAAGCAGCGCAATGTCCACATTGTTTCCCGCCATTGACATGTCGTAAAAAGCTTTCACCATTCCGATAACCGTTCCAAGAAAACCGAGCATGGGTGCTGCCCCCGAAACAGTTGCTACTCCCGCAAGGTTCTTTTCCAGTTTCGATACCTCAAGCTTTCCAACATTTTCAATGGCAGCATTAATGTCGTTAAGTGGTTTGCCTATACGTGAAATGCCTTTCTCAATCATCCGTGCTATGGGTGTTTGGTTATTCTTGCACAGCGACAAAGCTGAATCAATCCGCCCATTGTGAATAAAATCCCGGATGTTGTTCATAAAATTATTCTCCTCCCGGGCAGCTCTGTTGATGACTATATAGCGCTCAATGAAGATGTAAATTGCAAAAATAGACATCAGTGCCAGCGGCACCATAATCCATCCACCTTTTAACGAAAGTTCCCAGATTGAAAGTTTTATTTCTCCCGTCTGCACGGGTTCCTGCATTACGTTCGTAAGCGTATCTGTTAATGCTCCCATACCGGGGCCAATTTGTAATAAGAATCCTGAAATCATTGTGTTGATTTTTTTACGGTAAAAATAGTGCTTTATTTTGGCCGGCAATGAATGTTGTAAAACAAACTATCAACACGGCATTGTTAATATAAACTATATGAAGTGATAATTATTATACAACATTTGAAATTATGATTTTTGAACCTCCTGCGGAAGATGATTTATGGCCGCCATAACCAGAAGCCCGGCCTGCACCTGCATGCCGGCAGACATAAAAAAATATTAAATTTAAACGTCTGATTTTCATTTACCTGCAAATCCTGATTCCTGGTTTCTGATTGGCATTTTTACTTTCACTTATTCTGCCTGGCTCTGTTTTTGACATCATAAAATATTGACTGCATTAACCAGAAGTTGCTACAAGAAAGCACATAACTGAAAATCAATAAAGCACATGGCGGCGCGAATGAACCCGATTAATTCAACCTGTCCTGCCATACACAATTAAAAAAGGCGTGATAGAACTCACGCCTTTAAAGCTGTTATATTGAAGGAATATTTAGATTCCCAACATCGTCATCACAATCTTTGCAAGAATGATAATGACGGTTAATAAGCCAAACACGAAAAGGAAAGGTTTGAAACCTGACATACCTTTTCCAACGGATTTTTCACTTGACATATTCTTGATTTTTTAAAATGAAACATCTGAGGATTGAAAAAAGGCAGAAATGCCTGTTGATTTCTATGTTCCTAAATCCTGAATATGCAATTAAAGATGTGTTTTCCGGTTTGGATGATTTTCCAGTCAAAGGGTGCCTTTAAAAGTACGTGACCCTTTTTGATCAGACAGGGAATATTGAATGTGGATTTTACCGCAGTATGCCATTGAATCAAAATCCAGCCAGTACCTGAGGAGGGATTCTCCGTCGCTTCAGGAATAAAAGGCACAAGATTAATATGTTGTTCAGTATACGAAAAAGGCGGACCTATAACGGGATTTGAAGGGATATCTGGCCTGTTGATGTGCATTGACAACATCAAAACCATCAGCAGCAGTAAAAACTGCCCGCATTTTTTTGTCAACGACCATCTGTTTTTATGCATTTCCAACCGGATTATCAATAATGCAAAAATACAACTTTTTATAATGACCTCAATTAATCTCTGTTAACTTTGCAATATTGTGATTTTTTTTGTTTAAACCGAAAGGTTTTGAAGATAAGAATGTCATATACTAAAAAGATGTTTATTTCAGCATAACATTCATGACCGATACGGAACTGATTCAGGGATTGATTAATGGTGACCAGCGTGCCGGACGATTTTTGGTGGATGAGTATCAGATCATGGTCTACAATACTTGTTACAGTTTCCTGCATAATGTGCACAATGCTGAAGATGTTACCCAGGACGTTTTTATTGAAGCCATTAAGCATGCTTCCCGTTTCCGTGCCGAAGCAAAAGTGAGTACCTGGCTTTACCGCATAGCCATCAATCGTTCCTTAAATTATATCCGGAACAATCGCAAACGGCGGTTCTGGCATGAAATTGATGAATTTTTGAATTCCGGAAAGGCGGGCCATGAGCCTGTGGAAGTTAATGATCCGGTAGAAGAAAGTGAAAAAAAAAGTTTCATAGCCCGGGCCATTGATGCTTTGCCAAAAAACCAGAGGATAGCATTTTCATTAAATAAACTCGAAGGTTTATCCTATGCTCAGGTAGCAGAAATCATGGAACTTAAACTTCCGGCAGTAGAATCTTTACTCCACCGGGCTAAGATGAATCTGCAAAAGAAACTTAAATCGTATCATGAAATTTAATTGGTGCGAAAGTATCCGGTCATAAATGTGTCAAACCTTAAAACAACCTAAATGAACTGTCGGGAATGTGAAAATATAATTTTTGAAGCGAACGCTGCTCAGTTCGTAAACAATCAGGTGAAAAACCTGCTTGAGCCGCATTTGTCTCTATGCAGCCATTGCCATCAACTTTATACGGATTATGCCAAAGAGATGGAGCAACATTTTTCGGGCAGACGCACCCAGGCTGATGACTGGTTCTATGCGAAAGTTGCAGATCAAATAAAGGTCGCAAATCATGATCCGGTAAATACCCGGAATATTTTCCGCTTAGGTGCTGCATTTTCTGGCGCAGCCGCTGCCATTTTTTTAGGGATTTTTATTGGAAACCAGTTGATAAAGCCAATCAGCGAATCAGATTATTATTCGCAGGTCGAAGTTTCTGCTTCCATGCCCTATGCATCTGATAATCTCTATCAGGATGATGCCTTTTTGCTGGTACTTGAATCTTATCTTTCAGAAACCGAAAAAGCCGCAGAATGATGAAAACATTTCACACCCGGACTTTACTGATCGTTGGCATTGTGGCTGTTACATTGATCAATCTTGGAGCCATGACTACCGTGCTGGTCAAATACCGTCAGTTGAACCGAACCGTATCGCAGGAAAGTATTCCAACTACTCAGGAAGCACCTATGCCGGCCCCTGGTCATGCCTTAATGATGCAGCAGATGGATTTTGATGAAAATCAACGGAATCAGATCAGGGAAACTCAGCAAGCATTCCGGAGAAGCATCCGGCCACTTATTCAGGAGATAAATAATCTGAATGCGCGCTTACTGGGTGAACTTGAACGCCAGGAGATTGATACGCTTGAAATAAATGACTTGTGTCTGCAAATAGGGAACCTGAAAGCAGAAATGAAAATGCAAACCATGTTTCACCTGACGGATATTCGTGAACTTGCTACACCGGCACAACTAGAGCAACTGTATCCTTTCTTTCGTGAAATACTGACTCATGATGGCGACAGACCGCAAGGCCGGGGCAGACACAGACACGGGCGCCGGGGTCAGTCCAATCCTTAACAGAATTTACCTAATAATTAATAAACTAAAATTCAATAATCATGAAAAACTCAAAAATGAATCTTAAATTAATGGCCATTGTGTTTGCCGTGTTTGCATTTATCTCCATGGATGCTTATGCCCAAAGACCTGGGCGGGGTTACCGGAATAATGCAGGATGGTGCGATGGCAGTGGCCCTGGCAGAGGTTACGGCAATGGTTATGCCGCACAGGGAAGGGGCATGGGCACCGCGGCTTATGCTGATATTCCTTCACTTACTGCCGACCAACAGAAAAGTATTGAAAGTCTCCGAACCACCCATCTGAAAAAGGTACAAACCCTGCGGGCTAAACTACAGGAGGAACAGGCACGCCTGAATACCTTAAGGGTAGAAGGCAGTGATGAAAAGACTATCAATACCACCATTGATAAGATTACCACAATGCGGGGTGACCTGATGAAAGAACGCGAGTCACACCGCCGTCAAATCAGGGCATTGCTTACCGATGAACAAAAAACATGGTTCGATACCCGCCCCGGATGCCGTTACTACGGACGTGATGGTGTCGGAAACCGCCCTTACGGAAGAGGAAATGGGCCCGGATGGCGCAATCAAAACGACTGGAACGACATAGAGGATTGATAAAACACTTAAGTTGCTTCAGAAAAAAGACAGTCCTGCTCAGGTGGGCCTGTCTTTTTTTAATTTAATGTAATGCGTAAGGCTCCAGTGTAAAAACATCGCGTCCATTGAGGCAGCCTGCGTGCATGGCCTCTTGTTTCTGCATAATTGCCCCGCCCCATATGTTGTGGTCATATATTACAGGAGAATTAAACCACCGCTCAACATTCATTACTAATGTAAGATCGGTAACCTTTGACTCTTCGAGCCTGAATGGCACTCCGGAAACCCTTACAGTAAATGAATTGTCAATAAATTCAATGATATCGGACACCTGGCCGGAATTGTTTTTATATATCTGTCCAATTCCAAGATGAAAATCAAAGGGACGGCGCAGATTTACCGTGTCGCGCCACCATCCGTTTAACATAAGATAGTGGTACCCTCCGCCCAGAACTTCTGGCCAGGCCATGTTTACTTCGGGCGGATTAACAAACATAAACGATTGATTTTTAGACGATTTAATGCCAAAGGTAAATGATAAACTGTCATAATCACCCGCTGGATAATCTCCTGTAATCAGCCATTCCCATGTTTCCGGAAGATTGGTATCCGTGTAATGTATGTCGTTCAGGCTGCCTCTTGAGATCAGGTTTCCACTACTGTGATATAGTATTACATCCGAAACAAAATACATAATTTCTTTGACTTCATAGGAGTTGCCAGCAGCATTGGTGTATTGCATACTGTTAAAAACCAGCTTTTCTCCATTTATGCGATGGTCAAAATGAAACCGGATTCCCCTGGGCTGTAATGTCGGTTCTTCACCTTCACATGACCACAAAACCAGGGAAATAAAAAGGAGGTATAACCACTTGTTCATTGATTGGTAGACATGCTTTGCTTTTTTCATCAGGTGCCCTTCATAAATTAATGATCAAATTTACATAAAATGATCGACCTGGTTCATAAAAGCGGTGATTGCTGCCAATAATATTCCGGTTCAGGTGCATAGAATAAGCCTGATTGGTCAGGTTCTTAATGCCAAGATGAAATGAGGTAAAGCTGAAGGGTTTATAAGATACGCCAAAGTCGAAAAGCACGAAACCAGGGGTAGTTTTTTCATACGCACTTTTCGAGATGGCGCCTTGATGGGATGCAGCCGTAATTACCAATTCAGGTTGAAGCTTATTGTTCCATAGAGCATAGGTTGCTTTCAGTCTTGCTTCAAATGGCGGAATTTCAGGAACGGGATCATTTTTCAACATAACTACACCTGCTGCCTGATTATTTTTAAGAACAATTTTCTCAATTTCTGGAAAGTAGGCATAGGTGTAACCAGCATTAAGTGTAAAAGTGAGCTGTTTATAAAACCTGGTACCCAAACCTGCTTCAAAGCCCATAAATACCGCACGGTCAACATTGGTGAATTGTTTTACACCGGGAGCACCCATGCTAACCGGCTTAACCTGATCAGGCGGAAGCAATTTGCCGGTAATAAAGTCGCGCACTTCACTCCTGAATATATTGACATAAATCCTGTTAGTACCGGATTCGTAATCGAACATCAGGTCAGCCTGATAGTTTACTTCGGGGCGGAGGGCAGGATTCCCCAGATAATCGTAGCTGTCGGCCCCGGTAGCCAAAAATTTGATGTATCTTTCCTGTAAATCAGGGGAACGCGCTCCCCGGGCCAAACCCAGTTTTATACTGCTTTGGTTGTTGAAATAATAAGCTGAAATAACAGAAGAACTCCACAAAAACCGATCGCGGGAAGAAACATCAAACCAGCGCTGTTCGGTGCTGATCAATGACAAGGTGTCCTCTGAATTGCTGTAATTGTAGTCCAGCCGCCCATTGATTTTAAAAATAAATTTCCTTTGGCTGAAACTGAGTGCCCCATACATTCCTGAGTTCAATATCCAGGCTTCTTTCCATAGGTTGAAATATTTTTGTGATACGAAAACCTGATCATCCATTTCCATGATCATTTTCATATGGCGCGTGCCATCTTTTGCTGCAAAATTCAAATCTATGCCATAATTTATATCGGTTGTAGCTGTTTTACTGACCCTGTTCAGCCTCACTCCGGCGGTGGCAGCATCCACTTTCGCTAATGTTTGCATTTGTCCGGTGTAGGGCGGAACTACTTTGCTGAACTGCGGCCTGAATTTATTACCCATTTCATGGTAAACGTCTGTATACCATGCGCTTATATCCAGTGAGTGCCCTGGTTTTCCGGGATTTAAGTGTGTATATTGCAGATTTAAAATATGTGTATTGTCTTTGAGTTCATCCATGGGCAGGGCAGGGAACATAACATCTCTCCCAAAGGAACCTTTCCAGGCAAAGTGGATTTCATCATTTGCCGATATTTTCGCCCCGAGATCTATCGAAAGGTCTCTTTTTTTGTAAGCAGTTTCCCATTCCTTGCCATTGCCGTCGGTGTAGTTGCCATAATCTTTGATGCCTCCGGTTACTTTTACAAAGAATCCCGGCGAAGTATGACTCATTGCCAGATGCTGCCGCCATCCGGAACGGTTGGCATCAAAACCTGATATTGATGTTACATTGAACCCTGCCGTGCCAAATCGCTTCTGCGGCATGGTTATCAGCCGAACCGATCCTCCCTGCACCGGACCGTAGGCCACTTCATAAGGGCCGCGTGTAATTTCAATGCGTTCCACCATGTCATTATCTACATGGGCAAGCACGGGATCCATGCGGTTAGGACATCCACCTTCAATATGGATTCCATGATCCAGGCTTATGTTCAACTGTGAATACCTGAATCCGCGGATGACAGGATCCACTGCATAACCGCCCCGCCTTATGCCACTTACATTGGGTTCCGTTCTTAGCATTTCGCCAAGGTCATTGGCCGGTTGTGTCTGCATTTCAAGCTGGCCAATGCTGGTTCGGGGTGTGAGCCGGTTTATGATGCTGTCATAAATTTCAACGGCAGGAAGTGTAATGACTTCCTTAGACTCATTTTGTGCCTTTAATACATAAAATGGATGCAGCATGCAAAACATACATGCTATTACTGAAAAAAACGATGATTTAAACATGTTGGCATTGCGATTAAAATCACAGGAACGTATATAATGCATCAGGAATCCCTTTTCCACTATATTGCGTGCCCTGTAAATAGAATGTCAAAGATAAGCATAATGAACATTAGTTCAAAAAGTAACTATGCCTTTTGTGGTGCGAACCACAATGCTCCACCTACATTATTGATGGATGCACCTGTTACGCTTGACAGGCAATTGATTTCGCCCCTTAGCCTCTGCAGACCGAGGAAGGCAAAAATCAACGCTTCTTTATATTGAATCAACCTTTCATCCGGTACAACAATGAAGCATGAAGCATAATTTTGTATACACTCAATCAGATAAGTATTCAATGCTCCTCCACCGGTAGTAAGCACTTTTTTATTTTTATCCACCGGCAAATGCCGGGAAATCTGGAATGCAACGTGTTGGGTAAGTGTATTCAGCAGGTCAGGCACATGGTCTGTATATTCATCGGTTATTGGAAAAAGATGGCTGTGTAAGTATTCACTGCCCAGGGATTTCGGGCCGCTTAGAGTGTAAAACTCCAACTGATTCAGTTGGTTGAATAGTTTAGGGATAATTTTTCCCGATCTGGCCAAGTTTCCATTTTCATCATAAGGTTTACCCAGCCATTCAGCATAGTGATTCAATATAAAGTTTGCAGGGCTAATATCAAAGGCAAACCGTGTGCCGTTTTGGTTATATGATATATTGGAAAAACCGCCAATATTGAGACAGGCATCGTAGGCTGAAAAAAGGAGCAGGTCGCCTATGGGTACCAGAGGTGCTCCCTGCCCACCCAGAGCAACATCCAGGCTGCGAAAGTCACAGGCTACAGTAATGTTGGTTTCAGCCGCAAGGGCGGCTCCGCTGCCAATCTGAACCGTATATTTCCGTTGGGGGGCATGAAAAATGGTATGCCCATGACTGCCAATTATATCCGCTGATAAGCCATGCCGGTGCATAAAATCCCTGCACAGAGCACCCATATAATGACCATATTCGTTATTTGTTTCACAAAATTCAAGTGCCGTTGCCATAGGCAATTGCCGGAGTTTTCTTTTCCATGCTTCCGTATATTCGAAAGTTTGAGCCGCATTGATGGAAAAAGTAACATCATTTTCCCCAAACCTGAAGGTGCAATGGGCCACGTCCAATCCGTCGAGCGAAGTACCCGACATGAGTCCTATGGCCTGATATTCGTTTTTCATGGCGCTGAATTATAATTGGTCAAGCAGTTGTTCCATTTTCATCCCCCTGGAACCTTTAATCAGTATCGTTTTATCTGTCAGCCTTTCAGAGCTGAGTTGTTTTTGAAGCGATTCGGTGTTGCCGAATGCCTTTACGTCAGGGAACATTTTAGCAGCCTGCAAAAACAGCGGACCGGCGGTATATATTTGTTCTACATTTAATGTCATGGCCAGATTCAATATACGGTCATGTTCCTGTGCTGCGGAGGCTCCAAGTTCAAACATATCGCCAAGTAACAAGATTTTATGATCGCCGGTCATGGTTGCAAAATGATGCAATGCTGCTTCCATACTCGATGGATTGGCATTGTAGGCATCAAGTACAAGTAAATTACGCGTTGTATGTAACAGTTGAGATCTGTTCATTCTGGGTTCATACTCAGTCAATGCTTCAGTGGCTTGTGCCTTTTCTACCCTGAAATGCAAGGCTATGGCGATTGCAGCCATAACATTGGGAAAGTTGTAACTGCCCATCAGGCGGGTATGAATTTGAATATCATCGTTCAGATTTATTTCCAGGCCCTGGTCAGTACCAGTTTTTAGAGTGCCCTGATAGCTGGCATGCTGATTCTGGCCGTAAGTGATGCGGTGCATATTCTGGGAGAGCTTCATCAGCAGCGGATCATCGGCATTTACAAAAACAGTACCTCCATTATTGCGCAGGTGGTCGTACAATTCATTTTTGGCTTTAACGACGCCTTCAATTCCGCCAAACCCTTCCAGGTGCGCTTTCCCGATATTGGTGATGAGGCCATGGGTAGGTCGGGCAATCCGGCAGAGATGAGCGATTTCACCTCTATGGTTGGCACCCATTTCTATCACCGCCATTTCATGCTCCGGACGGATGCTGAGCAGGGTTAGCGGTACGCCAATATGATTGTTCAGATTACCTGAAGTAGCCAGAACCGAAAAGCGTGTGCCTAGTGCTGCAGCCATTAATTCCTTGGTGGTGGTTTTTCCGTTGGATCCTGTAATAGCAATAACCGGAATGTTCAGGCTGTTTCTATGCATTGTTGCCAAAGTTTGCAAGGTTTCCAACACATTGGAAACCAGTAGGGTGAATTCATTCCGGTAGGCTTCAGGATGGTCAATTACGGCATAGGCAGCCCCCCCCTCAAGCGCCTTGCCAGCATACTGATTGCCGTCAAAATGATCGCCTTTAAGGGCAAAAAAAATACTGCCGGGCATTACTTTGCGTGAGTCGGTGCTGATGTAAGGATGTTTTTTAAAGTGCCGGTAAAGCAGATCATCCGGGGTAAATTGAACCATAATGTGTCTGAATTTTTAACAATAGCATGTCATTACCTGTTTCTGTGTCTGGAGTCCAACTCTTCTCGACTTCGTGTCTGGCATACTTCCAAATCCCGAAGGTATGAAATATATCCAAAAAAAAAGTCCACTTGTAGGCACAAATGGACTTTTTTATGTAGCAATTTCGCTTATTTCTTACCTGAGTAGGCCCCGCCGACGCGACCCATGGCACAACGGAAACCAATATAATTGGTAGAAAGGTTCTGATCGAGGTAGCGACGGGTAGAGGGGCTGAGATAGAAGGCAGGATCGCGCCATGAACCTCCTTTATAAACCCTTGAATTGTCTGAGATGAGTGAAGTTTTCCCATACTCATACATCATGTTGGTGGTACTCACTGTATCAGCAGGTGCAGAAACCCAGTCGGGATTAATGGTTGACTGATAATCGCCATCCAGGTAGTTGATTTGGTCTGCACTGCGATAGTTGAAGCGGTCTTTACTCTCTTCGGTAGTTACTTCGCGATACTGAATGCGACCCAGGCTGTCTTTAGGAGCCAGGTAGCCACTTTCATCGGTAAGTTTGGTAGTGAAAACGTTGCCTCTGAATGGAGCATAATCGGCCATATCTTCGAAGGTCAGCGGACGGTAAACATCCAGCACCCATTCTGAAACATTGCCGGCCATATTATATAGACCGTAATCGTTTGGCCAGTAAGAAGCTACTTCGGCAGGCAGGTCGGCGCCATCGTTCAGGCTTCCGGCCACGCCCATGTAGTCACCACGGCCTCTTTTAAAGTTGGCTAAAAATTGTCCGTAATATTTTTTCTCATCTGACCTTACGATGGTGCCATTCCAGGGATAAACACGGCGTTCGACGACGCGCTCATACAAGGTGTTTCCCACCAGTCCGAGGGCTGCAAATTCCCATTCGGCTTCGGTAGGCAATCGATACTTTGGTACCATAATGCCATCCTCAAGGCGGGCTCTTCTTTCGCCGGTACCACTGGGATTGAGGTCTTTTAAAGGTTTGTTTACCAGGCCTTCGTACTGGCCGGCAAGATATGCTTCGGTATTGAAGTTGTTTTCGTTACGTTGGTCGGGGTCAAAATCAAGAATGCCTTCTTTGATAAGCAGCATTTCGTTCACACGGTCTGTGCGCCACAGACAGTAATCGTTGGCCTGTACCCAGCTTACACCTACCACGGGATAATTTCGGTAGGCCGGATGCCGGAAGTAGGTTTCCACCAGAGGTTCGTTGTAAGCCAGTTTTTCTCTCCACACCAGGGTGTCGGGAAGGGCTTTGCGGTAAACCTCGGGATAATCGGTACCAAAGACGCGGCTCAGCCAATACAGGTATTCAACATAATCGACATTGGCTACCTCTGTTTCATCAATATAAAATGAAGGTACGGTTACTCTTCGGGGCATATTGTCCCATTCGTACAGCGGGTTGTCGGTGGTGCGCCCCATAGTAAAGGTGCCCCCCTCAATCATTACCAGGCCAGGTCCCAAGGGTTGATCGCCATACTTGGTGTTTACCTGAAAACCTCCGTTTTTAGGATTGTTATATTCCCAACCCGTGGTACGCGATGACTCCTTGGAGCACGATGCCATGATAAACAGTGCTGAAGCAAAGAGTGTGAATTTCAGACAGATGTTGAATTTACTGGTCATTTCCGGTTTGTATTGTTTTTAATGTATGATTAACTAAAATCGTGGGCATTTTATTGCCTTTTGTTTAAAAGTTTTTTGTCCGCAGTCAAATTGCCAGGTAAATGAAATTTCATGGGCGCCTCCGGTATTGTTGGTCAATTGCGACACGGTATAGTCATAACTATAGCCGAGTTTAAATTTTGGCTGCATAAAACCAATCAGAGCAATTACAGCATCTGGATTTTCGAAATTGTGGCGGAACCAGCCTCCCAACACAAAGGGATAGAAGTTGAGATACAAACCTGCGTTTAACTGGTGAAATTCTCCCTGTTGCTGATACATGATGTTTGGCGAAATGCTAAGGTCTTCTACATCACCACTTTGCAGGCCATGACGAATATCAATGAGTGCACCGGCATGAACGGTAATTTTCATATCAAGTTTGCTGTCGCCATTGCTATAAAAACTATTGTCCGGTTGATTCATATGGTGTGCTGCAATACCGCCGTACAAACGTTCATTGTAACCAAAAAGAATGCCTGATGAAAAATCAATCATACCCAGATTTACCCTGTCGGGAGGTGTTTCAGCAGTAGGAGGAAGTTGTCCCAGCAAATCACCACCCACCAGTTGGTCTCCGAAGACAAACTTATCCCAATCCAGTTTTGACTGAATGTATGCGCCCTGTAAACCTGCACTCATGGTGAGTTTTTTGGTCAGGTTAACCCTGAAGGAATACATTGCGCCTACTGAGGTGCTGTTTAAGGTGCCGGCAGCCTGGTTTTCATTCACCACAATCAGTCCGATACCTCCGGAGATGGCATCAATAAACTGATCGTATGATGCTGAATAATCAACATAAGTTGCAGGTATTGATGGCCACTGGTTGCGATAATTCAGTGTAAGTCTGGGACAGATTTTTGAGCCGGCCAGTGCCGGATTTAAATAAAGTGGATTTCCGTAATACTGCGAAAAGGAGACATCCTGCGCAAATGCGGAACCTGTAATGAAAAGCATCCCAATAAATAAGCAGATCTTGATCCTCATATCATGTGTTTTTCAGCAGCCAATATTACGAATAATTTTCATATTATCGGCCAAATGTTAAAAAAATGTAAGAAATCGGCACCTTTTGTTGCAATAACGGTTTTATACTTTCGTTAGTATACCACCGTTTGAAATAGTATTAAGAAGTTTATTCCGGTTTGTTTAACCGGGAAGCAATGAACCTAATGCATAGGTACTTGTTGACTTTAATGCAATTAGAACATTTTTCCCGTATCGGAAACTCGTTTTCAACAACCTGCTATGAACCTTAAGTTACATCATACCTGTTTATTTATTTTTTGTGCAATTGTAATGCCCTTCCTGACACTCAGTGCTCAAATTGAGGTGAAATGGCTGGATCCTGCCCGTGATTATCGCCCCGGACAGGATTCAAGATGGCATTTAAAGGCCGAAAATTCCTTTGCCGATGAGCAAAACGGATTGCCTGTATTGTTTATCGATCTGGAAGGATTTGAAGTAATCCGGCCTGAGGTGAACCTCATAGCACCACAATTTGCAGCCCTTGACAGTATAGAACAACTTGCTGTTATTCAGAGTGGAGCCGATAACCTGGAAATCGGGGTTAAAGCCCTGCCATTCCATGCCCGGGAAACTTCCGGAACCAGGGTTTATGTAAATCCTATCCGAAGAAATGCTTCCGGCGAACTGGAAAAACTTATTTCCTTTGGTTTATCAGTAGAGCAGGGTCGTAAAACCGAAAATGTGCAATATCAGCATTACGCCGACGTGTCGGTGCTCAACTCCGGGCTTTGGTTTAAGATGGCCATCCCGGAAACGGGTATATATAAGGTAACCTATGAAGATTTAATCAGCATGGGATTGAATGTTCAGGGAAGTAGTTCCTCAAATATACGGATATTTGGATATGGCGGTGGCATGTTGCCTGAAAGGGCGGGGGAACCCCGTTATGACGATTTGCCCGAAGTTGCCATTCATGTGGTGGATGGGGGAGATGGGGTGATGAATCCTGGCGATTATTTGCTTTTCTATGCCCGCGGTCCCCTGGCCTGGAAATACAATGCCGATTCCGACAGATTTGATCATCAGGTTCATTATTACAGCGATTATTCCTGGTATTTTGTTACCCTGCTTCCTTCCCAGGGTGTACGAATACCGGGCTTTCCCCAGCCGCAGGGCAGCGCCACCCATATAGTGAATACATACAATTGGTACGATGTTTATAACCCCCGGGAAATGAATCTGATCAAATCGGGGAAATATTGGGTTGGTGATGTATTCGACCTGCTTACCAAACGCGACTATACTTTCCGGCCTTTTTCACGTGCTGAATCCGGGCCTGTAAGCATAAGGCTGAGTGTGCTGGCTCGTTCTACGGCTGCTGTATCTTTCGATCTGACCGTAGCCGGACAGACCAATAAAATGTTTCTTCCACCTATACTTATAGGGCCCGATTATATCTATGCAAACATTTCGACTCAACGGTTTAATTATGAATTTAACGGTGATTTTTCCGGTGCTACCCTGCGTTTCAATAAAAGCCTGAACAGCTCAACCGGCTGGCTTAATTATATTGAAGTCAACGCCATTGCCAATCTCGAATTTAAGGGAGGACAACTTGGTTTCCGCCGCAGCAGTGTTCAGGGAGGAATTGTGGAATATCAGATTACAGGCAATGCTTCAATGGATCAGCTCTGGGATGTGACCGATCCTTTGCGGCCGGGCAAAATTGAACCCATCGTCTCAGGTGGAAACCGCATTTTTAAAGCGCTTTCGGATACCCTTCGCGAGTATATAATCGCCGATGGGCAAAGCTATATGAAGCCGGCTCTCACCCAAAAAGTAGATAACCAAAATCTTCATGGCCTCACCGCTCATGATATGGTGATGGTGGTACATCCTTTATTTATGGAAGAAGCCCGGCGGCTGGCTGATTTCCATGTAAACCATAACGATCTGAGTGTATTGGTGGTACAACCTCAGCAGATCTATAACGAATTTTCATCGGGTGCTCAGGATATCAGTGCTATTCGTGACTTTATAAGGATGCTGTGGAAGAAAGCGCCCACCGGCAAAACACCCCGGTTTTTGCTTTTGTTTGGTGATGCTTCCTACGATTACAAGGATGTTATTGCGGGAAATACCAACTTTGTACCCACGTTCCAGTCAAGAGAGTCGCTGCATCCGGTAAGCACATATGCAACCGATGATTTCTTCGGCTGTATTGATGATGATGAGGGTGGGTTAACTACCGATATTCTGGACATTGGTGTAGGTCGTCTGGTGGTGACTACAGCGGAAGAAGCCAAAATGGCCGTTGACAAGATCATAAGGTATACCTCTGAAAATGAAACCATGCACGGCGACTGGAGAAATGTTATTGCTTTTGTGGCTGATGATGAAGATTATAATGATCATATGATGCAGGCGAATAACCTGGCTACAATGATTGATACCACCTATCCCAATTATAATGTGGATAAAATTTTTCTCGATGCTTATCCTCAGGTTTCAGCTCCCGGCGGCCAGCGTATTCCGGCAGCCAACGAAGCCATCAACCAGCGGGTAAGTAAGGGTGCGCTTATTGTAAATTATACCGGACATGGAGGTGAAACTTCCTGGGCCAAAGAAAAGGTACTGGAAGTGGCCGATATAAACAGTTGGACAAATTACAACCGCATGCCGGTATTTATGACGGCAACCTGTGAATTTAGCCGCTATGATGATCCGGAGCGGGTTTCGGCAGGTGAACTGGTATTTCTAAACCCAAAGGGTGGGGGCATTGCACTTTTTACCACCGCGCGGCCAACACTTGGAAATCCGAATTACAATCTGTCACGTAATTTTTACAATATTGCATTGCAGGCCACGTCCGGCCAGTCTCCTTACCTGGGAGATCTGATCAGAATTTCAAAACAGATGACAGGGCCCGGGCCTAATGTCAAGAAATTTGTATTGCTGGGCGATCCAGCCATGAAGATGGCCTATCCTACCTATTCTGTTGAAACAGTTGCCATCAATGGTGGGGATATCATTCCCGGAGTAGCCGATACACTTAAGGCTCTGCAGAGCGTAACCATTTCAGGCAGGATTACCAATGCTGACCGTCAGTTATTGAGTGATTTCAATGGAATGGTCTATCCTACTATTTTTGATAAAGAAACTTCGGTAACCACTCTTGGTGCGGGTGGTTTTAGTCCCATGGTTTTCAGTGTACGGAAAAATATCATCTACAAAGGCAACGTAAAGGTCGTTAACGGCGAATTTAGTTTCACCTTTATTGTTCCCAAAGATATTGCCTATAACTTTGGAGGAGGTAAAATCAGCTATTATGCAAGTGATGGCAACCGGGATGCTGCCGGCTATTTCAAACAAATCATTGTTGGCGGCATGAGTAAAGATGTACTCAATGATTCACAGGGACCCGAAATCGAACTTTACTTAAACAACGAAAAATTCAGGTCAGGGGGTTACACCGACGAAAATCCTGTGCTGTTGGCTAAGCTTAAGGATGAAAGCGGAATCAATACCGTGGGAAACAGTATAGGTCACGACATCGTGGCTGTACTGGATGGGAAAAGCAATTATCCATTTATTTTGAACGAATATTATCAAACCGATGTTGATACCTATCAGCGGGGTACAGTTCGCTATCCGATGTTTAAACTTGCCGCAGGCCCGCATGAAATCACTTTGAAAGTATGGGACATCAATAACAACTCATCCGAAAAGACCATTCAATTTGTGGTGGTTCCTTCCGAAGAAATTGAACTTGGACAACTTCTGGTCTATCCAAATCCCAGCAACGGTAGTTTTTCGGTGGAAATTGAACACAATCAATCAGAAACTGAGTTACAGGCAAGGGTTGATTTGTTTACGCTTTCGGGAGTAAATGTTATTTCATTGGAACAGCATATTTTTGCAGATGGATACCGCAATAATGTTATTGCATGGAATGGTATTTCTGCCACCGGCCAAAAGCTGGATCCCGGATTTTACATTGGCAGTGTTAGCATCACCAACCTTTCAGGTGATACAGCTTCAAAGTCATTTAAACTATTGGTTACAAGGTAAATGAATACAAAATCTATGTTTGTAAAGAAACTATATAAGACCATTGCTGCGGCTTTGCTCCTTTTGCCTGCCACAGTATGGGCACAATCATCATATACCCGGGTGAAAATTGAATGGCAGCAGCCTGCTGCTTTGGTTATGGGGGAAGATTCCTCCATCAATGCCCCTTCATTCAGAGGCGGCCAGTATCCATTACTGCCCGAAGATATATTGCCGGGGTTTATACAAAATATCCCTCTGGATCCGGGTCTCACCGCTACATCGGTCAGCATTAGAAATCTGGTATATGTGCCACTTGCCGAAAATGAACTTGCACTGGTAGAAGGAAATTACTGGCCAGACACCGTTGCATGGGACCTGAAAATGCTTGCAGCAGGCGGAAAGCCCATTGCCCGTTTCGAACTTATGCCCTTTGGCAGGGATTCGCTCACCGGTGCCAAAGTGAAATTGGTGTCTTTTGATTATCAACTTCAACTCGCGGATAAAATCAATACCCGCAATGTGCGGGCTTATGTTTCTAACTCAGAGCTTTCCATGGGAAACTGGTATAAATTCCACATCAATGAGTCGGGCATTTATCGCATAACCTATGATGATCTGAAGAATATGGGAGTCAACATGACACAGATAAATCCCGATATGATCCGAATATTTGGTAATGGAGGGAAATTGTTGAGCGAAACTGCCGGAAATAATTTGAATGACGATATCGTGGAAAATGCCATTCAGGTGGTTACTGCAGTTCCCGGTGTGTTTAAACAGGGCGATTACATTCTGTTTTATGGACAGGGTACGTTAACCTGGTCATACAGCCCGCTAACCGGACGTATGGAACACCTTACTCACTATTACGCCGATAAGGCCGCTTACTTTCTTTCTATAGGCCCGCTGCCCGGTCTGCGTGTGAGCACCGACAACAGCACTTACGGCAATCCCAACTATTTTACTGATGCATACACCGATATGGCAGTCTATGAAAAGGATCAATTCAACCTGATACAGAGTGGACGTACCTGGTATAGTGATAAACTTGATTACTACACCCGTTCCCACCGGCTGCCTTCATTTACCTTCAAGAATCTGATAGAAGGCGAAAATGCTACATTAAGATTCAGCCTTGTAGGAAGATCATCCAATAGCCGCATCGATTTTAGCATTTTAGCCAATGGTGAAGAAATCGGGAATACCTATGTTCAGAAAACCGGTAAATATGATTATGCCATGGATGTAACCCGCACAGTTTCATTTCAGCCCTCATACCCTAATATTGATTTGCAGTGGAATTTTACGCCTTCGAGTACCAATGATTTTGCCTGGCTGGATTATATGTCACTGAATGTAAGATCTGCGCTGGTTTTTGACCATGGTCAACTTGCTTTTCGCGATCCCGGTTCAATCGGGCAGGGGCGCATTACCCGCTTTACCATGAAGAATGTGCCCCGGCAAACCTTTGTCTGGGATGTTACCAATCCGCTTCGTCCAATTAATATCCCTTTGCAAAGAGAGGGCGATGAGATTAAATTTGTGCGCAGTACAACCGGTCTGGTCGAAATGATTGCCTTTGATGGTACTGATTTCCTCTCCATTGAAAAAGGCACCAAAATCAGGAATCAAAACCTGCATGCGACTGGTAACTATGATATGATTATTGTAACGGTTCCCGAATTTAAGACAGAGGCTGATCGTTTGGCTACTACCCACAATAATATTGGGGAAATTTCTGCCGCCGTGGTATTGCTACCGGAGATTTACAATGAATTTTCATCCGGCATTCAGGACATAACCGCCATACGCGATTTTATGAAAATGTTGTATGATCGTGGCAAAGATCAAGGCTATCCGCGCTATTTACTTCTTTTTGGCAACGCCTCTTATGATGTAAAAAACAGACCCGGAGGCGGAGGTAACTTTGTGCCCACCTATGAAAGTCCGAACTCCCTGCGAACCACCGTTTCCTACCTTTCTGATGATTATTATGGATTGCTGGATGACGGAGAAGGTTCAAATACAGCAGGCCTGCTCGACATCGGTATTGGCAGATTGCCGGTACGTAACCTTGAACAGGCAAAGGTACTTACCGATAAACTCATTTATTATTTAACCAATACACCGGAAACTCACGGAGACTGGCGCAATACCATTATTATTCCCGCTGATGATGAAGACAGAAACACCCACCTGAGACAGGCTGAGAGTCTTGCAGATTCCATTAGTGTTAGATATCCGGAATTCAATGTGGATAAGATTTATTTTGATGCTTACCGGCAGGTATCTACCCCAGGTGGAAATCGCTTTCCGGATGTAAACCGAGAAATTGCCAGCCGGGTGGAAAAGGGTGCCATTCTGGTGAATTATATAGGTCATGGTGGTATTGTAGGCTGGGGGCATGAGAGGGTACTCGAAATTTCGGATATTCTGGGCTGGAATAACTACGATCGCATGGGTCTGTTTTTTACGGCAACCTGTGAATTTTCACGATTCGATGACCCTTCCCTGATTTCTGCAGGCGAACTGGTGATGCTTAATCCCAATGGTGGAGCTGTTTCCATGGTTACCACCACGCGTCTGGCTTATGCCAGTCATAACGAAAACCTCAATATGAGCTTTATCGATACCGTGTTTAACGATGCCTCCAACGGTGTTCCCCGTCTGGGCGATGTGATGAAGCATACCAAAAACCAGAATTCAAACGTTCCCAATACCCGCCATCTTACCCTTTTTGGAGACCCGTCAATGGCTATGCCCGTGCCACGAAATAAGGTAATCACCACCTCCATTACCAATGCAGTTACAGGCGAGGCAGTTGATACCATCCGGGCCAATAGCATGATTACCGTTACAGGAGAATTGCGCAGCGCCAGCGGCACCTTTATGCCTGATTTTAATGGGACAGTGTATGTGAAACTCTTCGATAAGATAAGCAAGGTAAAGACACTGGGACAGGATCCCGAGAGTTTTGTAAAGGAATTTGAAGTCTGGAAAAATATCATTTATCAGGGTTCTGTCAGCGTAAACGGGGGTAAATTCTCATTGACATTTCCCATCCCACTCGATATAGAATATAAAGTGGGCAAAGGCCGGCTGAGCTATTATGCTACCAATGGAATAGATGATGCCAGAGGGTATTTTGAAGATTTCCGCATAGGCGGCGCAGTAAGTGAACTCGCAAACGACTTTACCGGCCCTGCCATTAAAATGTTTATGAATGATTCTACATTTCAGGATGGTGACCTAACCAGTGAGTTCCCCCGCCTTACCGCTCTGCTTTATGATGAAAGTGGTATAAATACCATTGGCAACAGCATAGGACACGATATACTGGCTACCCTGGATGGGGACAGCTACAATGCCGTGGCACTCAACGATTTTTATGTAGCCGATTTGAACAGCTATAAGAGCGGAAAGGTAAAATATCAGTATTTTAACCTGAGTGAAGGGCCTCATACACTTACATTGCGTGCCTGGGATATCTTTAATAATTCAAATGAAGCGACCATAAATTTTGTGGTTAAAAAGAACATCATACTCAATGTAGATAAACTTATTGCTTACCCCAATCCCTCCCGGGGTGAGGTTTGGTTTAAGCTGAATCACAACCTCTTTGACGGTACCCTTGAGGTGGAAATGAGTATTTATTCTACTACCGGTGAACTGGTAAGATTGATGGAACCGGTTAAAGTAGTTTCAGATGGGTATACCAGCAGTGAAATTTACTGGGATGGCCGGCTGTATGACGGCAGCCAGGCCAGGGCGGGTTTGTACCTCTGTCGCGTGAAGGTTCGTGACCGTAATGGCAATATTTCCAGCGAAACAGCCAAAGTAATTATTGCCCGTTAAAGCGCGAAGTCATGGTGTTTGTATTCGGCAGTTGCCTCTACGAAATCATGTTTAAGAACAGCCGCCCAGAATGGGCAGGCCCAGGTGGCAGTGCACTCAATGCATCGGTTTCTATGGCACGCTCAGGCATTCCGGTGTATTTGATTACTGAATTGGCAAACGATTTTCCTGCTCAACACATTACCGGCTTTCTAAAACAGCAGGGTGTTTCTTACACTGATTACAGATATGATGGGAATACCAGACTTTCACTCGCCTTTTTGAATGATTCAGGTGATGCCCAATATGCCTTTTATCCGGGTTATCCTGAAAAAGCGCTAAAACTGAACTTTCCGGAAATGAAACGCAATGATGTGGCTCTGTTTGGATCCCGATATTCACTCCAGGAACGCAACCGCAAAAATGTGGATGCATTTATAGCAAAGGCACAAAAGGCAGGTGCATTTATAGTTTTTGATCCTAATTATAGAAAAACAGCCGATACTATTCAGCATCAAACCCGACTTCAACAAATTATAAAACAGGTAAATCTGGTCAGGGCATCCAACGATGATATGTATGGCATTGCCGGAACCCAAACAGGGACTGAGGCTTATAAATTTGTGCGCGAGGCCGGCTGTCCCAACCTTATCTATACAAGCAACAGCGGGCCAGTTGAACTTTTCACTCCTGACAATCACTGCGTTTTTCCGGTGAAACCGGTAGTGGTTGTTAGCACCATTGGAGCGGGGGATGCATTCAATGCCGGACTGATATCTTACATCCATCAAAATAAAAATATTGAACAGAATTTTGAATTTTGGAATAAAGCTATTGAAAGGGGACTTATCTTTGCTACTAATGTCTGCGGCAGCCATGAAAATTATATAAATGGCCCGGTTTAACTTAAATGTTTGATGATGCGTAAGATAATCGCTTCACTGCTGCTAAAACTTATGGGTTGGAAAATTGTGGGCACACTTCCGCCCGGCCACCCCAAATGTGTGGTCATGATGGCACCCCATACCTCCAACCTCGACTTTTTCATGGGTTGGCTGGGTTATGCATCCCTGGGTCATACCTCCAACTTCCTGATTAAGAAGGAAGTGTTTAACTTCTTTACTACTCCGCTGCTTAGAGCCATGGGAGGAGTAGCCGTAGACCGAAAACACAGCACCAATATTGTTCTTCAACTTACTGAAGAGTTTAAACGGCGCAAGAAACTGATTCTCACCATCACCCCTGAAGGTACCCGGAAACCCAACAAGCACTGGAAAAGGGGGTTTTATTTTATAGCACTTAACGCCCATGTACCCATAGTTATGGGTTTTCTGGACTACAAAAAGAAAGAAGGTGGTTTCGGGCCCGCTTTCATTCCCTCAGGCAATTATGAGGAGGATTTTGAAGCCATCCGCACTTTTTATAAAACCAAACATGCCCGGCATCCGGAACAATTTATCATCCCGGAAGTTAGAACAGAACACAGTGCACCATTGAAGTACGCCGATTATAGAATTTAAATCAACTTTGTCTCTTTCCCTGAGCGCTTTCTCAAAATATAAGTGAAAATAGGATTGAAAATTCGGGTCAAATCCAATTTGAAAATTTCTAATTAGAATGTTTTAAGATTGATCCAGCTCCGAATAGTGTTTTTTCGCCACCAAATACCTGCCCGTGTACGCCTCTGTCGGCAAAGGGGTTGAACTAAATTGCAAAAGCCCAATAAGTTGAACCCCGCTGGGGTTCCGGATATCCT
>DHSR01000019.1:84447-84639 GCA_002410555.1 Bacteroidales bacterium UBA5281 | reverse complement strand
CGCTGGGGTTTCCAGACTTTTATTGTGTTTCCCTACTCCCAATTCCGCTGCGCTTCATTGGGGGTTATTCATTGTGGCACCCCGCTGGGGTTTTCATACTTTTATGATGTTTTCCTACCCCCAATTCTGCTGCGCTTCATTGGGGTTATTCATTTTGGCACCCCGCTGTGGTTTCCAGACTTTTATGGTGTT
>DHSR01000019.1:54019-84127 GCA_002410555.1 Bacteroidales bacterium UBA5281 | reverse complement strand
TTCATTGGAGGTTATTCATTGTGTCACCCCGCTGGGGTTCTGTACTTATTTCACCACTTTACCCCCAATTGCGCTCTTCTAAATGCTGGTGCATAGATGTAAACTTCATTGGAGGTTATTCATTGTGGACCCCGCTGGGGTTTTCTATTACTTCCCTTACGCTTTCCTCTCAATTGCGCTCTTCTAAATGCTGGTGCATAGATGTAAACTTCATTGGAGGTTGTTCATTGTGGCTCCCACCGGGGTTTAGTGCGGAGTTGATTTTCGAAACGATGCCCTGAGCCTTGGTTGATGAGACGATTGGTGAGACGGTTGGTGAGACGGTTGGTGAGCTTTTGTCGAACCATTGTCGAACCAGTCGTATCTGGCCTTGCCCGGCTTCCCTGATTGCTGTTCCAGCATAAGTGAAAACACGTAAATGTAAATTTTTCTTACCCAATCATCAAACTATATTGGAGGATGGGTGTTTAAAAGGCGCATCTCCACAGTATATTTGCACCCTGCTTGAGTTATCTGATTACTTTTTGCCGGATTTGAGATATATGTGATGGATGTTTCTGTTTGCCCCCCTTCTTTTTTAAGATGTTATTTTTTAAGGTGGGAGGGTTGAAAACAAAAAAATAGTGAGTATATTTGTTACTCATTTCTTAAAATCAGCCTTGTTGGTTATGTGACTGACGGGGCGGAGCTGTAAAGCGAAGCCAGTGATTTATTTTTCCGATAAATATAAAGTGCACAAAATCAACATAATAGAAAACTTGTCAAAATTTGGCACTCCTTGTTTCGCCTGCCACATTTCACCCCTATTTTCATGACCTGAACAAGGTCATTTTTTATGCTGGGAACCCTAATAACTTCTAAAACGCGCATAAAATTGATGGTGAAGTTCTTTCTGAACGCTTCCACCACCTCCTACCTGCGTGACCTTGAATCAGAATTTGGTGAATCTACCAATGGCATCCGCATTGAGCTGAAACGTTTTGAAACCGCCGGCCTGCTCCAAAGTCACTTTGAAGGCAACAAACGCATCTATAAAGCCAATACCAATCACCCACTCTTTAAAGACATCCATAGCCTCCTGCTCAAATACACCGGCATTGATCAGATCATCAACCAGGTCCTCGCACAACTGGGTGGACTGGAGCAAGCCTGGCTGGTGGAAGATTTTGCGAGGGGGAGGGATAGTGATACGATCAGCCTGTTGCTGATTGGTAAAGAGATTAATCAGGAGGCACTTGCAGGATATATTGAAAGGGCTGAGGGGTTGACGGAGCGGAAAATCCGGTACGAGTATCTATTACCTGACGAAGTGTGGAAAGTGGCGAAAGAACATCCGGAAAGGTTATTGTTGTTTGATGATGATAAAAATTAGTGGGAAAAAAATCAGCCAGAAATAAAGGCTCAAATGAAAAAATGTGTGGATTGTACTTTTATTTTTGAGGCATTTATGTGATTCAGCTGGTAAAGAGGGTATTGTGAAAATAGAAGAATATGTATATTTGAGACTAGTGAATAACAATGTAATAAACAGCTAAATAGTGTTTTAATAGATATATTTTAAGTGACACTAAAACAAAAAACAATTGATGGACTCCTTTGGAGTTCCATTGACAATTTCACAAATCAAGCTGTTGCTTTCATTGTAGGAATTATTTTGGCCAGATTACTCACACCGAAAGAGTTCGGGTTGATTGGCATAGTTACTGTTTTTACTGCAATATCTGCAACACTTATTAATAGTGGGTTTAGTCAAGCACTAATCCGGAAACAAGAATGCAGTTCGAAAGATTACTCTACTGTATTTTATTTTAACATCATTGTTTCTATTCTGATTTATTTAATATTGTTCTTTACAGCCCCACTTATAAGTGAATTCTTTCAGGAACCACAGCTAACTTTAATAGTTCAAATAGTTAGTATAGGATTGATAATTGATTCGCTGTCAATAATTCAATTTTCTGTCTTAAATAAACGCATTGATTTCAAACTTCAAACAAAAATTTCTCTTATTTCCTCAATTGTATCCGGTGCGGTAGGGATTGTTTTAGCTTCTTCTGGTTATGGTGTATGGAGTTTAGTTGTTCGCAATCTCACTAGTCAAATAATTCATACTTTATTGTTATGGGTTTGGAATAAATGGAGTCCGACATTGGAGTTTAGTATTGGTTCATTCAAGGATTTATTTTCTTTCGGTTCAAAGCTTTTAGTAAATGGAATAGTTGATACTATTTATAACAACATCTACTATTTAATCATTGGAAAGTACTTTTCTGCTAAAGAACTTGGATTTTATACTAGAGCAGATATGTTTAAGAATTTGCCTTCACAAAATATATTAGGTATTGTCTTCAGAGTCTCATACCCGGTTCTCAGTACAATTCAAAATGATCAGAGTTTATTAAAATCATATTACAAAAAAATGGTCAAGAGTACAATGCTTTTCAGCTTCACTCTGTTATTTAGTATGGCAGCTATTGCTGAACCAATGATTTTGTCACTTTTGGGTAACCAATGGCAACCGTCAGTTGGGTATTTGCAGTTACTATGTTTTGTGGGAATGCTACATCCTCTGCAATCGCTTAATACCAATGTTTTACTGGTGTTAGGCCGATCAGATCTTTTCCTTAAGACTGAAATTATTAAAAAGATACTTGCAGTCCCGACAATTATCATAGGGGTAATCTTTGGAATTAAAGAAATGATAATAGGTATGATTTTAATATCGGTTATTGGATACATTTTGTATAGTCGTTTGTCCGTAAGGTTTATACAATATTCAATAAAAGAACAAATTTTGGATATTTTCCCTAGTTTAATTGTTGGCTTCTCCACAGCTATAGTAGTTTTAGTAATTGATTCTTTCTTGTCAATAGGATACATGGCAAAATTTATTATCGAAGGCAGCATAGCGATTTCTTTAATTATAGTATTATGCGAGATATTTAAATTGGATGCTTATTTATTTGTTAAAAATGAATTAATTTCTAAAATTTCTGCATTAAGGAAAGAATAAACCAAGTTATTGTGTTTTTGAAAAATGTAAAAAAATAGTTTAATATGAAAATAGTCCATATTTCAAATACAGACAGTGGAGGAGCTTTAGAATTACATGCAGCCATGCTTGAAAATGGAATTGATTCTTCGATGATTGTTGCAAAACATGACCTTGGTTACGCTGGCGAAATTTATAAGGTTGGTTTTGTTGACAAAGCCAGGTCAGTTACTAGTAATTTTATTGCAACAATGCTGTTTAATAATCTAAATGAGAGCAGAGGAATGTATTCTTATCCTATGTTGGGTGCAAAATTATCACAACATAAATTGGTACTTCTAGCCGATGTTATTTATCTTCATTTTGTAGCGCATTCATCTTTTTTGTCATTAAAAGGAATTGAACAGTTATTAAAGTTGGGAAAACCCGTTATATTTATTACACGTGATATGTGGCCTATCACCGGAGGCTGTCATTATTTCAGGGATTGTGATAATTATATAACCTCTTGTAGTATTTGTCCTGTATTCAATAATCGGAAAACAATTATAAGTTACCCGGGAAATCAACAAAAGCAAAAATATAGCCTATATAACAAGTATAATAATCTCTTTTTTGTAGGTATCAGTAGCTGGAATACGGATGAAATAAGAAGAGCAAAAGTAACTTCAAAATTGACTCCGATAACTATTCACAATTGTATAGATACAAACATATTTAAGCCGTTAAGTAAAGTTGCAGCAAGGACAATGTTAAATTTACCCTTGAATGATATACTAGTTGGATTTGGAGCTCGCGATATAAATAATCCACTTAAAGGAGGTCAGTTTGCAAAGGAAGCATTAAAAATAATTTCTCAAAAACAAGAAATTAAATTCAAAATTGTAACTTTTGGTAGAAATCAAGGCAACTCCAGGATGTTAGAAAATACAGAACAATTCAATCTTGGTCAATTAATGGATAGATATTCAATGGCCCTATTCTATAATGCTGTTGATGTTTATGTAAATCCAACCCTGGCCGAGGCTTTTGGTAATACTGCCGCCGAATCCTTGTCATGTGGAGTTCCTGTTGTTGGCTTTAAGGTGGGTGGCCTTATGGACATTGTTGATCATAACGTAAATGGTTACCTTGCAGATGTTGACGATACAAAGGATTTGGTTGATGGAATATTGAAATTTATTAGACTTTCAAATAATTTGGAAATCGTAAAGCTTTGTAGACGTAAAGCTGTTGATAATTACAGCCGTAATGTCATTTTTAATAAGCACATGGGTTTGTTAAAGGAAATAACAGAAGGAATGCAACAAGAAAAACAGTTATGAGAATAGTGATTTTAACTACTCAACTCGGTAAAGGACCTGGAGGGAAAGTAGTTGCAAATATTATTTCAGAATTGGCTAGCCAAAATTATAAATTATTGGTAATTTGTTCGGAATGCCATGTAAACACAGCAGTTAATATCAACTTAAAAGTGGTTCCCTTTAAATGGCTTTTTCCCATGAAACTGACCAAATTGTTCATTGTCATGTTTCGTGTTACATTGAGACATCGATACTGGCAGTCTTATGTTTATAGAAATTTTAAAAATGACGTAACGGATTTTAATCCGGATTTTATTTATGCTATTGGGTCTGGTGGAACTCAAGTTGTTTATAATTTAGGATTAGCTATAGCAAAATACTCTAATGTAAGGTTAGCGTTGCATTTACTTGATCCTATTCCAGGCCCCAAGGGCTGGGAGAACTATGAAATTTATCGAAAAAGTCTCATACATACTTTTAAAAAGTCTTTAAAAGAGGCCGACTTAATAACTATGGGAAATCATCATATGCTTGAATACCAACAACGAAATCTTAAGTTTGATATTCTTGGAAAAAGTTTTATTGTTCCTGATCCCGTTGTAAATAAACCGATTAAATTAAGTAGCCTTTCACAAAAATATGTTTTGACATTTTTAGGATCTTTTTATGGAGCCAGGAAGCCAGATAGATTACTTGAAGGATTCTCAGAGTATAATAAAAATAACCCAGAGGCGGAATTGCATATTGTTGGCACAAATAGGATAAATTTAAATCACTTTGATGTATCGGAAGACGCAAAAAAGAAAATATTGTTTCAAGGATTTACCACTAATCTATTGGAAGTTTTTGAAAGGACCCGGGTGCTAATTGATGTTGATGCTGATATTGACGAGGATGTTTTTATTTCAAGCAAACTCAAAGAATATCTAAGTGTAAATAGGATGATTGTGTCTATTACAGGGGAAAATAGCCCTTCAAGACAGTTGTTATCTGGTATTACTAAAAGTGTGATTGTTTCAGATTTTGACAAATTTAAAATCTCAAAGGCAATTGAAAAGGCAATGGATACAAAGTATGACGTAAATCTTTTTGATGATCGGAAATCGGTGCTTGCCTTTTTGAATGTCTCAAGGATTTGTAATGAAATAGTGAAAAATTTTGAAAGGATTTCTAACAAGGATTATGGAACCCAATAACAAAAATACATATTAATATGAACTAATATTCGCATTAATAAAAGACTCAATAGTTATTTTAAAGGACTTTTCTTCTATTAAATTATTCTAATGTTAGGTAATCAGTTAGGACATCAAACGAAATTTAATAAAACTGGCAAAACGAATATTAATATTCTGATGTTCTTTTTTATATGGCCTTTTGGTAGTCTTATATATTCTATCATTAATTATAGATCGTATTTTAGTAAGAATATAGTTTGGTTTTTTACAATTTTTTATGGCTTAGCGATTGTTACAGCTGGTGAAGATCTTGATGCATACAGATATAGTCAATATTTCACAATGATGGCCGAGCATCGTTATTCTTTCAATGATGTTTTTGGGAAATTATATCTTGATAGCACTAAGACGGATATTTATGCTTCACTTTTAATGTATTTCGTCTCAAGGTTTACTTCAAATCCTCAAATGTTTTATGGCTTTGTAGGTTTGGTTTTTGGATATTTTTATTCAAGAAATATATGGATCTTAATAGATAATGAAATTAAAAAAATTTCCTTTATGCAGGGTTTATTATTTGGCGCTTTCTCTTTTATAGTAGCAATTCATTCATTGCAATTCATTCGTTTTAGCACTGCTTCAGTTATATTTTTATATGGTAGCCTTATAGTGATTTTGAAGAATAAGAATTTTGGCTATTTCTGGATTTTACTTACTCCACTTGTACATTTTTCATTCGTATATCCAGCAATATTATTTGTTATCTATAAATATATACCTAAAAAAATTGATTTATATATAGTATTATTTGTTTTTTCAACATTTGTAATCGAAACTAAACTTGGCGTTCTGACAGACCTATTAAATACTTACGTTCCATCATTTTTGCAAGAGAAAGTTGATAGTTATACTAATCCTTTATACGCATCTAGTGTCATTGATTCATTGTACACTTCTAATTGGTATATTGCATACAGATCAGCAATGTTAAGTTACTTGAGCTATGCATATATAGCATACATATATCTACAGGGGAGAAGGATGCTTGTGCTTAATCGTGAGTATTATAATTTATTTTGTTTTATATTGATATTTTATAGCATATCAAATATCCTTGGAATTATTCCATCAATGGATCGCTTTATCAATTTGTCTCTGTACTTTCTTTTTGCTTTTATCATAATTTTTTATAGATTAGGTCCGCGAACTAGTCTATTTAAATTTATAAATTTCATTTCTTTGCCAATCTTGATCGTTTACATTGTAGTAGGAATAAGAATATCAATGGAAACAAGCGGAATAACATTATTTATCGGCAATCCTGTTATTGCGTTAGTTTACAACGAATCAGAACCAATCATAGAAGCTATCAAAAGGTTCATCAACTTTTTGTAATTGAGTAAATTATAAAATAAAATGTTTTAAAGTAAACTATTGTGCCTTCATATAGTTGCGTTTGGTCAAAAATCATCTTTTGTTTGAATAAAGCTGAAGCGAATTCATCTCCCAAAAAAATAATATATCCTGCTGACGAATGTTCATTTACCAATTTTTAAGATTTACCCTTTCCAACCTTCCCGGTTGGCGCACCGGTAGGAAAATTATTGTTTTCGAATCCGATGACTGGGGAAGCATCAGGATGTCATCAAAGGAAGCTTTCAGGAAATTGATTGATTCGGGAATTCCTGTTCAGGATAATCCATATTGCAAATACGATGCACTGGAGAGCAATGCTGATCTTGAAAACCTATTTGAAGTTCTTTCACAATTCAAAGACTTCAAGGGAAATCATCCTGTTTTTACCGGTGTAAATGTAGTGGCAAATCCTGATTTCGAGAGGGTTAAAGCATCAGATTTCCGCCAGTACTTTTATGAACCGTTTACTGAAACATTGAAAAAGTATCCTGTTCATGACAGGGTTTATCAGCTTTGGAAGGAGGGTGTCGAAAAACGTCTTTTTGTGCCACAGTTTCATGGTAGAGAACATATGAATGTACAAAGATGGATGCGTGATCTGAGGTCAGGAAATGCCCATACACGGCTGGCGTTTGATCTGGGGTTATGGGGCATTTATTCATCTTTGATAAAGTCAGATTACCAGGCTGCCTTTGATCTTGAATTTGCTTCGGACCTGGAGTATCAGCATTCTGTTATATCCGAAGGTATTGATTTGTTCAGAGAACTTTATGGTTATCAGCCGAGATTCTTTGTGCCTACAAACGGACCTTTTAATCTGGAATTGGAAGCTACCTTGAAAAGTAAAGGGATTAAATACATTATGCTTGATAAGCTTCAGAAAGAGCCGTTAGGTGATGGTAAATACAAAACGCACATCAGGTATCTTGGAAAGAAGAACAAACATGGGCAAATCTATTTATCACGGAATGGCGGATTTGAACCTTCTCAATATCCTGCACAGGACAATGTAATTGCGTGCCTTAGAAGTATTGATATGGCATTTAAACTTCAGAAGCCTGCTACCATAAGTACGCACCGGGTAAATTATATTGGCTGGCTGCATCCGGAAAACAGGGAGGAGACATTGCGGCAATTGAAGGTGCTTCTGCGTGAAATAATTAAACGTTGGCCAGGGGTTGAGTTTATGACGTCGGATGAGTTGGGGGATTTAATATTAGTTGAAAAAAACTGAGCAATTCTTGTTATTATATGTTTCATGCTAAAGTGATTTAAAAGGGTGGCTTGCAAAATAAAAATCGAGAATTTCATTTTCGTTGTTTTCAAATGTATATAACCATTCTTTTTCGAGTTATAAGTTCACTTAATTTAATTCATTGTTGTAAGGTTCACAATTAAAAACTGATACGATTCAAATAGATAGGATATGTTAAAAAGTATTAGACAAATTCTCACCCGTAACCTCCTCAATATACCAGGCTGGCGTACTAGCCGCAAAATCGTTGTATTAGAAAGTGATGATTGGGGGAGTGTCAGGATGCCATCAAAGGAGGTGTATGACAAGTTTCTATTTTATGGAATTCGGGTGGATAAGGATCCTTATTGCAGATACGATAGTTTGGCAACCTCGGAAGATTTGGAGGCTTTGTTCGAAGTGTTAACTTCTGTTAAAGATATGAATGGTCGTCATGCTCTACTCACAGCAAATACTGTAATAGCTAATCCGGATTTTGAGCAAATTAGAGGCAGTGGATTTAGCCATTATTTTTACGAGCCATTTACCGAAACTTTAAAACGGAGTCCGATTACAGCTGACTCTTTTGAAATATGGAAACAGGGAATGCAAAGCGGTATTTTTCATCCACAATTTCACGGGCGGGAACATTTAAATGTGAAGAAATGGATGCAGCGGTTGCAATCAGATGATTATATGACCCGATTGGCATTTGATCTTGGCACTTTTGGCTTAACACCGGCAGTAGATGCCCGGATTAGAGATAGATACACGGGAGCATTTAATTCTGGGTTGAATAAGGATATAGAATACTACAACTTAATATTAAAAGAAGGATTAAATCTATTTGAAGATGTTTTTGGTTATCGATCGCTATCCTTTATTCCTACTACTTACACCTGGTCGCCTAAGATTGAACCAGAGTTACTAGCTAATGGAGTGCGGTTTTTACAAGGTATGGCCCATCAGAAAATTCCATTGGACGATGACACTACTTTTAATTATAAAAAAAATAATTTTACTGGTTTTCGGAGTACAGCGGGATTAGTTTATATAACCAGAAATGCCTATTTTGAACCCGCGCAAAATCCTGGATTCGATTGGGTCGGGGATTGCCTGAATCGTGTGGAAATTTCATTTCGCTGGCATAAGCCAGCCGTGATCAGTATGCATCGTTTAAATGTCATTGGAGCAATCGATGTCAACAACAGGAAAGTCAACCTGCGTTTACTTAAATCCTTATTAGGCAAGCTAACAAAACGCTGGCCAGATATTGAATTTATGAGTTCGGATAAATTAGGTAATTTGATTTCAAATAATATTGAGTCTTAAAGAAATATCAATTAATGGTTGTTTGTTTTCCACACAGGCCGGGTTCAGGTGGTCCGGGTAGTTTTCAACGTCGCTTTGAAAAAGAATTAATTAAATATGGCTGGCAGGTTATCTATAAGGATGACAAAAGCAAGCTTCAGCCTGATTTGATTTTTGTGGTTGGAGGTACCAGACATATCGGGTGGCTTATAAAAATGAAACTAAAAAGAGTGCCTGTTTTGTTTCGTTTGGATGGCATTTCATGGTTGCACAGAAAGAGGAAGATTGGTTTGAAAAAGTTTTTAAAAGCTGAGTTTGGTAATTTAAATAATAAAATTATTCATGCTTTTATTGCCAATACAGTAGTATATCAGAGTGATTTTGTAAAAAAATGGTGGGATAGAGAAGGATTCAGGATAAGCAATAATACATCCATTATCTATAATGGTGTAGCTCTTGCTCAGAAATCAAAGATTTCTAACGGTGAATTAAATAATCGACTTGTTATTTTGGAAGGGAATATTGATTATTCACCTTATTCAATCAGATTAATAAATGATTTGTCTGTAAAACTTAAGGATATAATCAACATTGAACTGTACGGTAATTTTGAGTTTAATGATAGTACAAAGAAGCTTAGTAATCTGGTAAAGTATTATGGGTATATACAACTCGAAAAGGTATATGAAGTGATGTCTGGTTCGATATATCTCTCGCTCGATATTAATCCTGCTTGTCCAAATACAGTTATAGAGGCCCTTTCATGCGGTGCGCCTGTTGTTTCATTTGATACTGGTTCTTTGAAGGAGTTGGTGCCCACAGGGGCCGGTATAATTGTTCCTTATGGTTCTGACCCTTGGCAACTTGGGTATCCGGATGCAGATGCATTGGCAGAAGCTATAATCCAGATTAAAGGAAACTATAGATTTTATTCAGAAAATGCCAGAAAAGTTGCCAATGACAAATATTCTATTGATTGTATGACTCAGCAATACTATATTTTAATGGAACATTTGATAAAAAAAGCTTAGATGAAACAAAAAATTTGTTGCATATTCAATTATGCTCCTCATTACCGCTCAACTATTTATCAATTACTTGATAAAGAATTTGAATGTGATATGTATTTTGGGAATAACATCAATGCGAATATTAAGAAGCTAGATTTGCATGTCCTTAAGAACGCGCAGGAGTTAAAATCAATATGGTTTTTTAATAAGATTTATTGGATGGTTGGGTCAATTGGTTTGATTTTTAAACCTTATAAGAAATACTTGTTGACTGGTGAGTCGCATTGTATTTCAGACTGGATTATTATAATTATTGCAAAATTACGTAGAAAGAAGATTTATTTTTGGAATCATGGTTGGTATGGTAAAGAGAAAGGGATAAAAGTTCACATAAAGAAATTTCTCTTTTCATTCGTTTCAGGCTTCTTTCTTTATGGTGAGTATGCGAAAAAACTCATGATTGAACAGGGGATTAGTGAGAATAACCTTCATGTTATCTTTAATTCACTGGATTATGAGGTGACGCTGGCAGTAAGAAAAAAGCTATCCAATAGTGTTATTTATACATCGAGATTTAATAATCATGGGCCCGTGTTGTTGTTTATCGGAAGACTTCAACCCGTCAAGAAATTGGATCTGTTGATTTTAGCTATAAAAAGCTTAAAGGCAAAAGGTAGAGAAATTAATTTAGTAATTATTGGCGATGGAGATGAAAAAGAAAGATTAGAAAAACTGGTATGTGTGTATTCTTTAACTCAAAATGTTTGGTTCTATGGCTCATGTTATGATGAAATGGAGATTGGAATGCTGATCTACAATGCAGCCTTATGTGTCTCGCCAGGTAATGTCGGACTGACAGCAATTCATTCCTTATCATACGGGACTCCTGTAATTACACACAATGATTTTAAACATCAAATGCCCGAATTTGAGGCGATAATACCGGGGAAAACAGGTGCTTTTTTCATAGCAAATGATTTGAATTCATTGGAACTTGAGATAGAAAGCTGGTTGGACTCGCATCCTGAAAAAGACCAGAATATCGTTGAAGATTGTTATAAAATTATTGATAATCGATACAATCCTGATTATCAAATCAATGTGATTAAAAATGTTTTAAAAATGAACTAATGAAACTCCGTCACTACCGATTCCCGCACTGTCGGCTATATAGTGAGGGTCGGCTTTTACCTTAGAAAAAATGCGATTTTTTTAAGTGGTATTATCCTTGTATGATATAGGTTTGGATTGAGATTAGTGATAGCAGGTGGAGATTTTTCCAAAGAAGGCGCTTCAGGTTCTAAAAGTTTTTTATAGACTATCAGGGAATCTATGTCAGCTCGATTTTGGGTGAATGCATATGATTGTTTTAAAGGGCTTTCAAATATGATTGCAGATGGAATCAATGGTTTCCTTGTCCCGCTTTTCAACCAGGAAATGTTTGCAGAGAAATTATCATTGCTCATGAATGATCAACAACTTCAGAAACAGATGGGTGAGTCTGCTATCCTTTCCATCAGAAAGTATAGTCCTGAATTGGTAGGTAAACAGTATATGGATTTTCTTTTCAGTAAAAAGCCCGCAGAAGATGATTCAAAATGCTGAAGCTCCACTTGTTAGTATTATTATTCCGGTTTATAATAAAGGGCAATTTCTACATCGGTGTTTTGATAGCTTTTTAAATTCCGGCTTTGCAGAATTGGAAATTATCGTCGTCAATGATGGCAGTACTGATAATGGTGGAGTAATTTGCGATATTTATCAAAGCAAAGATAGCCGGTTTAAAGTAATTCACCAACCCAATGCCGGTGTATCTGCAGCCCGTAACAAAGGATTGGACATCGCAACAGGCAGATGGATATATTTCGCAGATGCGGATGACTGGATTGATAGTGATGTTTTCGATGGTATTGTATCAGCAATCCGCTCATATCCCGATGTCGATTTTATAAGAACCTATTGTCGCGAGATAAATGGTGAATTAGTGCTAAACCCGGATTTGCCGGCTGATATTATGGTTTATACAAGGGATCAGTTTCTCAAGACAGATTTTGTGGCAGGATACATCCATTCAATGTTTGTTCGGAGAGAGGTTGTTGAAAAGCATAATCTCAGGTTATCACACGCCCTTGATTTTATGGAGGATGTGGAATTTATTTTCCGATGTTTGTTAAATTCTAAAAATGTAGTTGTTTATAACAAAGCCTTTTATAACTATTTAACCAACGAAACATCCAGTTCGATAAACCTTGGTTTGAAAAAAGTAACTGACCACCTCACTTCAGCGTCATTAATGAGAAAATATTCACAGTCTTATAAAAGTCCGGCGGTAGATGAACATGTCAAACGTCAGTTGAACCATCAGCTATACTTATACTTTGCTGAAATCAGGCTGGTCAAAGACAAATCAGCCGTTACTGCCCGCAGAATACGTGCTGATCTGTTGTTGTTTATACGTGATACAGACCTGAGGTTGAATGAATTGTCAGGAATAAATCTGATACTACTGGTTATGGGCCTGATTCATATCAGGCTAATTCTTGCACTTCATAGAATCAGGGCCAGTGTGAGTTCGTTAACTGCTTTTTGTTTTCCATGATTACTAAAGTCAGGCAAGTCGTCACACGACATCTTATAAATATCCCCGGCTGGAGGGCCCGGCGCAGGATAGTTGTGATTGAATCCGACGATTGGGGCAGCGTCCGTATGGCCTCGCCGGAAGCTTACAGACATTTTCTGTCATTGGGTTATCCGGTTGATCAGTGTCCGTACAATCGATATGATTTGTTGGAATCGAACAGCGATCTGGAAGCATTGTATGAAGTTCTTGATTCTGTAAAAGATATCAATAGAAGGCCCGCCATTTTAACCGCCAATAGCCTGGTTGCAAATCCTGATTTTGAAAAAATTCAAGCTGATAATTTCACTAATTACTATTATGAATTATTGACCGATACCCTTAGAAGGTATCCAAATCATGACCGGGTTTTTGAATTATATCATCAGGGTATTGAAAACAAGCTGATTAAACCGCAATTTCATGGTCGTGAGCATTTGAATATTGGGCGCTGGATGAAGGCTCTGCAGGATAACGATCAGTTTGCCAAAGAGGCTTTCAGGTTCAACATGTTCAGTGTACACCCTGATAAAATAAATGACAATGGACTTGAGTATATGGAAGCATTGGATTATGATGATGAAGCCCAGTTAAAATCCTTCAATCATATACTTGTTGATGGGGCCGGTATTTTTAAGCAGTTGTGGGGTTATACTTCGACTACATTCATTGCTTCCTGTTATATCTGGCCGGAAGAGGTGGAGCCAATGCTGAGTCAAACAGGCGTAAAGTATTTGCAGGGGACTGTTGTACAAGCCGTTCCAAGGCCTGACAAGCGGTTTGAATATACTCATAAGTACCACTTCCTGGGGCAGCGAAACAAGTTTGGTCAAAGGTATCTGGTCCGGAATGCATTTTTTGAGCCAAGTCATACGCCGTATATTGATAATGTCGGAGAGTGCCTTAAAAGGATTTCTATTGCTTTTAAATGGAATAAACCGGCCATTATCAGTACACATCGTTTGAATTTTATGGGTTCACTCGATCCTGCAAACAGATCCAGGGGGTTAAAAACTCTGGCTGAGTTGTTGAAAAGAATTGTGGCGCAGTGGCCGGATGTGGAATTTTTATCGTCTGATGAATTGGGCGATATTATGAATGGAAATGAATCAAGATAAATGGTTCCTCAAAAACTAAGGATTTTGTTCATTATTCCTTCGCTCGAAGAAGGCGGGGCAGAGCGGGTATTGGTAAATCTTCTAAAGAAATTTGATTTTGATCGATATGAAGTAGATTTGTGTGTTGTAGAGAAAAGGGGGATTTATTTCGGAGAAATTCCGGCACAGGTAAAAGTCTTCACATTATTCAGCAATGAACTTACATGCAAAGTTTTCAATGGATTGCATGTGCGGTACAATTTTAATTTTACTTACCGTTGGCTTGCAAATTGGAAAATCAGCGGTCATTATGATATAGGCATCTCATTCCTCGACAGCGGTTTTACTGATATTCTTTTCTTTTTAAAGTCTAAAATTTCGCGTAAGATCAGTTGGGTGCACTCGAGTTACCAAACCTACCGGAATTTTGAAAAGTTTTATACAGGTGCGTATAAAAAAAGAGTAATAAAACATCGCTACAGCAAATTAGATACCATCGTATTCGTTTCGAACGATTCGAAAATGGAGTTTGAAGGTATTTTTGGTCATTTTCCTTCGATGAAAGTGATTTATAATATGATTGATGCTTCTGGAGTTAGAGATAAGGCGGAAGCCCCCGTCTCAGAGCCTTTTGATCCTAATGTTACTAATATCATTGCCCTTGGCGTCTTACTTCCTGTGAAGGGATACGACAAACTGATCAGGGCTGCGCGATTGCTTAAGGATGATGGAATCAGATTCAGAATCAGAATACTTGGAAACGGTGATCTGGAAAATGAGCTCAGGACCTTGGTTAAAGATCTGGACCTGGAAAATGAAGTCATTTTATCAGGGTTCATTAACAATCCATTTCCATACCTTAAGTTATCTGATATATTCGTTATGACATCGGTTTCGGAAGGTTTACCCACAGCTTTATGCGAAGCCATGATCCTTGGCTTGCCGGCTGTTGTCACCGATTGCAGCGGATGCCGGGAATTGGTGGGGAGCGGACAATATGGAATGATGGTTAAGCAATCTGCAGTAAGTATTTATCGTGGATTAAAGGAAATGATTGCCATGCCTGAGAAGCAGGCATATTTCCGGAAGAAATCGCTGGAAAGGGCTGAAGTATTTAACGATGATGCAATTCTTGAACAGGTGTACGAATTACTTGAATTTAAGCCGACAACTTAATGAAACTGCTTCAGGTTAGTTCTACCCTAAATACTTCGGCCATTGGCCGGATAGCAGAAGAAATTGGTCAAATGGCCATGAAAAGAGGTCATGAGAGTTATGTAGCATACAGTGATATTGGTGCGGGGGGGAGCAAATCGAAAATTATCAAGGTGGGTAATAAGTTGGATTTTTATACCCACGCATTCAAAACAAGGGTGTTTGACCTGCACGGATATGGATCGAAATCATTTACGAAAAAACTCATCAGAAAGATTGAAAGGATTAACCCCGATGTGATAGGCATCCACAATGTTCATGGTTACTACCTGAACATGCGAATATTATTCGATTATCTGAAAGCAGCAAATAAGCCTGTTGTTTATACCTTGCACGATTGCTGGTCGTTTACCGGTCATTGCTGTTACTTTGATTTTGTTGGTTGTGATCGCTGGAAAACCGGTTGCTTTGATTGTCCCAGTAAAAGAGCATATCCTGCGAGTTGGTTTGTGGATCGGTCAAAGGAAAATTATGCTGAAAAGAAGGTTATTTTTAACGGAGTTGAAAATCTGACGCTTGTTACACCATCTGACTGGCTGGCGAAGCTGGTAAAGCAGTCTTTCCTCTCCGGTTATCCTCTGCAGGTAATCAATAATGGGGTAAATACAGATGTTTTTAAGCCTGTTAATCAGCCAGGGGTGCGGGAAAAGTACGGAATCGGAAATAAAAAAATGATCCTTGGTGTTGCCTACATATGGTCCCATCGCAAAGGACTGGATGAGTTCATTAAGCTCAGCAAGTTGCTGCCTTCAGAATATCTCATCTTTTTGGTGGGGCTGAAAACTGAACAGATCAACAGTCTGCCTGATAACATCAGGGGTATTGCACGTACAGAAAATGTTGAAGAACTCGCCGGACTTTATTCGAATGCGGATGTTTTCGTAAATCCAACCTGGCAGGATAACTTTCCGACTACTAACATAGAGGCATTGGCCTGTGGGACACCAGTTATAACTTATAATACAGGAGGGAGTCCTGAAGCTATTGATAAGTTGACGGGTATTGTAGTTGAGAAGGGAGATATTAATGGATTGAAAATAGCAATTGAAACAATAGGTTCTCAAGACCGGAAAACAATAAGGAAAAATTGTCGGGAAAGGGCTTTGAAATTATTTAATAAAGATGACCGGTTTATGGATTATTTGAAGTTGTATGAAGGTTTGGTTAAGTAAAAAACAACGTAGAATAAATGGTGACACGATGAATAAACCCTGTTTTATATTTATTATTAGTATTGTCCGGTAAAATATTTATTAAAGAATGAGATTCTTCACTTCATCCCGCACGTGCGGGATTCTGAATGACAGGCAATTGTCCTCCTTTCGACACAACAATCTGTCATTCAGAGCGAAGCGAAAAACCTCCTGGTTTTTACCTGACAATAGTGATTTATTATTCATAAGCTGAATCAAAAAAGTGCCAAATAAAAAACTTGTTTTACTTTCACCATCATTGGGTCCTGGCGGCTTGCAAAGAGCTATAAGTGTATTGGCTAATTATTTTGCAGAACATGCCAATCGTGAAGTCTATATTATTCTATATGGAATCTCAAAGCAGCAATTCTATCCATTGAATGAGAGAGTTCAGGTTCATACGCCTGACTTTGATTTTAAGAACAAAAAACGCTTTTACTATAGCCTTAAAACCATGCTTTTCATTCGCGGCAAAATAAAAACGCTGAAGCCTGATGCTGTGCTTAGTTTTGGTGAATATTGGAACAGTTTTGTACTGCTATCATTGTTAGGATTGAGTTATCCCGTTTATATTTCTGATCGTTGCCAGCCGGATAAGAGTCTGGGCCGTGTTCACAATTGGTTGAGAAAGGTATTATACCCCATGGCAGCAGAAATAATTTTACAAACCACCACTGCCAGGGATATTTATGCCAAAATCATCCGCCACTCAAATATAGAAGTTATCGGTAATCCTATTCAGGGGTTCGTTTCTTCGGAAGGCATTGATAAAGAGAATATTATACTCAGCGTGGGCCGGTTGATACCTTCAAAACATCACGATCTGTTGATTGATATTTTTCTTGCCTGTTATGAGCCCGGCTGGAAACTGGTGATAGCTGGTGGGGATGTGGTCAATGGAAATGTCTTTAAGCAGCTTAAGGCTAAAGTTGTGGCAATGAATGCTGAGGATAAGATAGAATTAACCGGTAACATTAACCATGTGAACAAGTATTACCAAAAGAGCAAGGTTTTTGCTTTTACCTCAAGTTCCGAAGGTTTTCCCAATGTAATTGGCGAAGCCATGGCAGCGGGGCTCCCGGTAATAGCTTTTGATTGCGTGGCCGGGCCTTCGGATATGATTGATGATGACAAGAATGGGTTTTTAATCCCGCTATTCGATCAGAAATTGTTCGTGAAAAAGCTATCCCTGTTAATGAATAATGAACAATTGCGGATGCAGATGGGTGCGGCAGCCATTGAGTCCATACAAAAGTTTAATCCTGAGCTTATAGGACAGAAATACAATGATTTTTTGTTTAGCACTGAAATTGGATAGTTTCACTTAATTACTGAATTTAACTCAAATAATGATTGCCAGAACTAAAAGTGTTATCACCCGAAACCTTCTTAAAATCCAGGAGCTGGAGGGCCAAGCGGAGGATTGACCTTAGAGGAGTTGGTAAATCAATGTCAGGTGAGGAAAAATTATGAATGAAAATCGGAATCATTTTTAATTTTAATCCGGTTTGGATGGGTGGGATCATTTACATTCAGAACCTTATCAGGATACTCAATTGGCTGGATGATGATGAGATGCCCGAAGTTACTGTATTCTACAGGCCCGATCTTAAAAAATATTTAGACTCCATAGAATACCCATATCTTATACCGGTTGAATGGACCTTCCCTTCAGTAATTAAAGGGACTTTTTATTCATGGTTGAGAGGCAAAAATCTATTTATTGATAAAATTTTGATGGAGTATAAAGACCTGAATGGTGTTTTTCCCGTGATGGATGTGCCTGTAAGATGCCAGCAGCCAATTAAAGTCTTAAGCTGGTATGCCGATCTTCAGCATAAACACTATCCGGACTTTTTTAGCTTACGTAAACGCTTCGAGCGGGATTTGCGCATAAGATTGATGCTGCGAAATATGGATGATCTTGTTGTGTCGAGCGAGGCGGTTGCTAATGATTTCAGAAAGTTTTTTAAGGTCAGGAAATCGCTGAATCTGCATGTTTTTCATTTTAGTTCAGTAGTTGATGATTTCAGCCGTCTGGATTTTGATGAGGTAAGATCAAATTATAATCTTCCTGAAGAATATTTCATGGTATCGAACCAATTCCACCCTCACAAAAATCATGAAGTTATATTAAATGCTTTAACACAATTAAAAAAGTCTGGCGAAATTGTACATATTGCTATGACTGGTCGATTCAGGGAAGCTTCTTTTTCATCCTATATGCAAAAGCTTCATAAAATTATTGATGAAAATAATCTCTCAGGCAATATTAGTCTGTTGGGCCTGATCCCGCGCGATGAGCAATTGCTTTTAATGAAACATGCCAGAGCAATAATTCAGCCCAGTTTGTTTGAGGGGTGGAGCACGGTTATAGAAGATGCCATCTCATTGCAAATTCCGGTTATAGCTTCTTCTTTACCGGTTAACATAGAGCAATTGGGTGAAACCGGAACTTTCTTTGAACCTCATGACGATAAAGAACTTGCGAAAATACTTGCTTCTTTCCCAGAACGAAACATGGATGATGGATTTTATGAGCCTTATCATGAACGAGTACGGAATGCAGCTAAGACTTTTATAAATGTATTTAAAGCCTGCTGAAAAACTCCTGATCGTCTAATACCTCATAAATTAATAACTTGTCTTTTGTGACAGAATTTACTGTTTTGTTTTTTGACAGAATTTACAAGATTTACAGGTTTTATTTTGGTCTGCTGAAAAGCATGGAATGTGGACGTATGGCGAGAAAAATCTTGCATATAACATAACATATGTTGTCATACCATACTGACATCCAAGGATATATTGATTTTCAGCAGGCCCTGTTTAAAGCTGGTTGGATACATTTGATTTTTCAATTGAAATGAACCAAAGAATAGTGCTATTTTTCCAGAAAACCTTGAGTAAACACTCTAAAAACTGAAATCATCATTCTCCACTATGCTTAAATGCCGTTCGAAGCAAGTATTTGTGACTTCGATTAAACTGTGGGATTTAATTGCAGGTAAATAACTGTGAAGAAAATAACCATTCTTAATCAGGATTCCGGCTATCTGATGATTGATCTGGCCAATGCTTTTGATGAAGCAGGTTACGAAGTATCATTGATCACCGGACGTTTGGTGCAGCGGAATACTCCTTTGAATGCATCCATCCGTTTGTATCGTGTGGCGGAATATCGTAAAACCAGTATATTTTCTCAGTTTATTAGCGCGGTTTTTGCCTTTGTTCAGATGATTTATCTCGTTTGGGTAAAGGCAAAAGGCACCCATCTGTTAATTGTAACAAATCCTCTGTTTTCACCTTTGCTTCCTTTTTTTGTCAAAAACAGTTATTCCCTTTTTTTTTACGATATACACATTGAATCTCCGGCAAAATTTCTACCCTTTCGCAATAAATCAATCCTTTCGCGGCTGTGGGTGTGGTTACATAAAAAATGCCTTCATAATGCGACATCAATTTTTACTTTAACGGAGGGTATGAAAACTCACCTGGAAGCCTTTGTTCACAACAAAATGGTTTCCGTTGTTCCTGTCTGGACGGATAGTAATTATCTGAAGCCTGTCCCGAAAGAAAAAAATGCATTTGTACTTGCAAATAAACTGGAGGATAAATTTATTGTCATGTACTCCGGAAACCTGGGATTAGGTAATGGTTTAGAGGTATTACTTGAAGCAGCTAAGAAGGTAAAAAATCCCAAAGTACAGATCTTAATTGTGGGTGAAGGCACCGGGAAAGGCAGCCTTCAGAAAAAGGCAAAAGAGCTGATATTGCCGAATGTAAGATTTTTGGAATGGCAGCCAACGGAGATGTTGCCATTTTCTCTGGCTGCTGCAGATATTGCGGTGGCCACTTTGTCGAGTTTAAAAGAAGGCAACTCAATCCCCAGTAAATTTTTCAACTATCTGGCAGTTGGCGCACCAATACTTGGTTTGGCTCCTGAGTCATCCGATTTGGCCAATCTAATTGCTAAATACGATGTGGGTCGTAACTTCTCCAATCCTCAGGTAGAGGAATTAATTGATTTTATTGAATTAATGACAGAAGATAGCCACCGAATGTATTACAGCGATCAATCCCTGAAGGCGGCTAAAGATTTTACAAAAGAAAACGCACAATTGCTTATTAGAAATTTGAACTGTAATTAAATTTTTCCGGGTCAAGGAAATCAAGGATTTTTTCTGTTTAACACTGAAACCGCATAGCCGCACTTAACTGCTCAATTTTAACTCAAACAATGATTGCCCGCACCAAAAGCATCATCACCCGAAACCTTCTTAATATTCCCGGTTGGCGTACAAAACGGAAAATTGTCGTGATTGAGTCAGACGATTGGGGAAGCATCCGCATGGATTCGCCGGAAGCGTACCGACATTTTCTCTCTTTGGGCTACCCGGTGGATCAATGTCCTTACAATCGCTACGATATGCTGGAGTCCAATACTGATTTGGAAATGCTTTTTGAAGTGCTTGATTCAGTGAGAGATATTCATGGCAGGCCGGCCATGCTTACAGCGAATAGTCTGGTGGCCAATCCTGACTTCGAAAAAATCGAGGCAGATAATTTTGCCAACTACCATTATCAAATATTTACCGAAACCCTGAAAAGGTATCCCAATCATGACCGGGTTTTTGATTTGTATCATGAAGGCATTGATAATAAGATAGTTAAGCTTCAGTTTCATGGTCGGGAACATTTAAATGTAGGCAGGTGGATGCAGGCGTTGCGCGACGGGGAAGAGCATACCATAGAAGCATTTAAACACCATATGTTTAGCGTGCATGCGAAAAAACCCTATGACAATGGGCTGGAATATATGGAAGCAATGGATTATGACACTAAGGAGCAATTAATGTCATTTGAATCCATTCTGGACGAAGGTGCCGGTATTTTTGAGCAATTATGGGGGTATAGATCTGCTTCCTTTATTGCTTCCTGCTATATCTGGCCAACAGAAATAGAAACCATACTGAAAGATAAAGGGGTCAATTATATACAAGGAGTAGTGGCTCATGCAGTACCTGCTTCCGAAAAGTTTAAGTATAAATACAAATACCATTTCCAGGGAACCCGAAATGCGCATGGTCAGCGGTACATTGTTAGAAATGCCTTCTTTGAGCCAAGCCATACTCCGGAAGATGACAATATTGGACAGTGCCTGAAGCGCATTGATATTGCTTTTAAGTGGAATAAACCCGCGGTTATATCCACGCACCGGCTTAACTTTATGGGTGGACTTGATCCCTTAAACCGTGAACGTGGTTTGAAACAACTCAGCAGCTTGCTGAAGCAAATAATGAAACGCTGGCCCTCAGTGGAATTTATGTCCACTGATCAGTTGGGCGATACTATGGAAGGGTTGCATCAATGAGTTCTTCCCGCACAAAAGTATTGTTTCTTATTCATTCCCTGGAAGAGGGGGGCGCAGAGCGTGTATTGACCAATATGTTGAAAATGTTCGATTTTACACGGTTTGAAGTACATTTGTGTGTGGTAGAAAACCGGGGCATTTATTTTAAGGAAGTGCCGCAGCAGGTAAAAGTGATCCGGCTGTTTAATCATATTCTGTTTTCGCGGTTATTGATAAAATTGCATGTTAAATTTAATCTTAATCTGTATCTCCGCTTAGTGGTAAATGCGCAGGTGCGGGAACATTACGATGTTGGGATATCATTTCTGGACAGTGCCTATACCGACTTTTTGTTTTTCTTAGGGAAAAAAGTAAAACGGAAGATTACCTGGGTACATTCAAGTTATAAGACTTACAGCAACTTTGGGCGGTTCTATAAAGGGGCATATAAAAAGAGAATTACCCGCCACCGGTATGGTAAGCTCGATGACATAGTATTTGTATCCAATGACAGCCGGCGTGAATTTGAGGAGATTTTTGGCCGCATGCGTTCAACCCATGTTATTCTTAATCTGTTAAATATCGAAGAAATACATACACGTTCTGATATGGAATTGGATGTTTCTTTCGATTCTAAGGTGACCAATATTGTGGCAGTTGGCGTATTGTTGCCGGTGAAGGGATACGATAAGCTGATTCAGGCAGCCATGTTGTTAAAAGAAGAAAACCTTAAATTTAAAATCCGGATTTTAGGCAATGGTTATCTGGAGGAAAGTCTGCATGCACTCATTCGCGATTTGGGTCTGGAGGATGAAGTTGAACTGTGTGGCTTCCGGTTTAATCCTTATCCCTATATGAAAGAGTCAGATGTGTTTGTCATGACCTCGATTTCAGAGGGCTGGCCCACCGCTTTGTGTGAAGCTATAGTACTGGAGTTGCCTGTAGTGGTTACCGATTGCAGCGGTTGCCGCGAACTGGTGGCCAATGGTGAATATGGTATTATGGTACAGCAGTCAGCGGTCGCCATTGCCGAAGGATTGAAACAACTGATCGAAAAACCGGAGAAACTACAATACTACCAAAAGCGCTCCGCTGCCCGGAAGCTGATTTTTGATGATGAAGTTATTCTGCAGCAGGTATATGATTTGATTGAAGGCAAAGCTAAGTTGCCATGAAAATACTGCAAATAAGCCCTACGCTGAATACCGGGGCCATTGGCCGGATTGCAGAGGAGATAGGGCAACACCTGCAATCTCAGGGACATCAGAGCTATATAGGTTACAGTGATCTTGGGAAAAATGGGACACAATCTGAGGCCATCAAAATTGGCAGTAAAGATGATTTTTATGCACATGCATTATTGACCAGAACCCTGGATCTGCATGCCTATGGTTCCGGGCCTTCTACCCTTAAATTTATAAAGACCATTAAATCAATTGATCCCGATGTAATTCATATTCACAATGTGCATGGGTACTACCTGCATATGAAGCTATTGTTTGATTATCTGAAACAAGCCGGTAAGCCTGTCGTTTATACCCTTCACGATTGCTGGTCGTTTACCGGCCATTGCAGTTATTTTGATATTGTGGGGTGTGATAAATGGAAAACCGGTTGCTTTGACTGTCCCAGCAAAAGAGCCTATCCTGCAAGCTGGTTTGTTGACCGTTCAAGAAAAAACTATGCGGAGAAAAAAGTCATTTTTAATGGGGTGAAGAATCTTACGCTGGTAACCCCTTCCGCCTGGCTGGCTGGCCTGGTAAAGCAATCTTTTTTAAGTAGTTATCCCGTAAAGGTGATTAATAATGGAGTAAATACTGCCGTTTTTAAGCCAATGCCTTCTGCCGCCGTTGGGGAAAAATATGGATTTGGCGATAAAAAGTTGATCCTTGGCGTAGCGTACATCTGGGCGCCCCGAAAGGGACTCAACGATTTTATTGCATTGAGTAAGATTCTGGGAGAAGAATATCAGATTTTTCTTGTCGGACTGGATCAGAAACAACAAGACAAGCTGCCGGAAAACATCCGCGGCATTGCCCGCACCGAAAATGTAGAAGAACTGGCGGCATTATACTCCGCTGCTGATGTGTTTGTTAATCCAACCTGGCAGGATAATTTTCCAACTACCAATCTGGAAGCCCTGGCCTGTGGTACGCCGGTGATTACCTACAATACCGGAGGGAGCCCGGAAGCGGTGGATGCGCATACAGGGGCGGTTGTTAATAAAGGAGATATTGACGGACTGATGAGAGCAATCCATAATATTTTGGCTCAGCCCAGAGAACAAATGAGCGAAGCTTGCCGTCAAAGGGCATTAAATCTATACAAAAAGGAGGATGCAAATGGCAGTTATCTGAAGCTGTATGAGGAGATGATTGGTTTTTAGTCTTTAGTCTTTGGTCTTTGGTCTTTGGTCTTTAGTCTTTGGTATTTAGTCTTTGGCCTTTGGTCATTAGTCTTTGGTCTTTGGTCTTTGGTCTTTGGTCCGCTCAATTGGTTTTTTTTAATTTTTTAATTGCTTTAGTACTTTCTTTGAAATTTTCGCTAACCGAGCACAACTCAAAGGCGAAAAGCTTCTATAAAGCCTAATCTCATAAGGCACACCGCCAACGAATAATAGTCAACATCTAAAGACCAACATCATGCGCGACTTCCGTAACCTGGCCGTCTGGCAGAAATCAGTAGAATTTGCGAAAGAGATCTATCGGATTACAGAACAATTCCCTGGCAAAGAAAGGTATGGTCTATGCAGTCAGTTGCAACGTGCAGCGGTTTCCATTCCTTCCAGTATTGCAGAAGGTTCATCCCGAAGAACTTCAATTGACTTTGCCCGTTTTCTGGACATTGCAATAGGATCGGCCTTTGAAGTAGAAACCCAACTCATCATCTCTAATCAAATTGGTTACCTTGAAAAAGAAACTTTCGAAAAACTATTGGCAGAACTTGCCATTATTCAAAAACAAACTAATAGGTTACGTACTGCAATATTAGAGCCACCGCTCTCCAAAGGTTAACTGGACTTTGGTCTTTGGTGGGGGAGTTAGTAAGTATAGATAGTTAGTCTTTGGACTTTAGTCTTTGGACTTTGGTGCCGGAGTCGGTAAATTTAGGTCTTTAGTCTTTGGTCTTTGGTGCCGGAGTCGGTAAATTTAGGTCTTAGTCTTTGTTCTTTAGTGAGGGAGTTAGTAAGTATAGATAGTTAGTCTTTGGTCTTTGGTGCCGGAGTCGGTAAATTTAGGTCTTTAGTCTTTGGTCTTTGGTGAGGGAGTTAGTGAGTTTAGATAGTTAGTCATTAGTCTTTGGTTTTTGGTTCACTCGAGTTTTAATTGCTTTAGTACTGCCTTTGAAATTATTGCTAACCGAACACTACCCAAAGACGAAAAGCTATTTAGAAAGCCCAACCTAATAAGACACACCTCCAAAGACTAATATCCAAAGACCAAAGACCAACCGCCAAAGATCAACCGCCAAAGACCAACCGCCAAAAACTATCATCATGCTCTTCAAACTAAAAAAAACCATAATCAGTCATTTGCAGAACCTGCCGGGTTGGCGTACCCGCAAGAAGATTGTGGTGATTGAATCGGATGACTGGGGAAGCATACGCATGCCATCCCGTGTGGTTTATGATAAACTTTTAAAGGAAGGTTATGCGGTGGATCTGGATCCGTTTATGAAGGTTGACAACCTCGCCACCGAAGAGGACCTTTCCCTGCTTTTTGAAGTGTTGTCTTCCACAAAGGACAGCAATGGGCGGTCTGTGGTTATAACTGCAAATACCATTGTTGCCAATCCGGATTTTGATAAGATCAGGGCAGCTGATTTTAGGGAATATTTCTATGAGCCATTCACAACTACCTTAAAACGTTATCCGGATCATACCAATAGTTTTAAATTGTGGAAAGAAGGCATAGCTGCCGGCGTTTTTCATCCCCAGTTTCACGGGCGGGAGCACCTGAATGTTGATCGCTGGTTGCTTGGCTTACAGCAAAATGATAAAATGTTGCGTCATGCATTCGATCACAACATGATCAGCATTAGCTCTGAACCAAATGAGATGCGGTTTGGTTATATGGAAGCCCTGGATCATTTTTCACCGGAAGAAAAAGAGACAAAACCACAGGTAATTCAAGAAGGATTAAAATTATTTAAGGAGATTTTTGGTTATGATTCCCGCTCTTTTATTGCCTGTTGTTATGTTTGGGACAAAGAAATCGAAAGCGTACTTCACCAGGGTGGGGTGAAATACATTCAGGGGGTGGTTCAGCAACTGAGTCCAGCCATGGAAAACGGGAAACATTATTTTAAAAAGTCCCTTCATTATATCGGGCAGGAAAATGCACAGAATCAGCTTTACCTTACGCGCAATGCCTATTTTGAACCGGCTTTAATGGGGCCCGATACCGATCATATTGGCTATTGCCTGCAACGTATGAGCGCAGCCTTCAGGATGAATAAACCGGCCATTATTGCCTCCCACCGGTTGAATTACATGGGAAGCATTCATCCCGAAAACAGGGATCAAAATCTAAAATTGCTGAAAAATTTATTGAATGAAATAGTTAAAAGATGGCCTGAGGTGGAATTTATGACCTCCGATGAGTTGGGGGCATACATACAAACAGACGATCTGAATTCCCGGAGTTTATAACCTTAATTCTTTAAGTTATGAGATTGCCATTTCAGGGTGCCAGATTAAAACCAATCATCGTAGGAACGATGAAATATTCCCCTTTCATCACCCGAATGTTGCCCATTGCTGCGGGAGGTACGGCAAGTGCCCGCTATTGTTATGCAGTCTGGATGCGGCATTTGTTGTTGCTCGCAAAATTTAATGGAGGCAAAATACCGGCACAGGTGGCTGAAATTGGACCCGGAGATTCTCTGGGTGTAGGGCTGGCCGCGTTATTGTCAGGGGTGCAAAGCTATTTTGCCCTGGAGGCCATTGAATATTGGAATACCGAACGGAATTTGAAGGTATTTGATGAACTTGTCACATTATTTCAGAAAAAAGAAGCTATTCCCGGAAATGGTGAATTTCCTTTACTTAAACCGGTACTGGAGGATCATTCTTTCCCACATAACATTCTTACAGATCAGTTATTAAAGGAAGCTTTGAGTCCGGAACGTCTTCAAATGATTCGGAAAGAATTGCAAAGTCCGACTAGCCATCGGAATGAATTTATTCAATATAAAGTTCCCTGGCATGGTGAGGATGTTATCGTTCCATATGCCATTGATTTTATATTTTCGCATGTGGTCTTGCAGCATATTGATGAAATTGAGGAGGCAGCCGTTACCATGGATCATTGGCTAAAACCGGGTGGTTTTGTTTCGCATATTATCGATTATCGGTCATTAGGCTACACAAAGGCATGGAATGGGCATTGGACCATACCGGATTGGGAATGGAAAATTATGGTTGGTGGACGAAAGTTTTCTGTAAACAGGAATCCGCACAGTTACTATATTGATTTATTTAAGAAGAATCAGCTGAAACTGCTTTACGTATCAAAGGATACCCTGCCAAATGATCTTTCGAGAAATAATCTTGCCCAAAAGTTCCGGAATATTTCAGATGATGATCTCAGCACAACTGTAGGTTATTTTGTCGGACAGAAAAGTCAATAATTACCACCATTGAGAATACTGCAGATTAATTCCGCACTCACCACCGATGCTCCCGGCCGGATTGCCGAGGAAATTGGTAAAGTGGCGATAGCAAACGGACATGAATCTTATTTTGGATATGGACGCGCTCCCAGGCCCATTGCTTCAACTCCGGTAAAGATCGGGTCGCGCTATGATCAAATGAAGCATGTTATTCTTACCCGGACTTTGGACAGACATGGTTTCGGCTCAAATGCAGCCACCCGCCGCTTTGTGAAGGAAGTTGATCTTATTAATCCTGACATTATACACCTGCATAGTCTGCATGGATACTATATTAATATCAGAGTTCTTTTTGATTTTCTGAAAAGCAGGGGTAAGCCTGTCGTCTGGACACTGCATGATTGCTGGGCTTTTACCGGACATTGCAGCCATTATGTTACCGCCAATTGCTATAAATGGGAAACAAAGTGTCATCACTGCCCCAAGAAAAGATCATACCCTGCAAGCTGGGGTCTCGACAATTCACCGCGAAACTTTAGAGATAAGAAGGCAATTTTCACCAGTTTGCCTAAGTTGAACTTTGTAAGCCCTTCATACTGGCTGGCCGGGGAGTTTAAACGATCTTTTCTAAACCAATATCCTGTTCAGGTTATTCACAATGGTATCGACCTGAATCAATTTAATCCGGACAATATGCTGGATGAATCCAGAAAAATAAAACGTTTTGGAAATAAACCGCTTGTACTGGGCGTTGCCAGTGTATGGGGAAAGTATAAGGGATTGGATGATTTCCTTATTTTAAATGATTTAATTAAGGATCAGGCAACTATTGTGCTTGTGGGGTTGAATGATAGTGAAATGAAGCGCTTGCCCGAAACAATAATAGGCATAAAGCGTACTGAAACTGTGCATGAATTGGCTGCCTTATATGCAACTGCGGCTGTTTTTGTAAATCCAACCTATGCAGATACTTTCCCCACAACCAATCTGGAAGCCCTGGCCTCAGGAACTCCGGTTATTACTTATAAAACCGGAGGTAGTCCGGAAGCGCTGGATGAAAACACCGGCTTTGTAGTTGCTGTGGGAGATACCACCGGCCTGGTAGCCCGTATAAAAGAAGTAATTCAACGGGGCAAACCTCACTATTTGATTAGTTGCCGTAGCCGCGCTGAACAGCATTTCAACAAGGACAATAAATATCTTGAATACCTTTCATTGTACGAATCTTTACTGTGAAACAGAGTTGCAAAGTGAATTTTTTGGTTGCACAGAGTTACACAGTGAAAATTTAAAAAAAAATAAAAAACTCTGCGAAACTCTGTGTCATACACTGTGAAACACTGTGAAATATTATTCTCTATGATACTTTGTAAAACAAAACAACATTATGTTCAAAAATAAAACACTCTTAATCACCGGTGGTACCGGCTCCTTCGGAAATGCGGTACTTGATCGTTTTCTTGATACCGACATTAAAGAAATCCGCATTTTCAGTCGCGATGAGAAGAAACAGGACGATATGCGCCACCGGCTTAACAACCCCAAGGTAAAGTTTTATATCGGGGATGTCCGCGATAAGCGCAGTATAGATGGTGCCATGATTGGCGTTGATTTAATTTTTCACGCTGCAGCCCTCAAACAGGTGCCCTCATGTGAGTTTTTCCCAATACAGGCAGTAAGGACCAATGTTTTTGGAACGGAGAATGTGCTTGATTCGGCCATACAGCACGGCGTAAAGAATGTAGTGGTACTTAGCACGGATAAGGCAGCCTATCCCATCAATGCTATGGGCATTAGCAAGGCCATGATGGAAAAAGTGGCTATTGCCAAAGCGCGATCTCTGGGTGATCATCCTACCACTACAATTTGCTGCACCCGATACGGTAATGTGATGGCCAGCCGCGGTTCGGTTATCCCCCTATGGGTAGATCAGATAAAGGCAGGGAAGGAAATCACCCTCACCGATGCAAACATGACCCGCTTTATGATGACGCTCAATGATGCAGTAGACCTGGTTCTATATGCATTTCAGCATGGAGAAAGCGGTGATTTGTTTGTGCAGAAAGCTCCTGCTGCTACATTGAGCGTATTGGCAGAAGCTTTAAAATTAATTTATAAAACTGATACACCCGTTCGTACCATAGGAACCCGCCATGGAGAAAAATTATATGAAACACTTGTTACCCGTGAAGAAATGGCAAAGGCAAAAGATGCTGGCAATTATTTCCGGGTCCCGGCCGATAACCGCGACCTGAATTATGATAAATACTTTGTGGAAGGCAAAGAAGAAATCGCCGAATTTGATGATTATCATTCGCACAACACCCGGAGATTAGATGTAGAAGGAATGAAGGAGTTGTTGCTAAAATTGCCTCTTGTTCAGGAAGACGTGATTAGTGATTAGTGAATCGTGATTAGTAAATAGTAAATAGTAAATAGTAAATAGTAATTAGTAAATAGTGAATAGTGATTAGCTCTAATTTTCAGTCACCAATTACAAGTCACCAATCACCAATCACCAATGACCAATCACCAATCACCAATTACCAATAACCAATCACCAATCACCAATCAC
>DHSR01000019.1:0-53736 GCA_002410555.1 Bacteroidales bacterium UBA5281 | reverse complement strand
ACCAATCACCAGTTACAAATCACCAGAAACCAAAATATGAAAACGCATAAAGATTTAGATGCTTGGAAGAAATCAATTGAGCTGGTTGCTTCGATTTATAAAATCACTTCTTCATTTCCTAAGGAGCAGATATATGGATTAACTTCACAAATTCGGCGGGCTGCTGTATCAATTCCTTCAAATATTGCAGAAGGTGCTGCTCAAAACCATGATAAAGAATTTATCCAATTCCTTTATGTTGCTTTAGGAAGTGGGGCAGAACTTGAAACTCAGTTGATAATCTCAAAAATGCTTGGTTTTATTGATGATGAAAAGTCGCAGGAATTAACCAATGAATTAAACTCGATCTCCAGAATGATTCAAGGACTTATTAAGTTCATTAAAAAACAAAAAAATAGTGAGTAGTGAGTAGCAAATAGTAAATAGTAAATAATAAATAGTAAATAGTAAATAGTAAATAGTGAATAGTGAATAGTGAATAGTGAAATAGTGAATAGTGAATAGTGAATAGTGAATAGTGAATAGTGGTTAGCTCTAATTTTCAGTCATCAATCTCGAGTCACCAATAACAAGTTACCAATCACTAGTCACCAATCACCAATCACCAATCACCAATCCCCAATCACCAATCAATGATTAAAGTTGGAATAACCGGCCAGGCAGGCTTTGTCGGAACATATTTGTACAATACCTTAGGCTTGTATCCTGAGCGGTTTGAAAGAATTCATTTCCAGGATGATTACTTTCAGGATAGCGAAAAATTAAAAACTTTCGTTCAATCCTGCGATGCCATCGTTCACCTGGCTGCCATGAACCGCCACAATAATCCCGAAGTGCTCTATAATACCAATATCGAGCTTGTCAAACAATTGGTTGCCGCCTGCGAAGCTAGTGGAGCCACACCACATATCCTTTTTTCGTCCAGCACCCAGGAAGAACGCGACAATCTTTATGGAAAATCCAAGAAAGAGGGGCGTGAACTTTTGGAACAGTGGGCAATGAAAAACAGCGGAAACTTCACCGGCTTTATTATCCCCAATGTTTTTGGTCCATTTGGTCATCCCTATTACAATTCGGTTGTGGCCACCTTTTGCCATCAGCTTACGCACAATGAAACACCAAAGATTGAAACAGACGGAGAAATCAAACTGATTTATGTTGGAGAGTTGGTAAGTGAAATCATCGGACATATTGAAGCAATGAGTTGTGAAAAAGCAAGCGGTCGTGCTGATGCCATTTTCATCGAACATACTGCCACCATCAAAGTATCGGAATTAGTGCAAAAACTCCAAAACTTTAAGGAAAGCTACTTTGATAAGGGTGTAATCCCAAACCTGGATAATCCCTTTGAGCGCAACCTTTTCAATACCTTTCTCTGTTACATTGATCACGAATCTTTCTTCCCTTTCCACTTGAAACTCAATACTGATAACCGAGGCAGCTTTGTGGAAACCATCAAACTCAACAGCGGGGGACAGGTAAGTTTTTCAACGACGGTTCCTGGCATTACCCGCGGCAATCACTTCCATACGCGCAAAGCAGAGCGGTTTGCAGTAATTAAAGGCAGAGCTCAAATTGAACTTCGCCGGATAGGTACAGATAAAGTTATCACCTTTGAATTAGATGGCAGGCAGCCCGCATATGTTGATATGCCCATCTGGCATACCCACAACATTACGAATATCGGAGAGGACGAATTATACACCATTTTCTGGATCAATGAATTTTTCAATCCCGAAGACGCGGATACCTATTTCGAAAAAGTTTGAAAAAGCATGAAGCAAGATTATCCAAAGCTGCATTTGCATAAAGGGCTTAAAATGCTTGAAGTCGGAGAAGATTTTCTTCTTGCTTCCAGGGGTTATAAAGTGATGAAAAAGTTGCTTCCTGATGGTAAATGGAAAACCGTAGCTGCTATTCCTGAATTCACCAATAGACTATTGGCTCATTTCAGGCTGATTGCCCGTTTGTTGAGGTTGGAAATTTATTTTATGAAAACGCTTTCAAACGGGACCCTGCTCGCCATTGCACGGAAAGGCATCTTTAAATTGAATCCCGGAGAAGCAAAATTTAAAAAATGTTTTGACATCACCCGGGGCACCCGACCTATGAATTTTGCAGAAGATGCCGGAGGGAATATCTATTTCGGTGAATATTTCCACAATGCCGAACGGGATAAAGTGCATATTTACCAATCTTCTGACAGCGGTGACACCTGGCAGATAGCCTATACTTTTGCGCCCGGCTCCATACGGCATATTCATGGTATCCATTTCGATGCCTTCACCAAAAGATTGTGGGTAACCACCGGTGATCTGGAAAATGAATGCATTATCGGCTTTACAGAAGATAAATTTACCTCTTTTACAGAAGTTTTCAGAGGAGGACAGAAATTCAGAACGTGTAAACTGCTTTTTACGGAAAATGAGATTTTCTACGGAACGGATTCTGAACTGGAACAAAACCGGCTTAAGGTGTTCAACAGGGAAACCCTCGAAATCCGTTCTCTTGCAAAAGTTCAGGGTTCTGTAATTAATGCCACCAAGAGTGGACCCTTGCTGTTTTTCAATACAACTGTTGAGCCTTCGGTGATAAATACCGATGAGCACTCCTATCTTTGGAGGGTTGATCCGGCATCCGGTCAGGCTGAAATCATTCAAAAGTTCAGAAAGGATAAATTTGACCACCGCTATTTCCAGTTTGGACAATGTTATTTTCCTGAAAACAGGACTAAGGAAACCAGGTCTTTATATTTTTCGGGTTGTGCACTCAAAGGCATTGATGGGCATAGTATAGAAATGAGCTTAAATCAATAAATAAATAAGAAATGAAGAAATTAAAAGTTTTGACTGTCGTTGGCACCCGGCCGGAGATTATCCGCTTATCCAGAGTATTGGCCAAACTGGATGAAAGCCCGGCCATAGAACATGTATTGGTGCATACCGGTCAGAATTACGATTATGAATTGAATGAAATCTTTTTCAAGGACCTGGGCCTGAGAAATCCTGATCATTATCTGAATGCCGCGGGAAAAAATGCCACAGAAACCATTGGTCAGATTCTCATCAATATAGATCCGGTGCTTGAGCGGGAAAATCCCGATGCCTTCCTGGTGCTGGGTGATACCAACAGTTGCCTGTGTGCCATCCCTGCCAAAAAACGACATATTCCAATATTTCATATGGAAGCCGGCAACCGCTGTTTTGACCAAAGGGTACCTGAGGAAACAAATCGGAAGATCGTAGATCACATCAGTGATATTAATTTGACATACAGTGATATAGCGCGTGAATATCTTTTGCAGGAAGGACTTCCTCCTGACAGAATCATCAAAACCGGCAGCCCCATGTTCGAGGTATTGCATCATTATCTGCCCCGGATTGAGCAATCGGTAATTATGAAACAACTGAATCTCACTAAGGATCAGTATTTTGTAGTTTCGGCTCACCGGGAAGAAAATATTTCGTCTGATAAAAATTTCGCCAACCTCATTGTTATATTAAATCAGCTCGCAGAAAGCCACGGTTTACCGGTAATTGTAACGACCCACCCGCGCACCCGCAACCGCATTGAAAAAGAAGGCATTCAGTTTAATCCACTGGTACAATTGATGAAACCTTTTGGCCTCACCGATTATATCCATCTGCAAATGAACGCCAGGGCAGTACTATCTGATAGTGGAACCATTAGTGAGGAGTCATCCATCCTGAATTTCAGGGCATTGAACATCCGTGAAGCCCATGAGCGCCCCGAAGCCATGGAAGAAGCATCCGTTATGATGGTTGGCCTGAATCCCGAACGGGTGATGCAGGGGTTGATGCAGTTATCGGATCAATCTGTTAAAGACCAGGCATTCAGACAGGTGGCCGATTATTCCATGCCGAATGTGTCGGATAAAGTGGTACGGATTATTTTGAGTTATACGGATTATGTTAGGAGGGTAGTTTGGAGGGAGTGATCTGTAATCTGTAATCTGTGATCAGTAATCTGTTATAAACCAACAGCAATCGGCCCGCGGATCGCCCATCTTAGATCACCCATCATTATTTATTGATCATTTATAAAAGATAAAAAAATGAGAACACACCATGATTTAGATGTTTGGAAGAATGCAATTCAGTTCGTTACATTAATTTATAAATCAACTGAATCTTTTCCTAAAAGTGAAATTTATGGTATTACGAATCAAATTCGAAGATCAGCAGTTTCTATTCCATCAAACATTGCTGAAGGTGCAGCAAGAACTTCTACAAAAGAATTTTCTCACTTTTTATCTATTACCCTGGGTTCTCTCGCTGAACTGGAAACCCAATTGATTATTTCCAAAAATTTGGACTATTTGAATGAAATACATTTTGAAAAATTGCTTACTGATTTGGTCATAATTAGAAAAATGACCGTTGGACTTAAGAAATCAATCGATAAAAATTTAAACATTCCAAACTGATCACAGATCACAGATCACTCATTCAAAATGTACATTCTCTTCCTCACCCTTTCCCGTTTCACCAGCATCAATGACCGGGGCATTTATCCTGATCTGGTGCGGAAGTTTTGCAGTGAAGGGCATAAGATGTATGTGATTTCGCCCATGGAGCGGAAATTTAAGAAAAGTACCAGCCTGCTTGAGCAAGGAAATCTTACGCTTTTAAAATTAAAAACCCTCAATCTTCAGCAATCGGGTGTTCTTGAAAAGGGATTGGCTTATCTGATGCTCGAATTTCAGTTTATACAAGGCATTAAAAAGTATTTTGGGGATGTGGAATTTGATCTTATCCTATATTCTACTCCACCCATCAATATTTCAAGAGTGGTTAAATTCATTAAGCATCGTGATGACGCGAAGTCTTATCTCTTATTGAAGGATATTTATCCTCAGGCCGCTGTGGATGATAAAGTGTTCAGTGACAAAAGTTTCATTTACAGGTACTTCCGTAAGCAGGAAAAGAAATTGTACGGGCTTTCAGATCATATCGGCTGCATGTCGGAGGCCAATGTGAATTATTTGCTGAAACACAATCCAGACATTCCTGAAAACAAAATAGAAGTTAATCCCAACAGCATTGAGCCGGTCGGAATGCTTGTTACCGCCGATCAGAAGGTAGCATTTCGCAAAAAGCATGGCATACCTGTGAATGCGCTTATTTTTATATACGGAGGTAACCTTGGCAAATCACAGGGGATTGAATTTTATCTCGAGGTTATGAAAATGAAAGCTGAGGATGAGCGGGTTTTCTTTATTACCGTGGGAGCGGGTTCAGCCTTTAACCAAATAGACCGCTTCATCAAAGAACATAGCATCGGAAATGCGTTGTTGTTTAAACAAGTGCCTAAGGATGAGTTTGATGTGATGGTGGCATTATGTGATGTAGGTCTCATTTTCCTGAATAGTTATTTTACCGTGCCTAATTTTCCTTCACGGATGCTTTCCTATATGGAACAAAAAAAACCGGTTTTGGCTGCTACGGATAGGGTTACCGATATCGGGAGCATCATTACCGAGAATAATTTTGGTTATTGGACACTACATGGCGATGCAACTGATTTCCACAACAAAATCGAATTTTTGCTTTCCAAAGATATAAGTCTTAAAGATTTGGGGCAGAATGGATATGACTTCCTCCTGAAGAATTATACCATCAATCAATCTTATAATATAATTGCCAATCATTTCTCTGCCAATCAAAGATAATCAAGTTAATAAAAAATTGTATGTATAAAAATATCATTAAACCCCTTGCTGACATACTGATTGGAATTCTCGCACTTCTACTGCTTTGGCCACTACTAATTCTGGTGGCTGTAGCCATTAAGATTGACTCTTCCGGTCCTGCCTTTTTTCTGCAGCCTCGGCTGGGCAAAAACGGGAAGGTGTTTAAAATCATCAAGTTTCGTTCGATGATTACCAAACAAGCGGATTTAAACAAAAGTGATAAACTTTATGAAAACGATCCCCGCATCACAAAGGTGGGGGCTTTTATCCGCAAGACCAGTATTGATGAATTGCCTCAAATTTTTAACATCATTAAGGGTGAGATGAGTTTTATAGGCCCGCGTCCGCCAGTAGTCCATTTCCCCAAGAAAATAGATGAATATAATGACTTTGAAAAGCAAAGGTTTCTCGTAAAACCTGGCATAAGTGGTCTGGCTCAGGTCCGTTGCCGTGAAGTGCACGATTGGGATATTAATATTCCCATAGATGTGGAATATGTTCACAATCAATCGTTTATGTTTGATTTGAAACTCTTTTTCGCCTCTTTTCTTATGTTTTTTAAAACAGATAACATTTATCGTAAAGCCTGAGATGGAAAAAACAGGAAATATTATTTCAATACATCAGCCCAATTTTATACCATGGCTGGGGTATTTTTATAAAATTTATCAGTCTGATATTTTTGTGTTTCTGGATGATGTGCAATTCTCTAATCAGGGCATGCATAACTACCACTATATTAAGACATCACAGGGGCCATTTCGGTTAAAGATTCCTGTTCGCAAAAATTTCAAAGACAATATAAATAAAGTGTGGATAAATGATGACGTGGACTGGAAGGAAAAACATTTAAAGACATTTATTGCCAATTATAAAAGAAGTCCCTATTTCGAGGAAGTATTCAATGATTTAAGCTTGTTTTATAATGATGATTTCTCTAATTTAGCTCTGTTTAACAGTGAGATGATTGCTTTTATTTGTAAAAAACTGGGAATTGTAACCCGGTTTGTGAATTCATCCGATTTAAATATCGAATCAGTACGCGAACAAAAAATCATCGATATTTGTATTGCACTGAAGGGAAGTATTTATTATTCAGGAACAGGAGCTAAGGCATACCAAAATGAGGATAACTTCAAAGAAAATAGTCTGGAGCTCAGGTATTCCAGCTTTAAAGTATTTGAATATCCGCAATTGTGGGGCGATTTTCAATCCAATGTAACCATCATTGATTATTTGATGAATTGCGGATACAACTGGGAAAAGGTGCTGTCAAATCAAAAATAATAGGTCATGGAAATAGGTAGTTTTATTGAGCTTGACATTGAGAATACGGGGGAATATTTTCCTGATGATGAGAATGTTGCCAGGTTAAACTCAGCCAGGGCCGGAATCTATCACGCGCTACAGTTGATGGGATGTGAGAAAATTTATATGCCCTATTATCAATGTCCGACTGTAAATGATTTTCTACAAAAAAAAGGTGTTAAAATTGAAAAATACTATCTGAACAATTTATTCAATCCTGAGTTAGAAAATATTGCGGATGATGGCGCGGTTTTATTGGTGAATTATTTTGGAATATTTTCACATGATTTTTTGAAAGAAATAAGTGAAAAATATCAACATGTCATTATCGATAATGGCCCGGCATTTTATAATCCGCCCATCGAGGATTGTTACAATGTTTATTCTGCCCGAAAATTTTTTGGTGTTCCTGATGGTTGCTATGTTGTAGGACCTTCGGCTAAAAAAAATACCATGAATTACCCACAGGATTTTTCTTCCGCCACTTCCCTGTTTTTGTTGGAACGTCATGAGGTCGGATGTAGTGCTTCGTATAAAGAAAGAATGAAAAATGAGGAGAGAATTGATAATGCAGATATACTGAACATGTCAAATTTGACGAAAGCACTTCTGAATGGAATTAATTATCAACGAATTCGTGATGCCCGGAGAAGGAATTTTGAATATGCACATGGTCAATATAAAGAAATGAATATGCTTGATGTTTTTCGTCATTACGATGATTCATGTGTCCCCATGTTTTATCCCTTAGTAATTGAACAAGCTTCGATGGTTGATGAACTGAATAAAAGACAAATTTTTACAGGTAGAAGATGGAATTCAGTATTAAAGGAGGTGGCTGTGGATTCATTTGAAGGTTGGTTATCACGTTATATGATTCCTTTGCCTGTCGACCAGCGTTATGGAAAGAAAACCCTGGATCATGTCTATCAAAATATGAAGCAAATTTTAAAAGGTTAAGAATAACAACTCCGGGCATGAAACGAAAGCTATTGATTTATTCCAAACAATCTCCTGAAGAGGGTTTCATAACCTGGCCGTCGAGTTATATCGGATACACACTAATAAAGTATAAACCAGGATTAGGTGACTGGGGTAAATATGGCCTTTCACCCTTAGTCAATTTGTTTTGGTTTCTCTTTAGTCTTGGTCATTACACTGTATTGGTCTTGATGGATGACAAAACAGTAGTCCATTACTCTTATTTGACTCCAAAGGTATTTCGCTTTCCATTTATGAAGAAAGGGGATGTGCAGGTGGGTCCATGTGTAACCCATGCATCCTACCGAGGACAGGGAGTTTTTTCACAAGTACTTTCTCTAATTCCATTGTTATACCCGGATAAAAACATTACCATTTGGACCTATACCACTGAAGATGATATAGCCGCCCAAAAAGCTTTTAGAAATGCCGGGTATAGTTTCATTACTTTTGCTGAAATGTCATTGCGAACCAAAATAGTTAGACTCTTAAAATAATAAATATGAACACGGGTAAGAATATTCTTGTAATCGCGCCCCATCCGGATGATGAGGTTTTAGGCTGCGGTGGAGTAATGACCAAATACGCCAGTACCGGCAATAAGGTGCATGTTTTAATTATGTCGCGCGGCGTCTCACACTTATATGGTCCGGATAAAATTGACAATGTAAGGCGGGAGGCCAGAGAAGCACAAAAAATAATTGGAGTGACTGATACCCGTTTCCTTGATTTTCCTGCCCCGGAACTTGATCTGGTGTCTATTTCCGAAATAGCCAGAGCCATAGAAAAGGTGCTTAAAGAGTGGCAAATAGAGAAGCTTTTTCTGCCGCATAAGGGAGACATCCACAACGATCACAGTGTGGTGTTTAAAGCAGCAATGGTGGCTGCACGGCCCATTAATGCCTGCACAGTAAAGGAAATTTATTGTTTTGAAACACTTTCAGAAACCGAATGGGCACATCCCTTCAGCAATGATGTATTTATTCCTAACTTCTTTGTGGATATTACTGATTATTTCAATACGAAAATAGAAGCCATGAAGTGCTTCAAAAGCCAGCTCAGGGAGTATCCCAGTTCGCGGTCCCTTGAGGCGCTGGAAGCACTTTCAAAATTCAGGGGGTCAACAGTCGGTTATCATTATGCCGAGGCATTTATGATCGTTAGAGTTATTGAATAGCACCTATTTTTTTTCATAATGAACTCGTTTTACTACAAATATTTGAAAAGATTTTTGGATGTCTGTCTGGCCACAGTAGCTTTAATCCTCTTTTCGCCTTTCTTTATTGTGCTAATGGTTTTATTAACTGTTGCAAACCGTGGGAACCCTTTCTTTGTACAGGAAAGACCTGGAAAAAATGGCAAAGTTTTTAAGCTGATAAAATTTAAAACTCTGAGTGATCAAACTGATGAGCAAGGCGGTTTGCTGCCGGATGATCAGCGTATTTTAAAGATTGGTCAGTTTATCAGGTCTACCTCACTGGATGAATTGCCTCAGTTAATAAATATATTGATTGGAGATATGAGTATAGTTGGCCCGCGACCTTTACTGGTAAAGTATTTATCTTATTATAATGATTTTCAGAAACGTCGCCATTTGGTATTGCCAGGCATAACCGGCTGGGCACAGGTGAATGGGCGCAATAAGCTTACCTGGGACGAAAAATTCGCCTATGATGTTTACTATGTCGAGCACATCAGTTTTATTTTCGATGTAAAGATCATACTTTTAACAGTTAAAAAGGTTATTCTAAGGGAAGGTGTAAACCAGGAAGGTGAAGTGACCGCGGAAGCCTTTAAAGGAAACGATGATTTTCAGAAATGAACAATTTACTTTTTATGAATCTCACCATACCTTTCAAGATTATGATTCCTGAAAGCATCTGGGTAATTACTTTTTGCTCACTTTTCTGTCAGCATTGTAAACCGGCTAAAATCTTTTGAATTTTAATGTTCAACAATGTATTTTTAAGCAATTTTCTCTATTTTCACACTTTAAAAACCAACCCATGGAAACAAACTTTTTAGAACAACTTACCGAACTCCTTGAAATGGAGACTACTGTGAAACCGGCCGACAAATTTCGTGAATATGAAAACTGGGATTCTCTGGCCTATTTATCGCTGATTTCATTTGTAGATGAAGAATATGGCATCGTGATTCCACGCGACGAATTTGGTAAAATGAACACCGTGCAGGACATCATTGACTATATTAAAAATAATTCCTAAACTTTTTACCAATGGCTGTTTTCAAACATCATGGTGTGGGGATTTCAGGTATGGCTGCGGCGGTGCCCAAAGAGGTGTATAACAACTACACCGATAATCCCAATTTTAGCCCCGAAGACGCAAAAGCAATAGTGGACAAAACCGGTATTTTTGAAAGGCGGATTGCTGGTTCCGATACCTGTGCCTCTGATCTGGCTTATGCCGCAGCCACTAAGTTGCTTTCTTCGGGTCAGTTTGAGCCCGAGCACACCGATGTGCTTATATTCGTGACCCAAACGCCCGATTACCGTATGCCAGCCACGGGTATCTTAATGCAGTCACGCCTCAATTTACCCAAATCCTGTGCTGCTTTTGATATAAATCTGGGTTGCTCTGGTTTTGTTTTCGGTCTCAATCTGGCCTATACTCTGGCGGCCCAGCCTGCCATACGAAATGTAATGTTGATCAATGCAGAAACCCGGTCGAAAGTATATTCCTTCAAAGACCGCCAGACGGGTTTCCTGTTTGGAGATGCTGCTACTGCTTTCATGATTTCAAAGGATTCAACCCTGGGTGAAAGTGTATTTAAACTCGATTCAGACGGGGAAAAAGGCAATTACATTATGGCTAAATCCGGAGGTTACCGCAATCCCAGCACCCCGGATTCCTATATTGAAAAACTTCAGGATGATGGTGGCTTTCACAGCGATGAGCAAGGGTATATGGATGGAGCAGGGGTGTTTGAATTCGTGATAACTCAAGTGCCCAGATCGGTTAAGGACACACTTGGCCTTGCCGGAATGCAAAAGGAGAATATTGACTATTTTGTTTTTCATCAGGCCAACCGCTTCATGAACGATCACCTTATCCGCAAACTTAAGCTGGATGCAGAGAAAGTTCCTTACTGCCTGCATCGCTTTGGGAATACCAGCTCGGTGTCAATTCCATTAACAATGGTCACTGAACTGGATGATAAGCTGAAGGAACCCAAACAATTGCTTATTTCAGGATTTGGAGTTGGCCTATCATTGGGGTCTGCAACCATTCCCATCAACAATCCTTTCATCTTACCCCTGGTTGAAATTTAACATGGAGAATCCATTTTCTTTAGATGGAAAAACCATCCTTGTTACCGGAGCTTCTTCGGGCATTGGCCGGCAAACAGCCATTTCATGCAGCAGGGCAGGGGCAAGGGTGGTTCTGCTGGGGAGGGATGAAACCCGGCTTCAGCAAACCCTCGCAGCAATAAATTCACCCGATTTGCATCTGGTTTATGCCGTTGATCTCCTGGATTATGATGTTGTAGGAAAAATGCTGAAAGAGGCTGTTTCGCAGGTTGGCTCTTTGCATGGATTGGTGAATGCCGCCGGTATTTCCACAACTTTGCCCTTGAAATTGCTTTCTCCCGAAAAGATGGATCACTTTTTCAGAACGAATGTTCACAGTGCCATTCAGCTTACCAAACTTTTCATCAAACATGCTGCTCAGAACAATGATGGAGCAAGCGTTATCTTCCTTTCATCCGTTATGGGTATGGTGGGAGAGATGGGAAAGACGATTTACAGTCTTACCAAAGGTGCCCTTATCGCAGGAGCCAGATCACTGGCGCTTGAACTGGCTACCCGGAATGTCCGCGTAAATACCATTTCTCCCGGTGTGGTGGTAACACCTATGTCGCAAAGTGCCGTTTATAGTCAGGATGAAGAATCGCTGAACCGCGTTAAAAGTCTTCACCCGCTGGGGTTGGGTAAGCCGGAAGATGTGGCCAATGCCTGTATTTTCCTGCTTTCTGATGCTGCGCGTTGGGTAACGGGAACCAATCTGGTGGTGGATGGGGGCTATACCGCCCGATAATAAGCCAATAAAAAGTTCATTTAATATCTGTCGTTTGATATGATTGAAATCATCATTGTAGGTTCTGGAGGGCATGGTGCCGAACTTGACGAATACATAAGCTATGCCAACCAACTTAAAGGAAGCCAGGAATTTAAAGTGATCGGTTTTTTGGATGATAATCCGGACAATTATGCAAATTACATGCTTTCTGCACCTTTGTTGGGCGGTGTACGCGATCACATCATCAGAAAAGATTGTCACTATATTATGGGGATTGCCAATCTGCTCTACCGCAAACGTTTTGTGGAACAATACCAGGCACAGGGCGCTGTTTTTGCGAAGTTGATCCATCCTACAGCTTATATTTCTCCGTCTGCAACCATTGGCATGGGCGTGGTTATTGGCCCCATGGCCAATATCGGCCCAAATGCCAGGATTGGTGATTTTACCCTGATTAATTCACGTTGCAGCCTGGGTCATGATACACACCTGGGAAAATATAATTTTATCAGCCCCAATGTTTGCTTTTCGGGTTTTACCACCATTGGCGATGAAAACCTTTTTGGCATCAACAGTGCAACCATTCCACTGATAAAAGTAGGCAACCGCAATAAAATTGCTGCAGGAATGGTGCTTGATAAAAATGTGAATGATGATTCCGTGGTATTCCACAGGTTCAAAGAGAAAGTAATGGCAATTCCAAAATAAAGCAGATGATGAGTATGTCGCAAATGCAGGTAGAATACAATAAACTGGAAGTTGAATCCAAATTGCTGGGCTATCCGGTGTTTTCGATAGAAGCCAATACCCCTCCGGCAGAATATGCTGAATTTGAACCGAACTTTATCAAAGAACAAAATCCGGGTTATGTCCAGGTAATGGTCAGCTCCACGGATTTGAAAGCAATTGGGGACTATGAAGATATCGGCTTCAGGTTCGTAGAATTCAGACTATTTAAACACCTGCGCACGAGTCAGCTTTCTGCCTCTTCAAAATCTTATTTCCCTTATCGGATTGAGCTGATTGCCGGAGATGAATATCTGGATCAGGCCATTGCCATGATGTATGCCCACAATTGTGATGACCGCTTCAGCATAGATCCTTATATTCCGGCAGAGATAGCCAAAAAACGGCTCGAATTATATATCCGACGCTCCTTCCGGCGCTTCCCGAGTGAGTTTGTTCTGGGACTTATCAACCACCATACAGAAGAATTGGTAGCATTCAGAACCGGTAAATTTAAAAGCAAAAATCACGTGTTGTATTTTTATAGTTATGTATCTAAATCGCACGATCAACATGCATTCAGTGCCATGCTTGAGACTGCGGTGATTGAACATCTCGTTGCGCAAAAGGTCAGTCACATTGAGGCCGTAAGTAGCGGTTTAAACATTGCTGAACTGAACGAGTCGATTCATGACTACGGTTATGTGGTGGACAAAACCATGGTGCTGCTCAGGAAAATATACCCGGTATAAATTGAACCCTTGTAAATCAGGTATGAAGCTTAGCCGGCTTTTGTTGATTTTCGCTCTTGTTTCGGCCATTGTTCTGCTCATTTGGCTCATTGCAAATGCCGGTTACTTTCTGGTTAAAACGGATAAACTGGCCAAAGCCGATGCTCTGGTAGTACTGATGGGATCCATTGCAGACAGGGCCTTGCAGACCAACGATTTGTATCAGAAGGGATGGGCTCCCAACGTTTTATTGGTTGAGGAAGGTATGGAAGGATTCAAGGCTTTGAAGCGTAGAGGAGTTGTGCTTAAAAGCAACTCAGAGCAGTTTATTGAAGCATTGAATGGTTTAGGAATATTAGAGGAGCACATTATAAAAGTTCCGGGCCCTGCCCGAAGTACACAAAATGAAGCCATCCTGATTCGGAATTTTTTGTTGAAAGAACCATACATCGATACCTTAATTGTAGTAAGCTCCTCACCCCATGCGAGACGGGCTTCAATGATATTTAAACAAGCACTGAAAAACAAAAAGCGCAAATTTACTGTTATGGTAAGTCCCAGTATTTATACCTCCTATAACCCTGAAGGGTGGTGGAAAAGACGCGAAGACATTCAATATACACTCAGTGAATACCTTAAGATACTGAATTTTCAGTTGCTGGAACGATTTAAACTATAACCCTTTTCCAATTCTTATGCTAAAAAGACTCTTCGATATTATGGCTTCTTTTTTTGGAATGCTTTTATTATTGCCTGTGTTTATTGTTGTTGCTATTCTCATTAAGATTAAAATGCCCGGCCCCATTTTCTTTAAACAACAACGGGTCGGTAAGGATGCAAAGCTTTTTAGAATGGTTAAATTCCGCACCATGAAGGTAAATCATGGAGGCAGTACCATTTCCGTGAAAGGAGAATCCAGGATTACTCCCTTAGGGCAGACCTTACGGAAGTATAAACTGGATGAGCTTCCGGAACTCTGGAACATATTCAAGGGAGATATGAGTTTTGTGGGACCCCGCCCTGATGTGCCCGGATATGCCGATAAGCTTGAAGGGGATGACCGACTTTTACTGACCATAAGACCGGGACTTACAGGTACTGCCAGCCTGAAATTTTCAAATGAAGAAGAATTACTCGCCCTTCAGGAAGACCCCATCTATTATAATGACCATGTTTTGTATCCTGAAAAAGTCCGCCTGAACAATAATTATGTAAAACGTATGTCGTTTTGGCTTGATATTAAGATTATAACCTTTACATTGCTTGGGAAAAAACTTAAGGAAGAGTGGGCAAATTAGCTATATTGTTTTGAGCAAAAAAAACGTAAATTGATGGATGAAATTTTTGTTTCTGAAATAGCTGTTGAATTATAATTTAAGGTAAAACTTACAAACCATGGATATAAAAAAAGACGCAAAGGTCGTAAATATTTTTTGGACAGGTGGATTAGATTCCACATTCAGGGTAGTGCAACTGCTTCGAAAAACCAATCATACGGTCCAGCCACATTATTTGATATTTGGAGATAATGTTTCCGGAATAGAAATTGACGCAATGATAAAAATGAGGAGAAAAATTTGCGAAAAATACCCTGATGTTAAAATACGCTTTTTACCTACCATATACACTAATGCAAAACATATTTCCATTAATAAGGAAATTGACGCTGAAGTAGCCAGACTCAGAAAGGAAATAAAGGTGATAGATCAATATTATTTTATGGCAAATTATTGTAAGGCACACAATATCAATGACATGGAAGTTGCAATTGTTTACCTTGAGGGTGAAATGGAATTATTTGTTACTTACAAGGATTCGCTTGTTTTTACTTTTTTTTCTTATCCCATCATTGACTTATCAAAAAAAGTAATTTATGATATGGCTGTCAAAGAAGGCTGGGAAGATATTATTAATATGACTTCATTTTGTAAGCGTCCGTTTGTCAAAATTCGACCGTGTGGTGTTTGTGCACCCTGCACCACAGCCGTTATGGACGGAATGGGTTTCAGGCTCCCATACCGGGCCCGTTTAATCGGTAAATTACAATTGCCATTCAGAAATTATATACGAGAACATTATAGCAAATTTAAAGACAATAAGCTTTTACGGTGGATTGAGAGAAAAGTATTCGAATATTAAATACTTTTATATAATTTATAGAATTATAAAAGGAAAGAAAATTGTTTTATTTCTCTATTGATATTTGAAACAGAAGATGACTAAATAGAATTTTAACGATTAAATCTAACAATGGAACCAACTGAAAAAATCTGGCTCTCTTCTCCCCATATGAGCGGGGAAGAAATGAAATATATTGAAGAAGCTTTCCGGAACAACCATGTATTCCCGCTGGGTCCCAATGTTACCGGCCTCGAAAACGATATCATGCAATTCACCGGCGCCAAAGCCTGTACCTGCCTGGCATCTGGCACATCTGCCATTCATTTGGCCCTCATTCTTTTGGGTGTGGGCAGTGAAGATGAGGTTTTTTGCTCCACCTTTACCTTTTCAGCTTCGGCCAATCCCATTGTTTATCAGGGAGCTACACCGGTGTTTATAGATTCTGAGCCAACCACCTGGAACATGAGTCCCGAATTGCTTGAGAAAGCGCTGGCTGAGCGTAAGCCATCCGGAAAGATGCCAAAAGCCATTATTTTGGTGCATCTGTATGGTATGCCTGCACGCATTGATGAAATTATGGAGATTGCCAGGCGTTATCAGGTGCCGGTTATTGAAGATGCTGCTGAATCTCTCGGCTCCACCTTTGATGGGCAGGCCACCGGGACTTTTGGCGAAATGGGCATACTCTCTTTCAATGGTAATAAAATTATCACCACCTCAGGGGGTGGTGCACTGATTTCAAACAAAGCGGATTATTGCAGAAAAGCATTGTTCTTAGCTACCCAGGCACGGGATGCCGCTCCACATTATCAGCATTCGCACATTGGTTATAATTACCGCATGAGCAATATTTGCGCCGGTATTGGTCGTGGTCAGATGGAGGTGATAGCTCAACGGGTGGCTAAAAGGCGTGAAAACTTTGAATTCTATCGGGAAAACCTTGGCACAGTAGAAGGCATATCATTTCAGACAGCACCCGATGACCGCTTCTTCTCAAACTATTGGCTTACCGCGATAACCATAGACCCGGATTTAACTCTGGGGGTAAACCGCGAAAAGATTTACAATGCTTTGAATGAACTGGATATAGAAACCCGGCCATTGTGGAAACCCATGCATCTGCAGCCAATCTTTGAAAAATTCCCGGCTTATCTTAACGGAACTTCCAACCGGCTTTTCGATCTGGGTTTGTGCCTGCCATCCAGCTCAAACATCACCGAGGCCGAACGTCAAAAGGTAGTGGAAGCCATTACAGAAACCATCCAACGCGGATAAGACACAAACTATGATAAACACTGAACAATTCATCTCTTCTCATATTACTTTTCGGAAAGAGAGTTTTTTTGAACAGGATCTCGCCAATGCCGGTGATGAACTTCACCGCGCTATAAAAAACAAATCAGTACTGGTAATCGGTGGCGGAGGCACCATTGGATCATCATTTATCCTGGAAGTGCTGCGGTTTAATCCTGCTAAACTTTTTGTGGTTGATTTAAGTGAAAACTACCTGACCGAACTTACCCGCGATTTGCGAAGTACTTATGGGTTGACAGTTCCTGCCGATTATAAAACTTATCCAATCAATTTTGATGATCCGATATTTTACCGGATACTTGCCGATGCCGGACCTTTTGACATTGTGGCCAATTTTGCCGCACACAAACATGTCCGCAGCGAAAAAGATCATTTTTCAGTTACGGCTTTGCTTCAGAATAACATCATAAAAGCGGTAAAACTGCTTGAAACCCTGGCTCAGCAGCCCCCGGAACATTTTTTCTGTGTTTCCACTGACAAAGCTGCAAACCCGGTAAACATTATGGGTGCAAGCAAAAAAATTATGGAAGAGGTAATTCTCTCTTATTCTGACCGCTTCAACATTACCACTGCCCGGTTTGCCAATGTGGCATTCTCTAACGGCAGCCTGCTTGCCGGATATCTTGAACGCATGATGAAGCAACAGCCTTTATCCTGTCCTTCGGATATCAAACGTTTTTTTGTTTCACCAAAGGAATCGGGGCAGATTTGTCTGTTGGCGTGTATTCTGGGAAAGACAGGTGACATATTTTTTCCCCGCCTGGCTGAAACTCAAATGATGAATTTTAAGGACATTACGCTCGACTTCATTCGGGAAATGGGCTATACTCCTTTAGTGTGTGGTTCAGAACAAGAAGCCCGGTATGAGGCAACACGCATGCATGCACATCCCAAAAGCTATCCGGTTTTTTTCTTTGAATCAGATACTTCTGGCGAAAAGACCTATGAAGAATTTTACACCACTGATGAACAATTGGACATAGATACCTTTACCTCTTTGGGAGTAATAAAGAATGCAGTCCGTAAACCGCTGGCTGAAATCACTGCCATGTTGAATGAACTCACTGATGTTCTTGAATTGCAAGATGTTACAAAAGCTGATATTGTTCAGGTAATGCGCCGTTTTTTGCCCGGTTTTCATCACATTGAAACAGGCAAAAATCTTGATCAAAAAATGTAATTATGATTTATCCATTTGTAAAACGATTTGGTGATCTATTGGCTTCCCTGGTTGGAATGACCTTGTTTTTGCCTTTTTTTATTCCTCTGGCCATCGCCTTAAAGCTTACCGGTGAAGGTTATGTTTTTTATCTTCAGGAACGGATTGGATTCAGAAACCAGCCTTTTAAAATCTGGAAATTTGCCACCATGCTTAAAGCCAGCCCTTCGCTGGGTACCGGTAGCATTACCGTTAAAAATGACTGGCGATTGACCCCACTGGGTAAATATCTGAGGGGGTCAAAAGTTAACGAGATTCCCCAGCTCATTAATATATTTATCGGCAATATGTCGGTGGTGGGACCCAGACCATTGATGAAGGTTGATTTTATGAAATTTAGTCCCGAAGTCCAGGCAAGGTTTTATGAATGCAAACCCGGGCTGACTGGAATTGCTTCATTGATTTTCAGGGATGAAGAAAAGTATTATCACGATATCCAGATTGATCCCCATGAATTTGACCGCTTGTATATTGCTCCATATAAAGGTAAGTTGGAGGCATGGTATGCCCTTAACTGTAGCTTTAAAACAGATTTTCTGATTATACTGCTCACAGCGGCTGCTGTTTTTTCATCAGATCAAAAAATGGCCTTTAGAGTGTTCAAAAACTTACCTCCACTGCCAGAAACCATTGCAACCGCTCACCATTCCGGGGAAAGAAGTTAATTATGAAAATAAAATGGCCACTAATTTACGAGAAAGCCGGTAAACCAGCCTGGTACAAGGTACACACGCCCAGGGGTATGAAATTTATCATGCTGGTAAAAATGGGAGATGTGCTGGTTTCGATGCCTTATTTTTCATATGCCTTGATGCATGATGATGTGCCGGAGCAGGTAGAAACTACGCCTGAATTTATTTATGATGGCCGTACTTTTTCATGCACTGATCCTGATGTGCAGTGGCACCTGAGGTTGCTTGCCAGGGTTTCCGATTATTATCACGATGTAAAAGTTGTGTCATGGCTGCCTTTGCCCGATTCCCCGGAGGAACAGTTTGCCCGGCTCTCATCCAATGTGAGAAGAAAAATAAACAAAGCCGTTAAACACAATATTAAAGTTGAAATTGGTGGATCGGAACTGGTCAATAAGTTTTACGGAGTGTTTTCTCATAATATGCATCGTTTAGGGGCACCGGCCATGTCGCGCAAATTCTACAAGCGGGTGGTTGATGCTTTTGGACACAATGGTACTGTGATTATTGCCAGGCATGACGGTAAAGCAATAGGTGGAGCCATCATGCTAAAAAGAGGTCATTTTGCTGAAGTCTGCTGGTTTGCAACCCTGGAAGATTATAATCCTTTTTACACCAGCTATTTTTTATGGTGGGAATGCATAAAGCTAAGCATTCAGCGCAAAAGCCACGCTTTTAGCTTTGGCAGAAGTACCCGAAACTCCGGCTCACATTATTATAAACAGCAATGGGGAGTTAAAAATACCACATTATACTGGAATTTTTCTTATCCGTTGCGTAATGACCAGGTTAAAATTGGCAGATTAAATATTCTAATGCCCAACCGAAATATATTGAGTTTTTTGTGGAAAATTTCTCCCTGTTTTGTTATACGGTGGCTTGGCCCGATGGTAGCTGATAAGTTTTACTAAAACATCTTACTATGAAATCACTGCAGACTGCGTATGAAAGGTGTAATGTGTTTATCCATCGTCATAAACTGGGCGCGTTGGTTGACGTTTTAATATTTGCCCTTATCACCATTGTGTTTCATATGCTCTGGTGGGATTTCTATGGATGGATAACCCAATTTACCATAATTACCTCAACGGCAGACAGGCTCGCACGCGCGGTGTATCTTTCGTCTCACTGGTTTAACAAAAACATATTAATGCTCAACATGACTACTTCTGAACCCAATACCATGTGGTTCTCAAACGGCAGTCATGTAACCATTGATGAGGGTTGCTCGGGATTAAAACAGTTCTACCAGATTGCAGTACTTTTTATTCTGTTTCCCGGTCCCTGGAAACATAAATTATGGTTTATTCCGGCCGGCTTTATAGTCATGTTCTTCGTGAATGTTTTCCGGATTGTGGTATTGTCGCTGGTGGCATTGCATTGGCCGCAATATTGGGATTTTATCCATGAATGGGTATTGAGAACCTTCTTTTATGTGGTCATTTTTGCACTTTGGGTGGTATGGGTTGAGAAATTCAGGCGTCGAAAACAAATTATTGTTTGAATGCCAAAATTTACCCATTACTTTGTTTCAGAAATGTGATAAACTTATGAAAATATGAAATGTTTATAAATGTGAAAATAGGATTTTTTTGAATGATACGATGGTTGTTTTTACCGGAAGTTCGCATGGTTGGGGCATTTTTGCTTTCTTTAATCATTGGTTTAATCTCAATTCCGGTAATTATTGATGTTGCCCGGAAAAAGAACCTTGTGGATATGCCTAACCACAGAACTTCTCATAAAGGAAGTATTCCTAACCTGGGTGGGATGGCGATTTTTGGCGGATTTTCTATTGCCGTGCTTATCTTTAATGTAGGCGCGGAGGCTGTAAATGCGGCTTATCTCATTGCAGGAGCAATGGTTATTTTCTTTACTGGATTAAAGGATGACATAACTGAACTTACGCCCCTCAAAAAGATGTCAGGTCAGATTGCCGCCGCAATCATTATAATTTTGTTTGCAGATATTAGAATTACCCATTTACATGGACTTTTTGGATTTTATGAAATTGGTTACTTTCTTAGTTTAATCATTACCATTTTTCTGTTTTTGGTCATCATCAACTCTTTCAACCTGGTAGATGGCATTGATGGACTGGCAGCCGGTCTGGCCATTGTTTCAACTGTTTTTTTTACCGAATGGTTTTTTAAAGCAGGTAAAACCGGGCTGGTAGTCATGGGACTGAGTCTGATTGGGGTTCTTTTCGCATTTCTCCGGTATAACCTGCTCGATTCAAAATACAAGATCTTTATGGGTGATACCGGTTCATTATTGATTGGATTTTTTCTTACGGTAATGACCATACGTTTTAATGAACTAAACATTCCCGGCAATACTATGAATACGGTGCAATCAGCACCGGCCATTTCTTTTGCCATTATGATGATTCCCCTTTTTGACACCTTAAGGCTTTTCATAGTCAGGTTGTATCGTAAGTGTACTCCATTTGCTCCCGACAGGGCACACATGCACCATTTTCTGCTTAAACTAGGCTTTTGTCATTTAAACGCTACCTATTTGCTGATGCTTGTAAACATACTCTTTGTTTTGCTTGCCTGGGAATTTCAATGGTTGGGCGTTAACCGCCTGTTTGTTTTGTTATTATCCTCCGGAACTATACTCACCATTATTCCTATCGTTATTATCTATTTAAGAAAAAGGCAGCGGAAGATGGCCAATCATCCCGAAAAATTTGCCAAAAGTGAGTAAATGACTCTGCCATATACAAACCATGCACTTCCCCCGATATAATAAATCGTTATCCCGTTATCAGAATATTCCTTCAGCAGCAGGAAGTTTTGCAAACAAACATGGCATAAAAATTCATATTTTTTTAACGAATAATTGTTACAATCCATGGAAAATCAACCCATATGCTGAGAAAATATGTATATTTGCCGATGTGCAAAATTTTTCTTTATAACCGGAGTTTATGATTAAAAATCTGGGGGAACAGAATTCCGTCTTTAATCAGTATATTGCTGAGATTCGTGATATTGTAATTCAACGTGATCCCTGGCGTTTCAGGAAGAACATGGAACGGCTCGGAGCAATTTTTGGCTATGAAATCAGCCGGCAGCTCGAATATATTCCCAAAGAGATAATTACCCCTTTGGGAAGTACCGAAGTGAATGTTCTTAAAAGTCTACCGGTGCTCGCCACCATTCTGCGGGCGGGCCTTCCCCTGCATCAGGGGCTGCTCAATGCTTTCGACCGGTCTGAAAATGCTTTTGTTTCTGCTTATCGCAAACACAGTAAAGATGGTGGGTTTAAAATCCAGGTAGAATATGTGTCCGGTCCGGAACTTACCAATCGTATCCTTATTCTTTCTGACCCCATGCTGGCCACCGGTGCATCTCTTGAACTCAGCTATAAGGCATTAATGAGTAAGGGAAAACCCAGACATACGCATATTGTTACTCTTATTGCCAGCACTCAGGGTGTGGATTATATGCAGCGTCACCTTCCCATGAAGGACATCACATTGTGGGTGGGTGCCATAGATGATGAATTGACTGCCCAGGCATACATTGTACCCGGTTTGGGTGATGCAGGAGATCTCGCATTCGGCAGTAAGCTTTAAAAAAAAATCTGACTTTGCTGACCAACTCCCTGGTATCCCGGGGAGTTTTTTTATTTTTGGGTATTCATGCTGAATTCAGCTTACTGGCTGGCCGCTGCGGATTTATTTGATATAAATGCATAAAAATAATACCCCCATTGCATTTGCAGACCATTCAATGCGTAAATTTGTAAAAAAATAAAAACATGGCCGATCTTTTTCGTGAAAACATAAACATTTCTCTCGATTCAATCAGATCGCATCTTTTACGCAGTATTCTTACTGTTTTGCTTATTTCGTTTGGGATTATGGCACTGGTTGGTATACTTACTTCCATCGACTCCATAAAATATTATCTGAGCGAAAATTTTGCCAGCATGGGTGCCAATACCATTACCATCCGTAACCGGGGAATGATGGTTCATATGGGTGGAAGAAGTTTGCGGCCCCGAAACTTCAGGGCCATTTCATGGCGCGAAGCCAATGCGTTTAAGCAACAATTTGATTTTCCGGCCTACACCTCCATTTTTACCTATGCTACCAATACCGCTACACTGAAATACGGCAGCAACAAAACAAATCCCAATATACCTGTAATTGGTTCTGACGAAAACTATGTGGTTACCTCAGGCAACGAAATCGGTCAGGGGCGCAATATGTCTTCTAATGAAGTTATTTATGGAGTACCTGTGGCTGTTCTTGGCGCAGGTGTGGTGAGCAAACTCTTTGAAGGAAGTATTGATCCAATTGGACGCATCATCAGCATCGGCCCCGGTAAATATCAGATTATTGGTGTAATGAAGAGCAAGGGAAGTAGCATGGGCTTTAATCCCGACAATCAGGTAATATTACCCATTACCAATGTTCGTCAGGCATTTCCCAGACCCAATATGTCGTTTTCGATAAACATTATGGTTAAGGATCCCGCCCTGCTTGATGCAGCCCTTGGCGAAGCTACCGGCGCATTCCGGATTGTGCGCGAGGGTAAATTGGGTGAAGAAAACAGTTTCGACATCAGTAAAAGCGACAACCTGTCGCAAATGTTATTTGAAAACCTTAAGTACCTCCGCCTGGCAGCCACCATTATTGGCATCATTACCCTCATAGGCGCTGCCATTGGATTAATGAACATCATGTTGGTTTCTGTTACAGAGCGAACGCAGGAAATTGGCATCCGAATGGCGCTGGGTGCTACCCGCAAAACTATCCGCAATCAATTTCTGGCCGAAGCCATTGTTATTGGACAGCTTGGTGGTATCGTTGGAATAGTGCTTGGAATATTAATAGGCAATGTACTTTCTCTATTTATTGGCTCAAGTTTCATTATACCCTGGTTGTGGATGGCACTGGGAGTAACTTTGTGTTTTCTGGTTGCCATTATATCCGGTTATATACCTGCTACCAAAGCCGCAAGTCTGGATCCGGTAGAATCCCTGAGGTACGAATAATGATAAGTATGCAGAATAATCTCCTTATTTATACTCCTTTGATTACCCCTCGCATCACCTATATTTTTAAACTGATATTGGGTGATTTGTTGGGACTTAGCTTCGGATTTACAAGCGATCCTTCACTGTATCAAAACTATACGGGTCCGGTACTTTGTTATGATGTTCAACCGCTACGGCGGAAAGAGGAAATTTTTATCATGTCGGCGGGCTTGCTTACTGAAAAATCCATAAGCAGTCATCAATTCGGCTTTATTGATTTTGAAGACTCACGTGCATTTTATGCTGTTTATGGAAAATCGGCAGATATACCTTTCGATCTCTTTTCGGCTGCTTTTTATCTGGTGAGTCGTTATGAGGAATACCTGCCTCATATGCGCGATGAACACAACCGGTTTTCCGCATCCTCATCCATGGCTTCACAGCAAGGCTTTTTGCGGGTTCCGGTAGTCAATAAATGGGCACTTGCGCTTGGTAAACTGCTGGAAAATAAGTTTGCCGGAATACGCATACAGCCTACCACCTACCGTTTTATTCCCACCATCGACATCGATGCTGCCTGGGCCTACCGAAACAAAGGAGGGATGCGTATTTTTGGAGGGTATTTAAAAGATGTGCTGACCGGTAATTTTTCGGAAATAAAAATGCGGACCCGGGTATTGCTGGGCAGACAAAACGATCCTTTCGACACTTATGACCTGATGTACAAATTACATAGTGCGCATGGACTCAAACCCTGGTTTTTTATTTTGTTTGCCGATTATGGTTTAAATGATAAAAATATTCCGGTAAATAATGCTGACTTTCAAACCCTTGTAAAGGCTCTAGCTGATTATGCCCATATTGGCATTCATCCGGGTTATGTTTCAAACGACCATCCTGAAATCCTGAAAAAAGAAATAAATCAGTTGTCGGGAGTGCTTAAGCGGGAAATTACTGCAAGTCGCCAGCATTTCTTAAAATTAAATCTACCGTATACCTATCGTCAGTTGCTTGATCAGGATATTCAGATGGATTTTACCATGGGTTTTGCTGCTGAACCCGGGTTTCGTGCCGGCATTTGTACCCCTTTCTTTTGGTATGACCTTGAGGCAGAAGTGGCAACCAGTCTTAGAGTTTATCCGTTCGCGCTCATGGAGGGTACGCTTAGAGATTATATGAACCTGGATGCTGATGAGGCGCTAAAAACCATTCAGCAAATCGTAGATGAAGTTAAAAAGGTGGGAGGTACCTTTATCAGTCTCTGGCACAATGAATCCCTGTCAGACCAGAAACGCTGGAAAGGCTGGGTTAGGGTTTATGAGCAAATGCTTGAACTTGCAGCAGCAAAATAGAAAAATCATAAAAATAAAAAAAATGATGCCTAATTCTGTATATGAACATTATGCCTGATCTTCTGTTCTTGAGTTAATGACCAGATTGTAGGAATTTTTTAAGCTAACGTGGCAATTCATTTGATGTATAATCGTTAATTTTGCCTGATTTTTGGCTTTATAAAAGTATTGATGAAGGAAACGTTTACTTTTGAATTATGAAAAAAAGAATACAAATTTACATTACCGGAAATGTGCAGCGGATTGGTTTCAGAGTTCAGGCTGCTGAGAATGCGGTTAAGTTCAATATTTTCGGAAAGGCTATGTATATTGATGATGGTATATTGATAGACGCAGAAGGGGAACCTGAACCACTCAATCAGTTTTTAGCCTGGTGCCGGAAAGGGCCTGAAAACTGCACTATAGATACTTTCGCTATTCATGAAATGCAACCCATAAATTATTCCTGCTTTGAAATTATTCATGGTGTGGTTTCCTCTGAATCCATCATTGATAAATTTCCGGTTAACTCCCCCGTTTCCTGATTTAAAAAGGACGGAAAAATTTTTATTGTTGCATAAATTCAATAGTCGTGAGCATTGAAATGAATGGAACGGATAATGGCCATACATTACAATGGTTTGCCTGTTATACGCGACCGCGAAATGAAAAAACTTCTTATAAAAAGCTGACAGAAGCAGGTTACGAATGTTATTTGCCTTTGCAGCGTACCCGGCGGCGTTGGAGCGACAGGTGGAAATGGGTAGATGAACCATTGTTCAAATCTTATCTTTTTGTCAGAATACCGGTTTCAGCCTGTCGTCTGGTACTTGAAGCCGGTAATCTGGTAAGGTTCATCACCTTTGAAGGTAAAGCAGCACCCATACCTGAAAAACAGATTGACATCGTTAAACGACTGCTTCATCAGGAAATTGAACTCGAAGTTTCGGATCAGCGGTTTAAACCTGGACAGGAAGTTGAGGTAATAGCCGGGCCGTTGCTGGGCCTTACCGGTGAGTTGGTGGAATACCGGGGCACACACAAAATGCTCGTCAGGCTTGGAGAAATAGGTCAGGGCCTGCTGGTGACCATAGGTTCCGAAAATCTTACCTCGCTGAAAGTATATGCTAATAAAGCACTGTAGCCTGGTAAGAAGTTGTATTCAGGCAGCCATCCATTACAACAAGTTCAAACTTATTGGCTCCGGGACGCAGTAGATGATCAAAATCATAGGTTAACAAGCCTTTCTTTGCATCATAATCCATCAATATCCATTCACCGTTCAGCGTGGCCCGGTAGCTCTTTATTCCTGAAAGGTCATCGCTTATCGTAAACTCAATGGTTGATTGTGCCGTAATCTTTTTCTGATCATATATGTTGCGGGATTTAATGGTTGGATTTATGGTATCGGCCATGATCGTATAGCGACCAAAATCCCTCACCCTTCCGCTTAAAAATCCATTTTCATAAGTGCCGCCAACCGCGGTGGGCTTGTTTTTTGAGCTGAGTCTCACCAGGGTTAATTTGTCCTTGTATGCTCGCCAGACTGAATCAACGCGAATGGATAGTTCATAAAAATTATGAACAGGTGTAGTCGCAGAATGTATGGTGTGAATGGGTGCACAAGTGGTTTTTAAAGCATCCCCGGCATTGTATTCAAAATAAATGTTCTCGTAAAGACAATTTTCTGGTATCGTAATCCTGAGGTGTGGTGTTGTGAAACGATTCAGGGTCTGATAGTTGAATAGCTGTCCTTTGAGTACAGGTGAATCCAAAGTATGTGAAACAGGCTCGCCTCTTAAATTAAACTTAAGTATGGAAATGTTATCCGATCCATCGGCCAGTTCTACCTTAATGTTATACGTTTTACCTGCTTCGGGATAAAAAATACCTTCGCTTTCAATTTTATCATACAGGCTAAGTTTGCTGTTGGGAAGTTTACGGGTTCTTATGTAGCGTTGTCCTGTTTTGTGGTATTCAGCATAATCAATCAAAGCATTCAGGTACCGTGTTTCACTGAAACTGAACCGCCGGGCGATAAAATTGAAGAAAATCGTCGAATCAATGGTTAGGGTTAAACGGTTTATACCATTTTTGTTGGATGCTCCATTCAGTTGATCCCAGGCGAGAAGACCAAAAGAGACGCCACCTGCCACAGTTACGGTATCTCCCAGCCTGAAATGGTAACCCTCTCCCCAGCCTGCCAATAACGGCTCAGCTGATCCCCGCCTGTCATTCACCATGCTGTTTTCCCCTTCAGCATATATCCTGAAACCTTTAAGCGTTGGTCTTATAAAATCTTTGACCGGCATTCCAAATAGTAGTGGATCTATGGGTTCTTCTGTGTTAGAATCCCGTATTTCAAAGTGCAGGTGAGGGCCCATGGATGAACCACTATTTCCGGTATAACAAAATACCTCTCCCTTTTTAACTGTTAATTGACCGGGCTTTAAGAATAAATCTACATCAAACGATTCCAGTTCGTATTGACGAAGTTTGGCATAAGTCGTTATGTCGCTCCTGAAACCGCTTAAGTGACCATAAACCGTTGTATAACCATTGGGGTGAACTACATACAGCGCTTTCCCAAAACCATAAGGCGATATTTTTATTCGACTGACATATCCATCTGCACAGGCATAAACAGGCTTACCCTCTACGCCACCGGTTTTAATGTCGATGCCTGAATGAAAATGGTTGGGACGCAGTTCAGCAAAGGTGCCCGAAAGGGTAAGGGGAAAATCCATTGGAGAACGGAAGTAATCCCTGGGATATAACTTTTGAGAACAAACAATGCCACCACTAAGTAAAAGCAGAAGACTCAAAATAAATATTTTCATACAAATAAAGCGTTGGGGTGGTAAAGATAAGCAACATGAAAGAATCGGCGGCCATTGTTTTGAAAAATACATTATCCCAAACAGCCATTAAACTAAGTGACAAAAAAAACGTTTATATAAGGTGTTAAAGATAATAAAATTCATTTTTGGAAGTTATCTAATGATTCATCCAGTCCCAAAATCTTTACTTTATAAGTTTTAAACCCGAAATGATTACGCAAGGCTTTCTGATTAAACAATTAAGCATCGTTTTATTGAGTGCGGTTAAGTTTCTTTTTGCTGCTCCCATTTCTTATTTATTTGGGTTTTCATACTTTCACACCCTACTCAATACTTCCGCAGGTGGCCTTCTTGGGGTGCTTTTTTTCTTTTTTGTGAGCAGAGTTTTGATCCGGGTTTATCTGAACAATTTCCCTCTTTATTTCCGGGCTTTCGAGCAAATCACCGGTATTCATTTCCCGGCAAAGAGGACGGTTAATATAAGCAGTAAAAAGAAAAGAATGTTAATTAAGCTCCGCAACCGGTTTGGATATCCGGGAATTATAATACTAACCCCCGTACTGTTATCTATTCCTGTGGGAACTTTTATTGCTGCCAAGTATTATTCAGGCAGGCCCAACTTACTTGTAATGCTCAGTTTGTCAGTAGTTGGCTGGTCGGTAGTGTTAACTTCTATTACTGCATTTATATGATTTTGGAGCATTCACATGCATTAACGCTGTCCATAAAATTATACAAATGCAATAATCAGCACCACAATCCGTTTGAAAAGAACAATTGAAAAAAAATATAAATAACTTTGCACCCTTTAACAAAAATGATTCGTATGCGAATAAATATTCTGATGCGGTATAACCTGTTATCAGGTTTATTGCTTTTTATCTCTTTTTCAGCATTTGCGCAGAATGAGCCTGTTTCTACTTACATCGGACAAGATTTGAATACCATTACCAGTGCAGTTCCATTTTTGCAGATAGCACCCGACGCGCGTTCCGGTGGAATGGGAGAAGCTGGTGTTTCGAGTTTGCCAGATGCCAATTCTCTGCATTGGAATCCCGCCAAATATACTTATATCGAAAATGAGATGGGATTTGCACTTTCATACAGCCCATGGTTGCGCGCACTGGTTAGCGACATCAACCTGGCCTACCTGACCGGTTACCGGAAGCTGGCCAACGATCAGGTCATTGCGGGTTCATTGCTCTATTTCTCCTTGGGCGACATAACCTTTACCAATATTGTTGGAGAAACCATAGGCAATTATCGACCAAATGAATTTGCACTTTCAGGTGCATACGCGCGAAAACTGACCAAAAACTTGTCAGGTGCTGTTTCTGCACGGTTTATACATTCTAACCTCACGCAGGGGCAAAGTTCAGGCAGTGCATCAACCAAACCCGGAAATTCTATTGCTGCGGATATAGCCCTTTATTCACGTCATGATATTGAATTTCCCAATATGGAAGGATTTTTTGCCTGGGGACTAAATATCAGCAATATAGGTTCTAAAATAAGTTACTCCGACGACAATACCGAGAGAGATTTTATTCCTACCAATCTGAGGGTTGGGCCATCACTCACGCTCGATATTGATGATTATAACCGTTTGTCTTTTATGTTGGACATCAATAAGCTGCTTATTCCCACACCTCCTATATATGCCGTGGATTCAAATACAAACTTACCCATTCTTGATGATAACAATAAACAGATTGTTGCCAGAGGGATGAGTGATGATGTGGGTGTACCCATGGGCATGCTGCAATCATTTTATGATGCGCCAAATGGATTCAAAGAAGAGTTGCGTGAACTCGCTTTTGCAGTGGGTGTAGAATACTGGTACGATAAGCAGTTTGCCGTCAGGGCGGGCTATTTTTATGAAGATAAATTCAAGGGTAACCGCAAATTTTTTACTCTGGGAGCGGGTTTGAGGTATAACGTATTTGGTCTCGACTTCTCCTATCTTATTCCTACGGGAGGTCAGGCCGCCAATCCTCTGGCAAATACACTGAGATTTACCCTTCACTTCGATTTTGATGCCTTCCAGGCACAGAATGCAAATCAGTAGATCCGTAAAAGAAAAAATCAGGGGCTTCTGGCCCCTTTTTTTATAGAATTTATTTTCGCTTTAGCGCAATCAGAGCATCAAATAATTTATTTACAGGAAAAGGCATTCGATTGAACTGTATTGCAGGATAATACAATCGTGTAGCTCCAAAACCTTTATAAAAGCGGGCAAGACTGACGTCATTTGAGCCTTCAAAGTCGAGGGTAAGATGATTGCCACTCCTTTCGCGAATAAATTCATCAATAAGCCTGAACATTGCACCCTGTTTTCGGCCCGTTTCGCTGATGGCCGAAAACAGGAAAACCACTTTGTGATGGCTGAATACCATTACCGCTCCCGCACACAAAGTGTTCTGTTCATCATATACGCCGTACATCATCGCTTTCCCATTGTGCTGACACTGATAAATTAGCCGAAGCAGCCGTTTATAGTTATTGTCCTTTAGATGAGGAATATACTTTCCCCGGTTCCCCCTGAACAAGGTTACAATTTCCTCAGGTTTTACACCAGGTGAGATTATTAGTTTATGCTTACGTGCTTTGTTTATATTGCGGCGGGTATTTTCTGAATAACCCGCATATATCTTTTCATAATCCTCAATCAAATCCAGCTCATGGTTCACCTGTTGGGAAATCTCCCATCTCTTTACCAGAGGTTCATTCAGCTTATTGAGGTTCAATTGACCGAAAATAAATTTTTTGGGTATGGCTTCTAAAAAGTTATTTACTACTTCAGGAGTGAGGTGGCGGGTGGAGAAAATTCCCAGTTGTTGCGTAAAAAAAGGTTGATATAAAAAGGAAATGCCGAATTTTTCCTTAAAAGGCAATGGAAATACAGCTTTGTATTCTTCCAGAACCAGCGCATCCCACTGTTCACATACCACATCAAGGTACCACGAATATCCGTAAATTTTACCATTCACCGCTTTGGCAATACAACGATCCCAGGCTGTTTTGTCAATTTGATTGTGGCTCAGGTAATTTATCTTCATCATGGAAAATGAACTAAACTTTTTGTTTTTTATGAATAAGCACACTGGCCCATGCAGCCACACCTTCTTCCCTGCCTTCAAACCCAAGTTTTTCGGTAGTGGTAGCTTTTATAGAAACAAGGCTGGCATCAACTTTCAGTATCCGGCTTACTTCAGCAATCATAGATGGAATGTATCCGGCAATTTTTGGTCTTTGAAGTATGATGATACAATCCAGGTTGCCAATTTCCCATCCATTATTTTGAATGAGTGTAAAGGTGCGACCGAGTAAAATTTTGCTATCCATACCTTTGAATTCAGCAGCATTATCAGGGAATTGCTGACCAATATCGGGCAGTCCAGCCGCACCCAGCAGCGCATCACACACAGCATGCAACAATGCATCGGCATCTGAGTAACCCACAGCACCTTTGGTGTGTTCTATTTCAACGCCGCCCAGTCTTAAAGGAAAGCCCTCCCTGAGTTCATGCACGTCATAACCGCTGCCAATTCTAAAAGGAAACATAGTTAAATTAAAATTTGAGTAGGTAAAACTAAGGAATTATGTGATGCCACGTTCGTATTTGATTGAAAGATTGATGAAGCAATCCTGAAACTGCCCTGCAAATAAAGATAAATTTGTTTTTTTTTCACATTACTATTGCATGATTCAAAATTGTGTGTAAATTTGCAGCCTTATTCAGTCATAAAGTTGAATAAGCACAAATAAAAAGGGAGCATAGCTCAGTTGGTTCAGAGCATCTGCCTTACAAGCAGAGGGTCCTTGGTTCGAATCCATGTGCTCCCACAGAAATCAGAGGGTTACAATTAGTTTGTAACCCTTTTTTGTGCAGGTCAATGTATAATTCAAGGGCAAAATTTACCATGCCAACAGGCCTCTCCATTGTTTATTAAAATACATGAATCGTATATAAAAATGTTTTATCACCAAACAATGCCCCTGAGCCTGCCTGATTGCCATTATGGCCTGCAGGCATAAAATTCCGGCAGTATTTGTTACCCGTTCCCTGATTCTTTTTACACGTGAATGTACATTGTTAATGGAAGTTATGATGAATGTGTTTTGATGACTTGGGATTTAATTGTACTAAAATCCATAGAAGGAGCATAGTTTCTTTATTTTTCTTACTTCCTTATCTCTATCTTTGCATTGGATTTTAGGTGATTTATGATTTTTCCCCGGAATAAATTTTCATTAGGTAGCAGTCTGAGTATGATAATTGCATTATTGCTTTTCTCATCCTGTAGCACTTCCAGTCTGTTGCAGCGACGCGGTGGCTATATGCTGGCCCGCTATGAAGTGAAAGCAGACCGGCCGGAAATCAATACCGATGACCTCAAGAATTTTGCCCAACCAAAACCCAATGCTAAATTTCTTGGCCTGATTCGGCCTGGTGTCTGGATATGGGATGCCGCCTCTGCCGGCCGTGACAATGGAACCAAACGCTGGATTCGTGATCACATGGGGCGCCGCCCGGTCCTGCTTGACTCCTCCATGGTGGATAACTCTATGCGCCCGATGTTGGTATATCTGAATAACAAGGGATATTTTGGTGCAGATATTTCCCGCAAAATAAGATACCGCAGGGCCAGAGCTTTTGTTACCTATTATACCCATACCCCTGAACCCTATACCTTCGGAAATATTAATTACGATATCCGGGATGATAGTCTACGCTATTTTATTGCAAGATTCAAAAGTATACCGCTTATTCAGGAAGGTTCACAATACGATGCATACAAGTTGCGCGATGAGCGCGAACGGCTTGCACGGGAAATCAAAGAAACCGGCTACTTCAATTTTTCAAGGGAATACATCTCTTTTGAAATTGATACTGTTTCTACCCGCAACCAAAAGGCAAATGTTAAAATTATTGTGGCAGGCAACCGGGAGGGTAACTTGTCTGATTCAATGCCCGATATTACGCATCAGCGATATTTTGTCAATAAGGTCTATATCCATTCCAATTATGGGGATGTTGGCTTAGGGACACAGACTGAGACCGATACAGTGCCCTTTTATCGTAAATCTCAGCATGGTTCTGGAGTGCCTTCATTTTTTCAGATTTATCAGCAGCGGTTGAGATTGAGACCAATCGCACTTTCTCGTTCGGTATTTGTAAGTCCTGGCAAACCATTTAGTCAGCAGAACATCAATCTTACATACAACCACCTGCAAAATATGGAGATTTCACGTCTGGTTTCAGTCAGCGTAAATCCTCCTGAAAATTACGCTGCAATAAAGCCACCTGGTATTGGTTTGCTTGATTATGACATCCGTCTGGTAAGAAACCCGGTGAATATTTATACCATTGAGGCCGAAGGAACCAATGCCGGTGGTTATGTTGGCCTGGGAAGCAGCATATCCTACCGCAACCGCAATATTTTTAAAGGAGGCGAAACCCTCAGGTTTAAAGTAAGGGGCGCTTTTGAAGTAGAACCCACCTATGCCATTAACCCGGGATCCGATAGCAGACTTTTTAATTCTTTTGAGGCTGGATTTGAGAGTGGTATTGATTTTCCGTCCCTGCTTATGCCTTTTACCATTAAACGACTTGAGAAAAATGCACTGTCTAAAACTACCATTTCATTCGGACTCAATTTTCAGGAACGCACCCTCTATAAACGTTACGTAATCTATCTTTCTTTTGGTTATGAATGGAAATCATCACCGGAAATTAAGCACATTTTTGCGCCTGTTGAACTCAGTTCGATAAGCATAACCCGCGACAGCACGCTTAACCTCTATCTGTCCGGTATGGTCGATCCCAGGTTATTGAACCAATATACCGATCACCTTATTCTGGCATTAAAATATTCTTTTATATTTAATAATCAGGATATTACTACATCCGGTAATAATTTTTTCTTCTTCAGAATGAACATGGAACCGGCCGGAAATCTGTTGAACCTCTATAGTAATATGGCTGAATCTTCTCAGGATTCCACTGGGAAATATCAGCTTTTTGGACTTGCATTTGCCCAGTATTTTCGTACTGACCTTGATTTCAGATATTACCGGGTGATATCACGGGAACACAAACTGGTTTACCGGTTTGCCTTTGGCATCGGTGTCCCCTATGGAAATTCAACGGTATTGCCTTTTGAAAAAGGTTTTTTCGCCGGTGGCGCCAATGGACTTCGTGGATGGCCATTGCGTTCCGTAGGTCCCGGCGAATACCGGTCATTGGGTGGGTTGAATTTTGAAAGGGTAGGTGATTTGTGGTTGGAACTGAATACTGAATATCGTTTCCCGATATATAGCTTTCTGGACGGAGCACTGTATGCAGATGCAGGTAATATATGGTTGCTCAACGAGAATGAGGATTTCCCGGGTGGGAAATTTAAACCTTCACGCTTGCTAAAATCAATGGCTTTGGATGCTGGGCTGGGAATCAGGTTTGATTTTAATTTCTTCATCTTCAGAATTGATAGTGGATTTCCTCTTTACGACCCGGGGAAGCCTGAAGGCCGCCGTTGGGCAGGAAACCAAAAATTTCAACTCCGGGATTTTAACTGGAACTTTGGAATCGGATATCCCTTCTGATAAGGAATATATATATGATAGCAATGGATGCCCGGCTGATGGCCGACAACATATTGAAGGAACTTGGCCATGAACCTACCTCAGGACAACGCGATGCCATTGAACAACTAGCGGTTTTTATTACCCGCCCTGTTGAACCGCGGACACAACCGGCATTCCTGCTGAGGGGCTATGCCGGCACAGGTAAAACAACTCTGGTGAGTGCATTGGTCCGCGTATTGCCATTCGCCGGGCTGCAATCAGTGCTTATGGCGCCTACTGGCCGTGCTGCAAAGGTGTTGGCCCGCTATTCACGCAAAAAGGCACACACCATCCACCGTAAAATTTACCGTCTATTTGTGGATGGTGAAGGCCGTTACAAAATGATCCCTGCCCCAAACCCCAATAAATTTACTCTTTTTATTGTAGATGAGGCTTCTATGATCGCTGGTGACACATCGGCGGGCGAAGGTGGAATATACGCCAACCGTGATCTGCTCGATGATATGATTACCTATATCTATCAGAACGAAGGTTGCAAACTTCTACTCATTGGTGATAATGCTCAATTACCACCCGTAGGTGTGGAACAAAGTCCGGCACTTGATTTGGAAATTCTTACTAAAAAATATCATCTCGAAGTTACTTCCATTGAACTAACAGAAGTAATGCGTCAGGCGCTTGAAAGTGGTATTCTGGTAAATGCCTCGCGGTTAAGGAATGTAACAGGAGATGTACAGGCTGCAATGCCATACTTTAATGTAAGCCAGTATGCTGATATTCAACGCATTGATGGGGCCTCCTTTGAAGATGCACTCAATAGTTGCTATTCGCGTTATGGTGTTGAGAATACAGCCATTATTACCCGCTCAAATAAACGGGCCAATCTTTTCAATCAGGAAGTGAGAGCCCGTATGCTTTTTCGTGAAACGGAACTTTCAGCGGGCGACATCATCATGGTTACACGTAACAATTATTTCTGGCTTCCCATTGGCACAACAGCAGGTTTTATTGCCAATGGCGATATGGCTGAAATCAGACGCATCATCCATATTGGTGAGATGTATGGTTACCGTTTTGCAGATGTAACTGTACAATTAATCGACTATCCCGATCAGGAAGTAATTGAAGTGAAGCTTTTGCTCGATTCAATGAATGTACCGGGCCCGGCCATGCCTCAGGAGGAGATGCAAAAGCTTTATGATGAAATTATGCTGGATTATTCCGAAATCAGTCCGCAATCAGCACGCCACGAAAAAGTAAAATCCAATCCCTTTTTTAACGCCATACAGGCCAAATTTGCCTATGCACTTACCTGCCATAAAACTCAGGGCGGGCAGTGGGAGGCGGTCTTTATCGACCATGGTTATCTTACCGATGAAATGGTGGATATGTCTTTCGTTCGGTGGCTCTATACCGCCATAACCCGTGCTACCAGAGAAGTATATCTGGTGAATTTTAAAGATACCTTTTTTGAATAACCTCATCTGTGGCAAACTCCCCCGGTTTCACTATCTTTGCACCCGGTTTTTAATCCGGTATTTCATGCTATGAAACAGGAAAATAAGCAGATTGATGGTCTTTTTGAAGCTTTCAGGGATTGCAAAATATTAATTCTGGGAGATGTAATGATAGATGCCTACCTTTGGGGAAAGGTGGATCGTATATCTCCTGAAGCCCCTGTACCGGTGGTTCAACTGGTTAAACGGGAGAGTATGCTCGGGGGTGCAGCCAATGTGGCATTGAACATCAAGGCCATGGGAGGCAATCCGCTGCTCTGCGCTGTAATAGGAGATGATGCCCGCGCCGACGAATTTATTCATCTGCTCAATCATGCCGGCATCGACGCTTCCGGTATTTTTCGCAGTAAATCACGGTTAACCACCACCAAATTCAGAATTATTGGTAACACCACCCAAATGCTTAGAGTGGATGAAGAGGTAGAGGCTGATCTGGATGCCCGGGAAGAAGAAATGCTGATGGCGGGCCTGAAAAAAATGATCGAAGTTCATCGTCCAGGTGCAGTCATCATGCAGGATTACAATAAGGGCGTGCTTAGTCGGAGTGTCATTGAACAGGCCATCCAATTGTTTAATCTTCATGGTATACCGGTAGCCGTAGATCCGAAAAAGAAAAATTTTGAGCATTACCGTAACGTTGATCTGTTTAAACCAAACCTGAAAGAATTACGCGAGGGATTAAAAATCGAAATAAAATCCGGAGAAGTTACTTCACTGAGCGAGGCTGCAAAAAGATTACATATTCAGCAGTCAATAAATACGGTACTAATCACCCTGTCTGACGAAGGTGTTTTTATGAGTCAACAGCACGGAGATACCTTTCAGGAAATCAGTTTGCCGGCCCATTTGCGAAAAATTGCTGATGTTTCGGGAGCCGGCGATACAGTGATAAGTGTGGCCGCACTGTGTAGGGCTGCCGGAGCCGGTATGAAAACTACGGCTGCCCTCGCTAATCTGGCTGGCGGGCTTGTTTGTGAACATGTTGGGGTTGTTCCCATTGACAGGAACCGGCTTAAATCGGAAGCATTTCTGCTGAACCTGAATGAATACAAGGAGTAACCGTGAGCTAAACTTTTCCTTGCTTGTACATTCTTATAAAATAATTGATAGCACCTTACGTTAATTAAAATAAAATACCATCTGTGATCAGGAAATTTTCTATTTTACTTCTCTTTATATTTCTGATATTATCATTTCAGCATGCAGCTTTGGCGCAACGACAAAAAGTGCACAATCTTGCTGCCTACGACCTGGCGCCTTATCATTTTGGGTTTATTCTTGGCATGAATCAGATGCTTTTCAGCATGGATATCGTAGATGGTTTCCAGAATAACAATTACATTCCCCTGCAAACTCCGGATATCTATTCCGACTCCTCAACGCTTTATGGTATTGAACATCGCCCAACTTTTGGTTTTACCATTGGCATTGTAAGTAACCTCCGCATCAGTGAGCATTTGGATCTTCGTTTCGTACCCTCTCTTTCTTTTGGTGAACGAAATATCGATTATTCAATAATGACCAAATTTGAGGGAGAAAAAGATTTGATTTTAATTACCAAAAAGATACAATCCACTTTTGTGGAATTACCCCTTCATATAAAATACAAAGGCAGTCGTCTGAATAATGTGCGTCCTTACTGGCTTGTGGGAGCAAAATATGCCATTGATCTGGCCAGTGATTCCAAGAAAAAAGAAGAAAGTAACAATGTGTATATTGCCCTTAATAAGAGTGATGTTTATGCAGAAATGGGTGCCGGATTTGACTTTTATACTACTTTCTTTAAGTTTGGGATTGAGCTGAAAATGTCCTACGGGCTTACCGACATACTCAGACGTGAGGGAAATATTTATACCGGAGGCTTCGATGATCTGCGGTCAAAACTCTTTCTGCTTTCATTTACCTTCGAGTAAAACCTCTTTGGGCTTTATTTGTTGATCTTGCGCACACTTCTACCATTTTTATTAATTTTCCTGTAAATGAGAAAAATCATCGACATGCGATTAAATCCATCGGATGCCTATGTACCTGCCCGATGGAAATATATGGCTTCGTTAATGCTGGGAATAGCCCCGGGAAGGATATACCACATTACTCCAATACGTCTCTCAATGGATGCAAGAAACAAAGTGGTATTCCGGTTAAAAGCCGAAATATTTATTGGTGAGCATCTGCCTCAGGAAGAAAGAGTGTTTAAAACTGCACTGCCCGATGTCAGTTCACGATCACCGGTAATAGTGGTTGGTGCTGGCCCTGCCGGCCTTTTTGCAGCCTTGGCTCTTGTTCAGCGCGGCTTTAAACCCATTGTAATCGAGCGCGGTAAAACCATACAGGGACGTAAATATGATATTGCCCTGCTCAACCGGGGAGAAAAGCTGAATCCCGAATCCAATTATTGTTTTGGTGAGGGGGGGGCGGGTACATTTTCTGATGGAAAGTTATATACCCGCTCTACCAAACGTGGGGATGTCACTTCTATACTCCGCACCCTGGTGGAACATGGAGCTGCAGATAATATCCTGTTTGATGCCCATCCACATATCGGAACCGATAAGCTGCCCGGCATCATTACTTCAATGAGACGATCACTGCTCGAAGCCGGAGCGGAATTTCATTTTAACACCCGGGTTACAGGATTTCTTGTTTCTAAAGGCAGGATAAAAGGGATAAGGGATAGTGCCGGCAACAACTTTAAGGCAGGAGCCGTAATCCTCGCTACCGGGCATTCGGCCCATGATGTGTATGAGATGATGCATAAAGAGGGTTATGCTCTTGAAGCCAGGCCTTTCGCACTCGGTGTAAGGGTGGAGCACCCCCAGAAGCTTATTGATGAAATTCAGTATGGAATGGCCGATCGTGGCCGGTACATTCCCGCAGCCAGTTACAGTCTGGTAACACAGGCAGCCGGCAGGGGAGTGTTCTCTTTCTGCATGTGTCCCGGAGGGACAATAGTACCGGCAGCTACCGGTAAAGGACAAGCAGTGGTCAATGGGATGTCGAATTCCGGTCGGACTTCTCCTTTCGCCAATTCGGGTATGGTAGTGGCACTAGAAAAGAGCGATTGGGAAGAATTTGCCAAACATGGCCCCCTGGCAGCTCTGGCCATGCAGCATCACATAGAGCATCAGGCATGGAAGGTAACCGGCGATTTCAGAATCCCGGCCCAGCGACTGACTGATTTTTTGGATGGTATAGTGTCCGTTAATCTTCCCGGTAGTTCTTATCATCCCGGACTGCTATGCCACGACCTGAATGCCATTTTGCCTTCCTTTATCAGCGAAAGACTTAAACTTGCATTTGCTGATTTTAACCAAAAAATGAAAGGTTTTATCAGTGCCGAAGCCATTGTAACTGCGGTAGAATCACGCACCTCTACTCCGGTAAGAATTCCGCGTGACCCGGAAACCCTGTGTCATCCTCAGCTTATGGGGCTTTATCCTTGTGGCGAAGGCTCAGGTTATGCCGGTGGTATTGTTTCCAGTGCCATGGATGGACAAAAAAGTGCTCAGGTGGCCGCAGCCAGGTATATTCCTGCTTGAGAGCCCAGTTTTTCTGTTGAAAATCTAATATAAATTGACGTAAGTTTTGTCAATATGTAAGGAAAATCTTGTAGGTTTGTCCGACCAAGCCGTTATTCTTATGGAAGCAAAAATTAAGAAACCAGATCTTTTCGAAATACTGCGCATCAAAAGTAACCTGAAACAGGATGTTTTTGAACAGACATCCAGTACGTTTGAGCTTCTCAGAAAGACAATGTCACAAATTACAGAAGATTACCAAAACAAATATGAAGGTGCGTTACCCATTATTCCCTTTGAATTTAAAGACCGGGGTGAGTTTGAACTGGAACTTCGTTTTGGTGGTGATGTACTGATTTTTATGATGCATACCAATGTGTTTCAATTTTCACGCTTGCACGAAGTAATGAAAACAAGTTACATACACCAGGATCCCACCCTATCCTATTGTGGTGCGATTCACATTTATAATTTTTTGGCCGATTCATTTAAATATAATCGCACCAACGATATTGGTTATCTTATTGGCCGATTGTTTGTAAACCGCGAGAAACATTATTTTATTGAAGGCAAGCGCGAAATAGGTATGCTTTACAACAACTTCGCCACTTCTGTAATTGGTCCCGAAACCATCCGGCAAATCATTGAATCAGCCATGCTTTATACCATCAATTTTGATTTGTTGTCACCACCTTACGATCAGGTTAAACTGGTTACAGTCAGTGAAATGCAGAATTCAATAGATAATATGAAGATCACCACTGGTAAACGCCTGGGTTTTCGGTTTCAGGCCGATAATGGCGAACCAAAGAGTTAATGCGGAATTACCATTGACTTTTGGAGGCGGCTAAGCTGTTAGATTCTTTTTTAAATCAGTATAAAAGTGTTGTACAACGAACTATTAAACCCCGATGTCAGATCAATTTTATAAAAATTACGAAAAAAGATGAAGCTACTCTTGGACGTTTGAAAAATAGTTGTATTTTTGCAGTCCCAAAACACGAAGTAACCTAATGGTCCGTTCGTCTAACGGTTAGGACGCCAGGTTTTCATCCTGGTAATAGGGGTTCGATTCCCCTACGGACTACAAAATAGTATTAAGATTATGGCAAATCACAAATCAGCACAAAAAAGAATAAGATCCAGCGAAACCCGCAGACAGCGCAATCGTTATTATGGAAAAACCATGCGCAATGCGGTACGTAAGTTCAGAACCCTGGAAGATAAAAATGAGGCCACCGAAAAATTGCCTCAGATTATCTCAATGATTGACAAACTTGCCAAACGCACCATTATTCATAAGAATAAAGCCGGCAACCTCAAATCAAAACTTACCCGTATGGTGAATACCATGGAGTAATTATTTTGAACAATATATTCAGAGCCTCGCCATTGGCGGGGCTTTTTATGTTTATATTTGCAGTATTGGTCTTTAATTTTCTTTGGTATGAGCTACGAAAAACCGGCCAGCCTGCCTATTAAGCAATGGGCCGAAGATGATAAACCGCGCGAGAAATTGCTTGCGAAAGGTAAAGCGGCTCTGAGTGATGCCGAACTGATGGCTATATTGCTCAGATCTGGCTCCAGAAACTCATCTGCCGTGGAATTGGCCCGGTTAATACTGCAATCGGTAGACAACAACCTTGCTATGCTTGCTAAACTCAAAGTAGATGACCTGACCAGGTTTCATGGGTTGGGTGAAGCCAAAGCCCTTAGCATTATAGCAGCCCTTGAACTGGGATTACGCAGAAGAGTTGCTGAGGTGCCTGAAAAACAAACCATTACTGGAAGTGAACAGGCTTTTGAATTGCTGTATCCCAACCTGGCCGACAGACAATACGAGGAATTTTGGGTGCTGTTTCTTAACCGGGCCAACCGAAAAATTTCTGTGCTGCCGGTGAGCGATGGCGGTCAGGCCGGAACTGTGGTAGACCCTAAACGCATCTTTAAAACGGCACTGGAACAAAATGCTGCCTACATTATTCTTTGCCACAATCATCCTTCGGGCCAGCTTAAACCAAGCGAAGCTGATATCAGCCTTACCCGGAAACTGAAAGATGCAGGAGTTGCACTGGATATCCGGGTGCTGGATCACCTCATCATTGGGGATGATAAATATTTCAGCTTCGCCGACAATGGCTTAATTTGATCTTTTATTCTATGCTTAAAATTATTACTGTAATTGGTGCGCGACCACAAATCATTAAAGCAGCCGCGCTAAGTCGTGCCATTCACAATCACTTCTCTCAACGTATCCGCGAAATCATCATTCATACCGGACAACATTATGATGCAGGCATGTCACAGGTCTTTTTTGATGAACTTGGCATACCTGAACCCCATTATAATCTGGGAGTTGGTAGTGGTCCGCATGGCAGGCAAACTGCCCGCATGATTGAGGGGCTGGAAAATATTCTGCTTAATGAGCAGCCCGGTTTTTTGGTGCTTTATGGAGATACAAACTCTACCCTTGCCGGTGCCATAGCAGCATCCAAACTGCATATTCCCATTGTTCACATCGAAGCCGGGCTGCGCTCCTTTAATAAATCGATGCCAGAAGAGATCAACCGCATTATGTGCGACCACGTATCTACGCTGCTTTTTAGCCCCACGGAAACCGGTTTGGCCAATCTGATACGTGAAGGCTTCAAAGAGGCTGCCTTGCCTCCCTGGTCAAGCGACAACCCCAAAATTTATCATTGCGGAGATGTGATGTACGACAATACGCTCTATTTTGCACAAATGGCTGAAGAAAAATCTGAAATTCTGGAAGCTCATGGACTTATTTCGGGAAACTATCTGCTTTCTACCATTCACCGCGACAACAATACCGACATTCCCGAAAGACTGAATGCCATTTTTAAAGCACTGGACACCATCAGTCGCAGCCGGGAAATTCAAGTCGTGATGCCCCTGCATCCGCGCACCGCCAGGTTGTTGAAGCAGAACCTGACAACTGAAATATATTCATCTGTTAATGATAATAAGCTGATCAAGGTTATTCCACCGGTTTCCTTTCTGGATATGACACGCCTGGAGAAAAATGCCCGCCTCATCCTCACCGACTCAGGTGGCGTACAAAAAGAAGCCTATTTCTTTGAAAAACCTTGCGTAATCGCCCGTTCTGAAACCGAATGGGTAGAAATTGTTGAAGCCGGAGCCGGAATCATCGCCGACGCAGATTCAGAACGTTTAAGCAATGCCCTGGAAGCCTTCTTGGACCATCCACCAATCCAATATCCAAAAGTATTTGGTGATGGTGAGGCAGCCCGCTTTATATGTGATCAGATGCTGAAGATGGCGGAAGGAGAGGGGTACAGCAAAACTCATAAGGCCGTTAAAGATGATTTGCATGATAAGAATCTTCCTGATGAAACCAAAAAGTCCGGCGAGCTTTCAATTCCAATGAACGATGCTTTCAGAATGACTGATGACAAGCTTAAATCAGAGTAGGTAAGTTAACACGGAGTTTGTTGCACAAAAGTGTTGCACGCTCTGAAAGCGCGCAAGCACTGACAATTTTGGAACTTTAATTTGGGAAAATTGATTAAAAAAAATGTACAGTCCAATTTGTTTCAATCTTCGTGGTGTAAGCTGTGTCTTTTCAGCTAATTTAAAAGTTTTTCGACCTCACCCCATTTACCAGTTTCTTTGATTGCCTGATTGTTTTGCGGTCCCAATTCCAGATTACATATATGTAGGGCCTCCAGATATAAACAAATGGGTAAACCAAAAAGTGGATGAACCGGGTAAAAGGTATCATCCCGATAAAAATAAAGGCCGAAATAATATGTATTTGTACTCCTGAAGGCATTGCAGAAACAGCCGCAATGTCAGGATTAAATAAAAATATTGATTTTAAATAAGGGGTTAATACCGAAGCAAACCAAACGGAGCCCCAGCGGTCGAAAAAAGCGATCCAAATGCCGGAACCGACCTGAAAGAGCAATATAACTACCACAAAAACATCCATTTTTGAGGTTACTGCGAGTATTCTTTTCTTTTTAAAACGGCGTTGTACCAGCAATATCAGCCCGAATAGTGTGAGGAATGCAAATCCCAGGGCCGTAGCTTCCAGAATAATAAGGCGCACCGGCAGCGATCCCCAGGCAATGACAGATCGGGGGAATAAAAAAGCAACGGCATGGCCAAAAAACAAGAAAATGATCCCCCAGTGAAAAGGACGGCTTCCGAAAAAAAGCTCTCTTCCTTCAAGAAACTGTGAGGATAAAGAGGAAACTTTAAACCCAAACCGGAAATACCTGAAAAGGGAACCGACCAGCACAATGACCAGTGCTGCATAGGGCAAACCGATAAAGAAAAAGTTGTTAAACATAACTTAATGGCTTTTTTGTTTATGACAAAATGTATCGCAAATCACCGACTTGGGCGAACTCATTACAAACTCCTGTTTACCGGAAAATGCCTGCTCAGGAGGGGCATATTCCTGCAAGTCTTCTCCCTTGAAATCCCTTTTTAAAAGTTCATAAAGCACTTCGAGTAATGCTTTATAGTAGTGGGTTTCAATCTTTTCAAATTTCATCAGCATAAACCTTACGGCTGGCATTACGATGATGAAACCCAATTCTTCTGCAAAATCAGGAACAGTTGTTTTTGATAAAAGTGTTAGTACATTAGGCAGATGGTCGCCCAGTTCACTGCCGCAATCTACTCCGGCTTTATGATGTTCGGCATGCAGGTTCACCAGAATTTGCGCTCTTTTATAATCTTCACCAAAAAGGATATAGCCAATATCGAGGTAGCAAATTGCCTGAACATCAAAAGTTTTTAAATAGTATTCCTCCTGCTTTTTTAGTGATAATTGCTGGTGCTCAGCTATGATCTGTTGCAATTCTGATTGCCTCTCGGGAAGTTCCTTCTTGATCATTGCAAGGAAATGCGCTGTATAATCCTGAAAATTTGCATCAGGATACCTGAACAGGTCAGCCAGAGTTTTATAATGATTGAGGTTTTTCATGGGCTGTGATTTTTACAATCCTCTTTTTGGCGGCTCCTTAAACCCAAAACCAATATTTCCTTTTACATCGGCGGTACTTTCCAGCATTTCCATGGCTTCCTCGCGGTGCGCAGCCGGAATCACAAAACGTTCAGTAAACAGTGAGAGGGATGTAAGCCTGAAAATGGCATCAGCAGTTTCCTTATCCATGCTTACCTCATTCATGGGGTCAGTTATTTCATTTTCAGGTAAATCACCCACCGTTACATCTCTTCTATGCAACCTTACGGCCATGAGTTTTTTCAAAACAATTTCTATGGTTTTCTCATTTCCGGCACTGAACAGATTGGCCAGATATTTCATCGGTAACCGTGATTTTTCAATGGCTCCCCAGAACGATTCACTGGTGGTTTCATAAGTTCCGTTCTCCACAAAAGCCATGGTGGGCAGCAGGGGTGGAACATAAAACAGATTTGGCAGTGTCCTGAATTCAGGGTGTAGCGGCAAAGCCAGTCCCCATTTTTTCACAAATTTGTAAACCGGCGATTTTTGTGCAGCTGTAATGGTTGAATCGGCTATGCCGTTTTCGCGGGCTGCTTTAATTATTTCGGGATCAAATGGATCAGGATACATATCCAGTTGCCTGTCAACCAGCTCTTCTTCAGCACAGGAGGCGACTGCTTTGGTTTTGTCTGCGTCATAGAGCATTACGCCCAGGTATCTGATGCGACCGACACAAGTATGCATACATGCCGGTATCTGACCTGTTTCAAGGCGCGGATAACACAATATGCACTTTTCTGACTTGCCTGTATTCCAGTTGTAATATGTTTTTTTATAGGGGCAAGCCGTAATGCACATTCTCCATGCCCGGCATTTTTTCTGATTGATAAGCACAATTCCATCCTCGCCTCTTTTGTAAATGGCTCCCGATGGGCAGCCTGCCACACAAGCCGGATTGAGGCAATGGTTGCAAATACGGGGCAGGTAGTGCATGGTCATGCGTTCAAGCTCAAACATGGCTTCCTGTTCCTGGGGCGACAGATTTTTAAAATTTACATCATTTCGGGCATATTCCTGGCTTCCTGATAAGTCATCATCCCAGTTTGGCCCTGCACTGGGAGTGATGTATTCGCCGGTGATTAATGAAACCGGACGGGCAACAGGCTGATCATCACTTTCTTTGGCTTCAAACAGATGCGCATACTCATAGGTCCAGGGTTCATAATAATCGTCAATTACAGGTAGAGATGGATTGTGAAACAAATTTTTTAATCCTTTAAATTTGCCGGCACCTCTTAATGAAAGATTTTTCCCTCTTACTTCCCACCCACCTTTATAAATATCCTGGTCTTCCCATTTGCTTGGATAACCTGTTCCCGGTTTGGTTTCCACATTGTTCCACCACATATACTCGGCACCTTTGCGATCCGTCCATATATTTTTACATGCAATAGAACAAGTGTGGCATCCTATGCATTTATCGAGGTGAAATACCATTGAAATTTGTGATCTTACATCCATGGTTTTGTGTTTTTTAAAATTCAACCTTGTCCATTTTCTGAACCAATGCAAAAGTGTCGCGGTTTACACCAACTGGCCCCCAGTAATTCATATGATAAGTGAACTGGCCATAACCACCAGTCATCAGGTTTGGCTTCAGATGAATGCGTGTAAAGCTATTGTTCATGCCCGAACGCTTTCCACCTCTTATTTGCGATTTTGGAACCGAATATGTTCGGTCAACTGCATGATATACAATGCAAACACCTTTGGGAATTCTTGAGCTTACACATGCTCTGGTGGAATACACTCCATTGTCATTAAAAACTTCTACCCAGTCGTTGTCTTTTATTCCCATTTCAGCGGCATCTTCCTCACTCAACCAGCAAGGCTCCATCCCTCTGGAAAGTGCAAGCATGCGCACCGTATCGCCATAGGTGGAGTGAATATGCCATTTCCCGTGAGGCGTAAGCACGTTAAGCATTTTTGCTTTTCCTGTAGCTACTGATTTTTTTAATTCGCCATAAGCCTCTGGTCGTGGTGAGGGCTTATAGGTTGGCAGATGTTCTCCAAATTTTATGTACCCTTCGTGGTCAAGATAAAAATGCTGCCTTCCTGTAAGGGTACGCCAGGGAACAAGACGTTCAATGTTATAAGTATAAGCAGAATAGGCTCTGCCATCGTTCATCAATCCCGACCATATGGGTGAATTCAGATAGCGCAGGGGCCGGGCCTGCAGGTCTTTAAAATTCATTCTTACATTCCTGCTTCCCTCAGCCAGGTCGCAAAGCGTTAAACCTGTTTTCTTTTCTGCACGTTTGTAGGCCCTGTGCGCCAATTCGCCATTGGTTACGCTCGAAAGGTGGAGCACTGCATTGGCTGCTTCTTCATCTTCATAAATGGAGGGGTATTCAACCCCGTCAATTTTTCGGATATGATTGCGATCCTTTAGCATTTGTTCGTAAAAATCGGTAGAATCGTAACTGTTTCCGTGTGCACCCAGCCCGGTTTTCATTTTGGGGCCCAAACTGATGTACCTTTCATAGATTTTGGTATAATCTCTTTCTACCACAGTGATGTTGTGCATGGTTTTACCCGGAATGGGTTCACATTCTCCCTTACTCCAATCCTTTATGCTGCGTTGTGAAATCTCGCCTGCCGTGTCGTGATCTATAGGTGTATTCACAATATCTTTTATGGGTTGGTTGAAATGGATTTTGGCCAATTCACTGGTTACCCTTGCAATTTCGCGGAATATAACCCAATCGCTTTTCGACTCCCAGACCGGATCAATGGCTGCAGCCAGCGGATGGATAAAGGAGTGCATGTCGGTAGTGTTCAGATCGGTTTTTTCGTACCAGGATGCAGCCGGAAGAAGGATATCGGAATATAGTGCCGAGGTATCCATCCTGAAATTCAGGTTAACGATTAAGTCCATTTTCCCTTTAGGGCTTTCGCTGCGCCATTTTACATCCTTTACAAACTGATCGGCTATCTCATCGGCAATCGTGTTGGTATGTGTGCCCAGATAATGTTTTAAAAAATATTCATGACCTTTGGCGCTTGAGCCAATGGCATTGCCCCGCCAGATATACCATACCCTGGGAAAGTTGATTTCTTCGTCCGGCTCTGCAACGGCATGTACCAACTCCTTGGTTTTCAGCTTTTCAATTACATATCTTTTAATCTCGTCATCCGTTTTTGCACCGGCATTTTCAGCCTCTTTTACAATTTCGAAATTATTTTTGTTGTATTGCGGATAAAAAGGCATCCAACCATTGCGAACCGATTTTACAATCATATCGGCAGCATGCAGTTGCGACAACTCATTTTTTGGAACGGTATTGTAATCAGAATGGTTGACATCGTATCGCCATTGGTCAGAATTGATGTAGTGCCAAATGGGCGACTGTTGTAGTCGCGGAGGGCCCTGCCAGTCTTTACCGGTCATAATTGAACTCCATGAATCAAATGGTGCCAGTTTTTCCTGACCCACATAATGGTTCATTCCGCCACCATTTACGCCTACGCAACCGGTAAGCATCAGGGCCATGGTTCCGGCACGATAAATAAGGTTGCTGTGGTACCAATGGTTTACACCTGCTCCAATAATGATGCTGCATTTCCCATTGGTCACCTGGGCAGTTCTGCTCCATTCACGTGCAAACTGAAGCACTGTTTTTGGGCCAATTCCGGTGAATATCTCCTGCCATGCCGGTGTGTAAGCTGCAGATTTGTCATCATAGGAAACAGGATATTCGCCACCCAATCCGCGGTCAACACCATATTGCGCCATAATAAGATCATAAACAGTGGTTACCTTAACGGTGCCGTCCATGGTTTCTATGTATCTTACAGGTACGCCTCTTTTGGCGACGAGGTCTTTTCCGTATTCTATAAAATCAACTTGCAGAACTTCGTCATTTCTGTTCAGCAGTGTTAAAACCGGATCGTAAGCCTGACCGGTTTCTGCATCTTCTGATTTTAGGTTCCAGTTACCCTCTTTGCTTCCCCAGCGGTGTCCTGAGCTTCCCCCCGGGCATACCAGTTCACCGGTATTTGAGTCAATATTCAGAAACTTCCATTCACCATTTTCAATGTCTTTGTACTTCTCCACTCTTCCGGCCCTCAACATTTGTCCGGGAACCAGTTTTCCATCCTGTTCAATAAGCTCAACAAGGAAGGGGCTGTCGGTGTACTTTTTTGTGTAATCGATAAAATAAGGGACTTGCTTCTCATGATGGTACTCTTTTAAAATCACATGGACTACCGCCATCCAGAATGCACCATCCTGACCGGCGTGAACCGGCACCCATTTATCGGCATATTTAGCCACCATGCTAAAATCGGGCGAGAATACCACGGTTTTGGATCCGTTGTGTCTGGCTTCTGAAAAGAAATGCACATCGGGCGTACGGGTCATGCCGAGGTTTGCGCCCATACAGGCAATAAACTTTGAATTGTACCAATCGGCGCTTTCGGCCACATCGGTTTGTTCGCCCCATATTTCGGGAAATGAGCTGGGTAAGTCACAGTACCAATCGTAAAAACTAAGTTTTACGCCTCCCATCAACTGCAAAAAGCGGGCACCCGCTGCAAAGCTAACCATCGACATGGCAGGGATGGGCGAGAAACCGACCAGCCTGTCAGGCCCATATTTTTTGGTGGTATAAATGTTTGAAGCAGCTATAATTTCTAAGACTTCATCCCATTTCACTCTTCTGAAACCACCTTTACCTCTGGCAGTCTGATATCGTTTTCTGGTTTCAGGATGATTTTGGATGTTTTCCCAGGCTTGCAGCGCATCGCCGGTTTTTGCTTTTTCTTCTTTGAAGGCATCCAGCAAAGCGCCCCGTATCATTGGATATTTTACCCGGATGGGGTTGTATAAATACCATGAGAATGAAATGCCACGCTGGCAACCCCGTGGCTCATATGGGGGCAGGGATTTTTCGAGCAGGGGATAATCAAGGGCCTGGGTTTCCCAAACCACGATACCATCTTTCACATGAATGTTCCAACTGCAACCACCGGTACAGTTCACGCCATGCGTGCTTCTGACCACTTTGTCGTGTTGGTGCCTGTTTCTGTAAAACTCTTCCCACTGCCGGGTTTTCGGTGAAATCAAATCTTTAATCCAACTCATATGACATTTGTTAGCTTAGTTAACGACTTTTGTCTGACGTTTAAAGATTTCGTGGTTTACAGCTAATCTTTTTCGGTCAAAATACAATACCAGAATGATCAGCATCATCGAAATGAAAACAAACAATCCGGCAAGGACAAAATAGAGGCTGAAATCGGCGGAAGCCTGATGTACCCTTTTGTCACTTACCGATTTTAAGTAGGCGGTAAGATTTACAACCTCTTCGCTTGTGAGCGGATGATTTTTGAAAGCCATATTCATTACCGGAAAGGGCGGATTGGCAATAATGGCTGAAACTCCGGCACTGCCCATGTTTGCGTAGGACTGGCTGAGGTCAAGGGCTAAGGTTCCACTGCTGAAAATTCTTTCGTCCTGAACATTATGGCAGGAAATGCAGGTAGAGCCACCATTTTTAAATTTTTGTTTACCGGTAAAAAGGTTCATTCCCGTGTTGATGTTTTCGGAAGTGGTACCGCTCAATATATCTTCTACCGGTGCACTTTGCTCTCCCCCAGCGGCCGCTTTACTTTGCTGCCGGATGTAATTTAAAATAGCAATAACCTGTGCATCTGTATAAGGGTTGTCGGGCATAAGAATACGGTTGTATTCCTCGTAAATAGCTTGTGCATCCTTGTCTCCACTTTCAATTAACTGAGTGGACGACTGTATGAAAGCAATCAGCCAATCCTGGCTTTGCTTTTCATTGATGTTTAACAAGTCAGGCCCGACTAACCGGCCTTTGCCGATGGTGTGGCAGGCAGTACAGGTTTTCTTGAAAAGTTGTTCTCCTTCATCGGCTTTGATGGTCGAAAATAAAAAAATTCCAACAATCAATAAAACGGTTTTCATTTGGCCCTTCTTCATGAAAATCAGTTTTTAGAATTTACAAGTAAAGTTGCTAAATAATTATGCTGAAAAGTGTGTTCGTTTTATGCCGAACCGTATTTTATAATAAGTCTAAATTAATATTGCTTACTGTGTTGTTCGTTTAAATGCATTTATGGTTTGTATTAGATTGATAATGAGTGATATGAAAACTTAATCCTTGCTTATTTTAAAATATTAAATGTCAATTGCTTTAATACATTAAACTGAAAATTTATTTAACGTAATAAAATTTATTTTGAAGTCTTAAGTAAAAAGCAATATTTCGCGCGCCTGCAGCCTGGATTGCGCGCTTGCAGCGCGAGCAAACGGGGATCACTCCTGTGCAGCGCGTTTAAACAATGCATAAACAATATAAGCATGTGGATAGTTTTAATATTATTCATCGGTTATGGTCTGATTCATATGTTTAAGACCATTGCGTATTCAGCCATTTAATCTTTAGTTAATGGAACAAAACAAGCAACAGAAAAACGACGATAACCTGACTACATTCAGACATAAAATATGGATAACTACCGGTATAGTGGCTTTTACAGCCGTTCTGCTGCTAATATTCAAGGCAACCTTCAGTGTTTTTTTATTGGTATTTGCCGGTACGCTTATTGCCGTTTTTTTTAGAGGTATAAGCAGTTTTATTCAAAAAAAAACATCCTGGAATGAAGGCCTTAGTGTGGCTATTTCTATTATAGGTACCTTATTAATTGTTGCGGGGCTGTTTTTGTTGATCGGCGCAAAAGTCCAGGCCCAGGCTGCTGAGCTTATTGATACCTTGCCCAAAACAATAGAAAATGTAAGGGACAGATTGAATGATAGTTCCATTGGACAGAAGTTTATTGAAAGGGCAACCTCAAAAGACTCCATGGACAAGGCGCAGGGTTTTTTAGGCCAGTTTTTTAAATCTACTTTCGGTATTCTTGGCGATGTATATGTGATACTTTTCATCGGTATTTTCTTCACCGTTTCGCCCGACACCTATGTCAATGGGCTGATACAGCTTATACCCAAAAAAGGACAGGACAAAGCACGGCAGATAAGCGGTAAAATGAATAGTCAGTTGTTTAACTGGCTCAAGGGTAAGTTGTTTGCGATGTTTGTAGTGTTTGTGTTAACCGCCATTGGTTTGGCCATCATAGGTATGCCCCTGTGGCTGGTTTTGGCTTTATTTGCCGGACTCATAAGTTTTGTACCCAATTTTGGGCCTCTTATTTCATTAATTCCTGCTGTATTGGTAGCGTTAATGCAAAGCCCTTTAACAGCGGCCATGGTTACCGGCCTCTATATTTTAGTTCAGTTCCTCGAAAGCAATTTTATAACGCCTCTTGTGCAGAAAAAACTTATAAATACTCCCCTGGCACTCATTATCATTTCGCAGTTGATTATGGGCGTACTAACCGGAGGTTGGGGGCTGATATTGGCAACACCACTGCTTGTCCTTGTAATCGTAACGGTGCAGGAATTGTATCTTAAAAAGAACAGCACCAGGTAATACAATATTAGCAGAAATATGGCTCACCTATAAATCAAAATGGCTTGCAATACGTGCTGCAAATGAAGCGTGTGCTGTTGGATTACGCGCGCTTGCAGCGTTTGCAACCGGGAAATGATGTATATTTGATTGTTGGTGCCAAAGTTGCCGGAAATTACCCTAACGAATTAATTCATTGATTCTTAAACTTAAACTTTATAAAAATGGGAAAGTCGCAGGCTAAAAGAACTGGTTATGTTATAACTATTTCAATAATAATCACATACATCATTGTGAAAATAGTGTACAAATTAACAGGGTTTTATTATAATTTTGATGAAGGCTTACTGAATATCAAACTACTTATTGACCTTTCGTTATGGGCGGTCGTTTTTATTGCGGTTAATTTTCTTGTAAAGATGGTATTTCACAAAAGGATAAAATAATCTACTATGAATGCACTTAATGTTGATTTTACTATATCTAAGGATGTGTATGACCCTGAATTTGTAGAAAAAATTTCAGAGAGCCGGGAACAAGCTAAAAATGAAGAAGTAATACGGATAAAAAATGAAGATTTGAATGAGTTCTTAGGCTTGTGATATGAGCTGTCATTTGGATTTTACCAATAAGGCACATCGTTTTACCTCTTTCTCTGATAAATACCTACCCTTCCACCAGCAATGAAAAAGCGATTGTCCGCTCTTGTCCATTTATTTAATCTTCAACTTCTAATCTTCAACCTCCCCCTTATCCAGGAAAATAGAATTTAGCAGATAGAATTTTTTTTCGGTTCGATTAAAATAGATTCGTATCTTTGTGTTAAAACCTGGCAAATGGATCATATGCAATTATATACGAAGATTAATTCTTTACCTGGTGATCTTAAATCGGAAGTGAATGACTTTATTGATTTCCTAATGTCAAAAAGAAAAAAGGAGATCAAGAAAAAGAAACCAATATTTGGTTGTGCAAAAGGTCAGATTTATATTTCTCCTGACTTTGACGAGCCACTTGATGACTTTAAAGCAAGCATGAAATGAATTGTTCTTTAAACCAGTAGAACCAGTCGAACAATCGCCGAACCAATTGAAGTGGCAAAAAATATTCACAAATTTTGGAAATAATCATGAATAAAATTGTTATATTTGTGCTATTGAACGCAATCTCACTTTAATAAGACCCAATCCAATCTGTTAAATTTGAAAATTACAATGCAATGAAAACCTCAGATATATTCATCGTGCAACCCAAAACGGAGGAGCAGGTGAGTGCTTTAAAGGCTTTTATGAATGCGCTTAATATTGATTTTACCATATCTCAGAATGTGTATGATCCTGATTTTGTAGAAAAAATTTTAGAGAGCCGGGAACAAGCCAAAAATGAAGAAGTAATACGGGTAAAAAAGGAAGATTTGAATGAGTTCTTAAGCTTGTGATGACTGGTTTATGAAGTGACTGAAAATGTTGTTTATATACTTTCTGTTAAAGGACATTATTAGTAAGGTTACGTTAGCATTAAGGGATACCTGGGTCGAGTTCGGAATTTGATAAATTTCAGAACTCCTTACCCCTAGCAATGTGAATTAGCGGTAATTTTATAAATCATACGTAAATTGGGGCCTGGGAAAATAGTTTCTG
>DHSR01000022.1 GCA_002410555.1 Bacteroidales bacterium UBA5281 | reverse complement strand
AGGCACCAATTTACGTATGATTTATAAAATTACCGCTAATTCACATTGCTAGGGGTAAGGAGTTCTGAATATAAGGAAAAAATAAAAGAATTCAGAACAATTAACATAAGTTGGCTGAATTAAAACAGATTAGGTGTTACAATATATTATTTAAATGAAGATTATCGGCAAATCAAAACTTGAATGTTACCAGGAACTTCCAACACCTGCCATGAAAAAATAACCCATTTTGAGCAATGTTTGTCTGATATCTGAAATTGATGTCTTAATTTTGTGATTAAACTAAGTGCATTATGAGCAAACAACAAGAAAGGATTTATATTCAGAAATGGCTGGAAATTAAGCCTTACGTAAAGCAGGTTCCCGAAGATACTTATTATTTAAAGCTGTGTAACAAGGTAAAAAAGGCCATAGTGAATGAGGAAATATCAGATGTATTATTGGATTATATCGAAAAGGATCAGATAGATACGCTGTCCTGCCTGCTTACTTCTTACTTTGAGGATCTTATCTCTGGAACCAATATCTGGAATACTTTTGTAAAATGTCATTACAAACTTTATCGCAAACCGCTACCTTTTTATAGTATTGAAGATTACATTGAGAATGAAATTAACCTGGAGGATGTTCATTTTCTGATCTGGTACTTTATGAATACCCTTCAAGAGGAAAAATTTATTTCCCCTTATAACGATTGGATTCCTGAACTTGCCAATAAAGTGATGGAAATATTTGAATCAGAATGGGAGTATGCTCCAGAAAATAAAATGCTGAAAAAATATTATACCATTGATAAAAAGGAGTCAGATTATTATCTTGCACGAAATCTGACAGATACCATCTTGTTCAAAACTTACCTGTTTTATCCCGATACGACAATTGAACTGTATGAATCTGACATTGAAATCGCTGACAATCTTAAGGAGGAGGATGATATAGAAAATATATTGGTTTATTTGAATTATAACAGGGATACCTCCCTTTATACGAAAAGGACCCGATTGCTCGGTTTCAAAGGCCAGGAATGGGCAGCAGAAATACTGGGAAAGGATCACCCATTACATGATGATTATATGAACATTTCAAAAAAAATAACCGGCTATTTTCTGTACACAGGACAAAACAATCAATACGTTTTCACTGAACATATTGCATCAGGTAAAATATTTAATTTAGTCAAAGAGTCACTTGAAGAACCTCTCAAAACGCTTACTCAGAAAAACACCATTCTGTTTTTGGGAATTGTGCGCTGGCAAAATGAGTGGTGGTTTTCTGGCATATCTGCACAACAACCTTACGATGCTACCTTGGTTGCTAAGGAACGGAATTCGATAGAGAGCAAGATGGCAGTTAATTTCTTAGACCATGAGGAATATAAAGTTGAGGAAGTGATAGAAAAGCAATTCGCAGCTTTTAAAGATTATACTAATGGTTTTCAAATGATTTTCTGCGAATCATCTAAAATTGAAGCGTATTTGAAAGGTTATACCGAACATTATAATACTTATTTAAAGTTATCAAAAAATGAATTAAAGAAGGCAAAAGAAAGATCCATTAAAGAAGGTTTTATGCGAGAAGGCTTTGAATCAATAGATTTTACTGACAGGGCTAAAAGTGGATTGCTCTTTTTCAACCCTAAAAGCGGGGTGGAAGTAGCTCTGGATATCAATAGTGCTTTCCCATCACCTGACAATCCATTCTTCAACGCACAAAAAAGCGGGGAGGCAATCATGCATCTATTCATGTCAGAAGATATTTCAACCGAACTGGCTATGTATTGCGTTGACAATTACAAAGATAAACTGCCCTTTTTCACCGAAGATGATGGAGGCATGTTTCTGCATGACATAGACTTTCTGCTCCGCTTCTGGAAAAAGAACAACTACGTTACGGTTCCTGCGATAACATTTACCGGAAAACAAAAAGATTAAGAAGTGGGATTAAGACCACTTTATCCATTCAGAGTTTTATGACAAAGCATTGCCATTTTCATTTTGCCGGGATATTTTTTCTGCAAAAGCAATAATATGGCCATCGGCATCGGCGAAGTAGCATACCTTGTCTCCCCAGTCACGGTCAGCCACCGGACTGATAAGTTGTGCGCCTGCCCTGAGTGCATTTTCAAATTCTATTTGTACATTCTTTACGTAAAAGTAAAGCTCACACCCTGGAATACCCTTTCTGGAATCCGGGTGGGGTACTTTATCACCCAATATCCTGGCAATCCCTTTGTTCGGCATCAATCCAAGCTTTAATGCATCAGACAACTCAAATTCTGTCATTCCCGGAACATTCAGCTCAGGTTCTTTGCGAAGTAACTTCTGATAAAACCCGCAACTTGCCTGCTGGTCGCTCACGAATAGAATAATCTGTACTTGCTTGATTTGCTTTATCGTAGACATATTTTTAGTATTTTAAAACTGTTATCCGATCTATGAGCTTAGTATAAAAAATCCTTTTTTGCCACTAAGGCACAAAGTCTCACCAGGTTTTAATTACTGATATACAGAGCCTTGTGCAACCTGATAACATCGTGTTTTAATGACATTTTTTCTTATTCCTTTTTATACTGGACTCATATTTCTTTTTATTATAACACTATTATCCGACTAACTTTCAGAACAAGGCATAAAACCTTGTAATTGTTTGATAATCAGTTGTTCGTTTTTATTTTCAAAAAGGCACCCCCTTATTAAAAAGCAAAACTGGTTTGCATCGTTGAAGAAGGAGACCCTCATTTTTTCAGGTATTCTCGTTTAGTACTGCGCAGTAATTCAAATACATCAAGCAAACTTATCAGGTGTATCCTGACTAAGGTAGCCACCACTGAAAATGCTTTTTTTGTATTGGCCTTCTTTTGTATTACAGTCATTAACAGCTGTGCTATGAGAGTACACCAAACTTGTGTGCGGATTGCATTTTCATTTTCGCCATAAAAGTATAATGGAGTTGGAAGTTTTGCTTCATTTTTTAAACAGAAGTTCTATACCCCACCCCTTTTTATACAAAAATGCAATTTCATCTGCTGTACTGTCCATACTGTTGCTGATAAACTCGTAATACCGGTGTTTTTGTCATGTACCTTGGTCTCAGTAATCTTAATAAATCGGCTGTCCGACAAAATTTATTTCCATATTTTTGCTCATGTTGTGCGTTTATTTTGCAAATACAAACTTACAACATGGGGCGAAACTTTCGAGGAGTAACCCCTTATTTTTATTTTAGTCGTTCAGTAGTGGTTTTTAATATTGAATATAGAATGCAGCCCATTCGTTGTATTAAAACTGCATTTTGAATTACTTTGACTGTAATATTTCATGGGTTTGGGCATAAATTATCGTAACTATTTCATTTTATTACATCTGGTATTTGTTACCGGAAAACTATCGTTTTCTGAAAACTATATACGGCTATGACGGTATATATAAATCTGTATTTACATTTAGGCAAACACAATGGATACAGGTAAACTCCCGGCTAATTTTAGCAATTGGCCAGGAGTTTACCTACATCTCTAACAGGCAACAATCTGATTTACTTTCTTTGTTTCACCTTTTTGAAACTGCCATTTTCGCCCAATACTTCAAACAGCCACTCATAAGTACCATCTGAATAAACCACAGCAAGCTCCGGATAGGTTTCATCATATTCTGTATCGACAAACAGCCTGAATTCGACATCACCAAGTTTGGTATTCAGGACGGAGTGATACAGGTCCATATCCAGTTGTGTATTGAGATAGTTTATGTCTGCGGTGGTAGCATCATCAATCATCATTGTGGTGCGCTCTTCAATGGCTGCATAATTCATTGATCCCTGGACTTTTAACGGGCTTACGCTATAATATCCACTCAGCTTAATCACGTCAATCATGTCGGCTGAATAAGTAACATTCAGACTGTAGCCCATCAACTCTTTATTATCTTCTTTTAACGACTGAGTTGCGGTGTAATTGGTACCGCTTCCGCCGAAAGCTGCATTAAATTGATAGGGATTACTCGTAAGGCTGGCGTTCATTGAAGTGGGATTTCCATTTTCGGTAATGACACTGTGATAATTTCCGCTCAGTTCAATGTTACCATCCACACTCAGACTTATGTCGGCATTGGTTGCAACCAGTTCCTCATAGGTTTCGGTTACCCACTTTTCATCCCAATAATCCCACCAGGTTTCAGTATAGCTTATTTCCGTATATTCAAGGTTGTTTAACAGAAATTCCGCATTGTTTTGTTTTATGGCATGTGCCTGTTCGCTGGCAGGATAAATTATCTTTAACAGTGTTGTACTGGTTTCTGTGAGCTGAAATTCGTTATAAACGAAATTAAAAGTATAAACACCATAGTCCCCCATTTCGATTTCGTCTCTGTTGCCTGATGTATCCGGACGGAAATTGTCCCTCACTTTTGCCAGGTGAACCTTACCCGACTGAAACAGGCTTACCTTTAATTTTTTTTCCCAATCTGCATCCAGCAAATCAGAAAGATAGGACATTGATTGCATAGAAACGGTATTCATCATCTTATCCAGATCAACATTAATTTCCTGAGTGGCATTCCTGAATTCCACCCTGGCTGTTTCGGGTTTCATTTCTTTAACGTCATCCTTGTCGTCCTCGCACGAATTCAGTGCAACAACGAAAAAGATTGCCAGAAATGACATTAAAATTTTCCTTGTCTTCATAGTTTTTTGGTTTAATGAATAGATTAATTTCCTGATGTCTAAACAAGAATAAATACTTTCTATAACATTTGCAACAATTTGCGCAAATAATCATATTAATATTAACTTTATATTATAATTTCCATTTTAAAAATGTATAAATGTCCTATGTCCTATAAGTATAAACTACTAAACAGCTGCACTGATCTGTGGGTTTGTTGATTTGTTGATTTGTTGAGGTGTTGAGCCTTTGAAACATAATTCGCGTTAATTTGCGTAATTCGCGGTTAATTGGTGATTGGTGATTAGTGATTAGTGATCTGTGATCTGTAATCTG
>DHSR01000045.1 GCA_002410555.1 Bacteroidales bacterium UBA5281 | reverse complement strand
TTTTGCTAATTAATTTCATAGCCATATATGGGTGTTGCTCCACAGGTAGAGGTGCAATCCCAATCAGTACAGCTAATCCAGCGGCCACCGACCTCCTGAAAACACTCCCCCCTGGTATATTGTCCAGAATGACCTGGAAGATTGCAAACATGTTCAGTGGCATCCCATTTTAATTCTGGTATAGCCATTCCATGTTTGGGACTTAAGCTAAATACCGTAGTTAATATGGCAAAATTACCGGCAAGTATAATTAAAATTAATTTTTTCATGGCTTAAAAGTTTTTAAATTAATATCTTCGGAGTTTGAGCTTACTCCATGAATTACTCTTAAAAAAGCATCTCACGTCGGCACATCCTTCACCACCAAATTATACCAGTGCAATAGCATGGCCGTGCGGTGTGGATGTGCTAATGGGTTTAAAAGGTTAGGGTTAAATATGTTGTGTGGGGAGAACCTTCTCTCTCTCTCTCTCTCTCTCTCTCTCTACGGTAATGGGCATTTGAGCATCACCACCGGCGGTTGGTAGTATAATGTGATGTATGGAGTGTTGGTAAAACATTCGCTTGAGATTAATCGTCTATAAAGATAAAACAATTGGATAGTGCGAATGAGGTCAAATTCATATTCGTTCATATCTGTTTATTATTCGTATGCTTTTTTCGGGTATTCGTAGCTGAAGAATGTTGTAAAATTTTAAAATTCAACTTGGTTTATCCAAAAGTATGGTCATTTATGTTGAACTGTTTCGTATTTCGTAGCTTGCCTGCGGGCAATAAATTCAAAAACAGTTTCTGGTCAGGTGGGGAAGGGTTTTCAAAAAAGCGGGGAGATGATAAAGGAATTGCAGCCTATTAAGAGCAGTAGGGCCGCCAAAAAAGTTGTAGTTGCAAGTGTTTTGAACATGCGAAGGATATTTGAGCTGCAATTTAGTGAATTATTGTTTATCGGTTGACTAAAACAGCGATGAAATTCATTAAAAAATAAAAGATTACGGGTGAATGCCCAATTTTTTGGCGGCAAAGTAGCCGAGTTTTGAGTTCAATCTATGTTTCATTTGACATTTGACTATTTTTTCATTGATGATTATTCTTATTGTAAAGTACTTTGGCTAAAATATTTAGCAGTATATTCTTCCATAATAAAATAATTATATTGATTAGGAAAGAATAACTTGTGAAAAGATAAATCCGGCTTTAGAACCAGTAAGAAAGCTCCGGAATTATTGTTTTTGTCAAATGTCCTGATTAGAAATATTTATTACTCTGACAGATTTATCATTCATAAAATTATGAAATTCTTCTGCATAATCATCATTAGGAAATGATGTTAATACTAAAAATTGCTGATTGGAGTTTTTGTGATATTTTTCAATATTTTCGATTACCGGATAAACACAACTTTCACAATAAGGGAAATTAATGCGTAAAATTAATTTCTCCTTTGAATCTAAAATAGAATCCAGTACTTGTGATGTGCTATCTGTAATTAATAAATTAGCATCTTCAAATTGAAATGTTTGAAAAATAGATCTGGATAACTTCCGATCTTTCATTGATAATATTTGTATTAATATTATCAAATTCTGATCTATGTGTTCCATCTCTTTTAAGAAACATCACACATAAGAAAATATTTAATGAAATTAACGCAATAATTAATATATTTTTCATCATAGTGCGTATTTTTTAATATTTACCGTCCCGTCAATAGGGTAATTTCTCTCAATGCAAAATATTGAATTCTCCTTTTCATCATAACAAAAACAAGCAGGTGTATAGTCTAGACTGTATGCTGCTTTCAGATTCCCATTCCAATCAAAAGATAAGATTTCTGAAGGGAATAGCTTAGAATCGCGAAGTATATTCCAGGGTTGGCCGGCTCTATGGACCAGATAATATTTTTTTGTTCCGAATGATGAAATATAGAAAATACGGTTGGTATCTTCGACACCGGAAAATGAAGTGGACAATGTCGGTTTTGCTATTTGTGAATAAGAATATTGCTTTAATAATTTGCCATCCAAATCGTAAAATGAGATGATATCAAGATATCGGTAAGCAAAAACAAGGGTTTGCCCATTCGAGCACAAAGTTCCATAATATAAAGAATTCAGGTATCTGCTTTCAACATCTTTAAATAATGGAGTGTAGGTTATCCATGTCATATTTTTAGTCGATTTGTTGTAGATTAAGAATAATCCATTGGGATTGTCATTATCCAATCCGGCAATGTTATCATTGGATAATTGGTTGAATTCAGATGGGCCAAATAATTCTTTATCAGTGATTTGTGATTTAATATTGCCTTTGAAATTTCCCATCTTTATTATGCCTTCAAAATTAATAGAGGTAAATGTTGGTAAATTTAAATTGTAGAAGTCGAAGAATATTTTATTATCCTGATCCAAATTGTTGGTTTTAAATGGGAAAGGATAGTTGAAATCGTAAGGTCCTTTACCTTTTTTACCAAACCGGGTAATCAGTTTCAGAGTATTTTTGTTATAAACACTAAAATAAATTGTATCGCATTCTGAAATTAATACCAGTAATGAATCATGAATAATAAAAATATCATGATAGCAGCCATCCTGAATGGTTGCTGACTGTTGGGATACTAAAGGTATTAAATTGTTTAATTTCTCAGTTTTTTCATTTGAGCAGAAATTCCCTGTTGTAATCAACAATAAAATTGAAAAATAAAGGACTATCTTCTGAAGATAGTATGAAAAACTAAATTCTTTTCGACAATATCTGGTTTCTTTTATTTCTGGTGCTTTCATCGTGCTTAAATATTGTTAATCAATTTCTTAGTATAGATGCTCATTCCTTCAAATCATAGGTTTTAATACTGATTAGTCCTTCACCGGGATTTGATTTTTCGACGGTATAGAGCCGTTTGCTTGATTCATCAACACAGAAACAAACCGGAAGTGAACTTAGCCCATAGTTTTTAAGTAGTTTTTTTTGCTTAGATCTGAAGCGCATACTTAAATTGCTTTTGATTGCATTTGAATTTAATACTCATGCAATTCAGAAGGTTGGCCTTTCAATAAATGACAAATATAACCCAGAAAACAGTACTTGTCAAGCGAAATATTTTTAAGGCTAAAAAATATCCAAAGTGTCATTTATCACGGCCTGTCACATTTAATGATTCGGTGGTCAGGTCTTGAAAATTCATCTCAAACGAAATTCCTGGCGGACCAGGATATCAAATCCGGCACTCTCTGATCTTTCCACTAAAATTGAATCAATTATTTGATTGTTAAATCAGAATATTTTGTACTTTTGCAGTCCGTTTTGAAAAATCACTACGTTATTAAAAATTAAACCTTTAACAGATGTTGAAAAACTATGAAACCGTTTTCATTATGACTCCCGTTTTGTCTGATGAACAGATGAAGGAAGCGGTTGGAAAATTTCAGAAGATGCTGAAAGACAAGGGGGCTGAGATAGTCCACGAAGATCACTGGGGATTGCGTAAGATGGCTTATCCCATTCAAAAGAAGACTTCGGGATTTTATCACTTAATTGAGTTCAAGGCCGAAGGGCCGGTTATTGCCGACATAGAGGTAGCTTTCAAACGTGATGAACGCATTTTGCGTTTTCTTACGGTAGCTCTCGACAAACACGCTGTGGCTTATAACGAAAAGAAACGCCTGAATAAAGCAGCCGCTGCTGCTGCTCCTGCTGAAGCAAAAGCCGAAGCTCAAGGTTAATTTTTAAATTTATTGGAACAATGGCAAATCAAGCAAATTCAGAAATAAAATATCTAACCCCGATAGCGGTTGATGTTAAGAAAAAGAAATACTGCCGCTTTAAAAAAAGCGGAATAAAGTATATCGATTATAAAGACGCTGACTTTTTAATGAAGTTCGTTAATGAGCAGGGTAAAATTCTACCCCGCCGTTTAACCGGGACTTCCACCAAGTTTCAGCGCAAGGTTGCCCAGGCAGTTAAAAGGGCCCGGCATCTCGCCCTAATGCCTTATGTTGCAGATTTACTTAAATAAGGAGGACGAAAAAATGGACATTATTCTCACAAAAGATATTCCCAACCTTGGTTTCGCCACTGACGTGGTTAAGGTGCGTAATGGCTATGGCCGAAATTATCTTATCCCTCAGGGTTTTGCTATTCCGGCATCGGAAGCCAACCTGAAAATGAATACCGAAAGTCTTAAACAAAAAGCTTTTAAGGCCGATAAGATTAAGAAAGAAGCCGAAGCTATGATGCAGTTGCTGGAAAACATTACCGTTAAAATTGGCGCTAAAGTAGCTTCTACCGGTAAGATTTTCGGCTCAGTAAATGCACTTCAGATCTCAGAAGCCCTCAAAGACCAGTTTAACTATGACGTGGATCGCAAAAAAATCTTCATTGATGGCGAAAACGTTAAAGAAGTGGGTGAATATAAAGCAAAAGTTATGCTTCATAAAGGAGTTACCGTTATGGTTAACTTTGAAGTTTTTGCCGAATAACCTTACCCCGGTTTTCTAAAATTCTACTATTTTTAATCCCGGTTACATCCGGGATTTTTTTTGATTATGGCAAGTAAGAACCAGTTAAAGTGGGTCAGGAAACTGCATCAGCAAAAATACCGGCAACAGGAAGGCCTGTTTCTGGCCGAAGGTGTTAAGGTAGTGGATGAATTGCTTCGCAGCAGGCTGGAGGTGGTATATGTTTTCGCTACCGAAATCTGGATTGAAAATAATCCACAATCCAATGATGACGTAATAAAGGTCAGTCCGAAGGAACTTGAAACCATCAGTACGCTTATGCAACCCAATCAGGTGCTTGCGGTAGCACGAATTCCCCACATTTCTGATGCTGTAGGTGCAAAAAAAGGGTGGAGTCTATTGCTCGACAAGATCAGTGATCCAGGCAATATGGGTACCATCATCCGCACTGCCGACTGGTTTGGTTTTGATCATATTTTTGTAGCTCAGCATTCTGCTGAAATCTGGAATCCGAAAGTTATTCAGGCAGCTATGGGCTCGGTGTTCCGCATCCCTGTGCAGGTTGTAGATAATACCGTGAAGTTTCTGGAATCTTTTAAAGAACGGCAGCCGGTATACGGCATGCTGCTCGATGGTATGCCCATCCAACAAGTCCGGTTTGCAGAACCGGGCATAGTAATTATCGGTAATGAATCTAAGGGTATTTCTCCGGAACTGTACCCATCCATTTCCCACCGTATTACTATTCAGGGAGCTGATCCAAAAGGTCAGGGCAGGGCCGAATCTCTCAATGCATCCCTGGCCACAGCCATTGTTTGTTATGAAATTAACCGGCAGGTGAATATTGGAAAATAACGAGATCATTTTTCAGAAAAGCTACTTCCTTCCCTGCTTTATAATTCCTGGCTCATGTTGCCTGCCAGCCGGGTAGTTTAAACATTATGTACCTTATAGAAGCCGCTAATTGATTAAATAGTGTTAATTTTGCAACATCAAAGCGATCCGTCTGTTTATTATAAGCAGAACGCATTCCATGATTTTGTTCCTCAAATTAATTTGCCATGATACTAAAAGTTATTTTGCTCGCTGTACTTATTGTAGGACTTTCCATTGCAGGAATTGCCATCAAAATGTTTGCCCAAAAGGGAGGTGAGTTTAAAAAGTCATGTGGCAGTGTTGATCCTCATACAGGCCAGCGTATAGGTTGTAGCTGCGGAAAGGCCGAAGACAGCACATGCAACAATACCTAAAGTTAAAATAGGTCAGTAACTATTTTTAGCACAATTGTCCGTAAAGTCTTATTTTAAAACTATTGCTTTTCCATCATTTTCTCCAATCCGGGGCTGGTCCACGTACTGTATTTTCCGTCAGGCAGTGAGAAAATAAAATGTGCTTCCAATTCGGGATGGTTTTTAAGAAATTCCTTCGATTTTTCAAGGCCCATAACCATAAATGCTGTGGCATAGGCATCGGCAGTTATTCCATCTGCGGCCAGCACTGAAGCACTAAGTAATGAATGTTTAACCGGATAACCGGTCTTAGGATCAATGGTGTGGGAATATCTGATACCATCTTTCACAAAAAATTTTCTATAGTTTCCCGATGTAGCCAGAGCGCTGTTATTCAGCAAAACAACACTTTCTACCGAGCGCGCATCGCTGGCATTTTCGGTGGGCTTTTCAATGCCAACCCTCCAATAACTGCCATTTGGCTTTGTACCATGACCAACCACTTCGCCGCCTACGTCTACCAGATAGTCTGTGATGCCTTTGGACTGGAGAATATCACCGATTAAATCGGCAGAATAGCCCTGAGCAATGGCGTTATAATCCAGCATAATGCCCGGATTGGTTTTGACAATCTTTCGGTTTACGAGTTTCACATTATTGTAATTGACAAATTGTAGCAGACTGTCTACCAATTTTGGAGCAATTTTGGTACTATCGGTAAATCCAAATCCCCATGCATTGGTCAGTGGCATGGTGGTAATGTCGAATGCACCATCGGTTTGTTCCGATACTTTAGCCGAAATATTAAAGACATAAGTAAAGATATCATCGGCCAAAGCAGAAGTATCGTTTTGGTTGAACCTCGAAATAATAGAATGTGGTATATAAATGGATGCTGAGGTGTCAAATTCTCTGAAGAAGTCTTCAATTTCCGGCTGAAAGTTACGTCCCTGTTCATCGTAGTAAGTTATCGCATAATAAGTGCCCTGGGCCATGCCGGTAAAAGAAATCTCCTGCTTGTGGGAATTACAGCCCAATAAAACTGTTGCCAAAAGCAAAATATAGGTATATTTCATCATATGAAGTTTAAGAGGTTAACCAAACTGGAAGTTACCTGTTACAATAAAAAACTCCGACTGAGCCGGAGTTTTTTATTGTTTTTAGCTCCCAAAATCATCGAAGGCAATGTTTTCTTTTGGAACACCGAGATTATCGAGCATTTTAAATACGGCTGAGTTCATCATGGGTGGGCCACAGAGATAAAATTCAATTTCCTCAGGTTCCGGATGCTTGCTCAGGTAATTGTCGAGCACTACCTGATGTATAAAACCGGTATAACCTTCCCAGTTGTCTTCGGCCATGGGTTCGCTCAGGGCGATATTGAACTGGAAATTGGGGAATTTATCTTCAATAGCCTTAAACTCGTCATCATAAAATACTTCGCGCAAGGAGCGTGCGCCATACCAATAACTTACCTTTCGGTCGGTTTTTTCGGTGTGGAAAAGATGAAATATCTGCGAGCGAAGGGGTGCCATACCGGCCCCGCCTCCAATATAAAGCATCTCCTTGTTGGTGTGTTTGATATGGAATTCACCATAGGGACCTGAAATCATCACTTTGTCACCTGGCTTACGGGAGAAAACATAGGATGAGCAAATGCCCGGGTTAACATTCATGAACTGATTTTTAGCACGATCCCATGGTGGGGTTGCAATACGAATGTTAAGCATTACTATATTTCCTTCGGCAGGATGATTGGCCATGGAATAGGCTCTGAAGATGGGTTCAGGATTTTTCATTTTCAGATCCCATATTTTTAATTTATCCCAATCTTCACGGAATTTCTCTTCTACTTCTATGTCTTTAAAATCCACCTCAGTTTTGGGAACATCTATCTGAATGTATCCACCCGACTGGAAGTCGAGAATTTCACCTTCCGGCAGCCTGACAACAAATTCTTTGATAAAGGTAGCTACATTGCGGTTGCTCACCACTTCACATTCCCATTTCTTAATACCAAATATCTCTTTGGGAATGCCAATTTTCAGGTCATTGCGTACCTTCACCTGGCAACCCAGCCGCCAGTGGTTTTGTTGTTCCTTCCGCGTAAAGTAGCCCTTTTCGGTTGGCAGAATATCACCGGCACCTTCGAACACCTGGCACTTACACATAGCGCAGGTACCACCGCCCCCGCAGGCAGATGGCAGGTATATTTTATTGTTTGCCAGCGTGGTCAGCAGGGTTGATCCCGGATCAACTTTGATGACTTCTTCATCGTTGATTGTGATGTCGACTTTACCGGCAGGGGTTAGTTTCTTGCGAACATATAACAGCACACTCACCAATAAAAGGATGATGGTAAGAAATACCACGATGCTTATTATGATTATCATTCCGGTTCCCATATGCGTAATTTTCTCAAATTAAATACTTGGTTGACTTCTTACAGTTTGATGCCCATAAAACTCATAAAGGCGATGCCCATAAGGCCTGTAATAATAAAGGTGATGCCCAGGCCACGAAGTGGTTTTGGCACGTTTGAGTACCTTATTTTTTCGCGGATGGCTGCAATGGCTACAATAGCCAGAAACCAGCCTATGCCGCTGCCCAGACCAAAAACGGTTGCCTCACCAATGGTTTCGTAGTCGCGTTCCTGCATAAAAAGGGATCCTCCCAGAATGGCACAATTCACAGCGATAAGTGGAAGGAAAATTCCCAGGGAAGTGTAAAGGGTAGGCGAGAACTTTTCAATTACCATTTCAACCAGTTGAACCATAGAAGCAATTACAGCTATAAACATAATAAAGCTGAGAAAGCTCAGGTCAACGTTGGCAAAACCCTCGCCCATCCACGCTAACGCTCCCTGTTTTAGCAGATAATTATCTATGAGATAGTTAACAGGCACGGTAATGCCAAGTACAAAAATAACTGCCACGCCTAAACCCACTGAGGTTTGTACTGTTTTTGATACTGCCAGGTATGAACACATACCCAGGAAGTACGCAAAAATCATATTTTCTACAAAAATGGCCTTGACAAATATATTGATCAAATGTTCCATGCTTTTTGCTTTTTATTATTGTCAATTAGTTATCTTCCTGTAAATCGGGATTCTTTGCCCGCTGCACCCAGATAATAATACCCACTACGATAAGGGCAGCCGGGGGCAAGATCATCAATCCATTGTCAACATAACCGAAATCGTAGAAACTTTGTGGTATTACCTGATAGCCATATAGAGTGCCGGAGCCAAAAAGCTCCCTGAAAAAGGCCACAATGATAAGGATTAATCCGTAACCCAGTCCATTGCCTATACCATCGATAAAGGAATCAACGGGTTTATTTGCCATGGCAAATGCTTCAAGACGACCCATAATGATGCAGTTGGTAATGATCAGTCCCACAAAAACCGATAATTGTTTGCTTACATCGTACATATAAGCCTTCAGTATCTGGTCGACCAGAATAACCAATGCAGCAATTACCACCAGCTGAACAATGATTCGGATACGTTGTGGTATGGTATTGCGGAGTAAAGATATAATCAGGTTTGACATGGCAGTAACCGCAATTACTGAAATTGACATAACTACGGCTGGTTCCAGTTTAACTGTGATGGCTAATGCGGAACATATACCCAGAATCTGGACTGTAATGGGATTTTCTTTATTAAGCGGACCCAGTAACAGCTTTTTGGTTTTGGCTGAGAAAAAAGGCTCTCTTTCTGCTTTTGCTGTACTCATATGGCTTTTATTTTTTTAAAGTATTCAACGTAATTTCCTATGGAATTCTCGATCATATCCGACACTCCATTACTGGTAATGGTGCCGCCTGAAATGGCATCCACGCCATGGGTTAGTTCAACATTGGAACCATCCACTCCACCTTTTACGACAGCAATGGAAACAAATTCCCCGTTATTATTGAATATGGTCTTGTCAATGAATTGGTCTTCAAATTCTTTGGTTGAAATTTCGGCACCTAATCCCGGAGTTTCTCCTTTGTGACCATAGGTAGCTCCTTCCACCGTATTCAAATCGTCTTTCAGGGCAATGTTTCCCCAAATGGGGCCCCATAAACCGGTGCCGTATAAAGGGATAATATAGAGCGTATCGCTACCTTTCTGACAAACAAAAAGGGGGTAAACGGGTTTAACGTCACTCTTTCCTGCGAGATATTCTTTTTTTACCTTAAGCTGCGCTTTTACATCCACATCGAAGGCTCTGATATCGCCTTTTTCAAAACTGCCATTGCTATAAACACTCAACTCTTCTCCTTGCTCATTTATCACTACTTCGCGGATGATATGTTCTTTATACAGTTCTTCTGCATTGGCAGTTGTGGAAGGGATGTGAGCCGAACGCAGGATGTCCTGAATCTTTTCGATTTTGACATTGCGTTCCTGGGCCGGCTGCAAAAGCAACGCGGCAGCAGAAAGTATAGCAGCCACCAGAATTACCATGATGGAAGCATACTTAAAAATATAGGCATTACTATACATGTTTTCCTTGTTTTGTAAGTTCGTTTAATATGTTCACCATCATCAGGCTTTTACCGGTTTGGGAATTCTTTTCAACCTGCGTTTGATGTTGGCCTGTACCACGTAATGGTCGATAAGTGGAGCAAACACGTTCATCAGCAATATGGCAAGCATCATGCCTTCGGGATAAGCCGGATTCAATACCCGTATAAGAACGGCCATAATTCCCACAAGGAAACCGAAAATAAGTTTTCCTTTATTGGTTTGCGATGCAGTTACCGGGTCGGTAGCCATATATACGGTACCAAAGGCAAAACCACCAGCTATCAGATGGATGTATGCCGGCATGGCCATGTAAGGATTAATGGCAAAAATATTGAGCAGCCCACCCATAAACAGTCCTCCTACAACCACCGACAACATAATTCGCAAGCTTCCTACGCCGGTAATAATGAGGATAGCTGCGCCAATAAGAATGGCAAGGGTGGATGTTTCTCCAATAGATCCGGGAATAAATCCGAAAAACATATCTGAAATGCTGTGTGAAAATTCAATGGCTTTGCCTGAGGAAACGCTGGCAGCGGCTTCGGCTAAAGGGGTAGCCCCGGAAAAAGCATCGGCTTTCTCAGCTATCCATACCTTATCGCCCGACATACTGGCCGGATAGGCAAAGAAAAGGAAAGCCCGTGCCGTTAGTGCCGGATTTAATATATTCATACCGGTTCCACCAAATACCTCTTTGCCAATCACCACAGCAAATGCAGTAGAGAGGGCAACCATCCACAACGGAGTGTCGGGGGGCAGCACCAGCGGAATAAGCATACCTGAAACCAGGAATCCTTCGTTTACTTCGTGATGTCTGATCTGGGCAAAAGCAAACTCAATACCCAGTCCAACAACGTAAGATACGACGATGATGGGCAGCACTTTACCCAGGCCAAAGAGAACATTGTCCCAAAAAGTGGCCGTTTCGCCTATAGAGATAAAATGTTGAAATCCTACATTCCAGATACCAAACAATAAGGCCGGAATAAGTGCGATTACCACAATCACCATGGTACGTTTCATATCGTTGGCATCACGGATATGACTGCCCCTGGAGGTAGTAATATCCGGCACAAACAGGAAAGTTTCGAATGCATCGAAAGTGGAATGCAGTTTTTCAAACTTTCCGCCCTTCTGAAACTGGGGTTTCATTTTATCCAGGGTTCTTCTGAGCGCTTTCATTCAGTTGAGATTAATTATTATTTGTATTTCTTTTTCAGTTGAGGCCCTGCCTTAACTCATTTCCTTGCGCATTAATTCCAGACCGGTACGAATGATGGTTTGTATCTCTGATTTTGAGACATCCACAAATTCACACAAAGCAAAATCTTCAGGTTCTACCTCGTAGATACCCAGATTTTCCATCAGGTCAATGTCTTCAAACAGAATGGATTTAATCAACTGCAATGGATAAATGTCCATAGGCAACACTTTTTCGTACAGACCCGTCATTACATAAGCCCGTTCTCCACCATGCTTATTACTGTCGAGAACATATTTACGACCGGGATTAAGCCAGCTAAAAAATGATCGTGAAATGCTGAATTTATTGAACCCCGGCATAGCCCATCCCAAAAACTCATACTGGTCGCCCTCGGGAATCACCGTTATCATCGAATCGTAAAAGTTCAGATAGTTATCAGGACGGATGCGGGTGCCGGTAAGCACATTACCGGAAATATAGCGGTTATTGCCTTCATTTACATTGCCTTTCAGTATTTCAAAAACCGATGCACAACGATGGGTTTTGTAATAGGCGGGAGCAATTACTTCAGATCCTGCCAGGGCAACGGTAATCTCCGGGTTGTAACGTCCCTGATTAAACAGACGTCCAATGGCGACTACTTCCTGCACGCCAACTACCCATACTATGTCTCCTTTATTTATCGGATCCAGATGGTGAATCTGAATACCGGGATTCCCGGCAGGGTGAGGGCCGCTAAAAGTGTTGATGGTAACATTTTTACACTGAAGGAATTCTGCTGCACTGGTAGTCTTGCTTACATTAAGATGAACTTTATTTTCGGTAATTTTGGCCAGCACATCTATACCTGTCTGAAAGTCTTTGCTCTTTCCCTGAATTATAAAGTCGTAATCCGGCGCCAGCGGGGCGGTATCAAATGCCGATATATGTACAGCTTTGGGTTTAACATCTGGATTGGCAACCACCCCATAGGGACGTTGTTTGATCATGGTCCAAAGGCCACTATCAAGCAATTTGCCGATAATTTCTTCGTTGCTTAGTGCGGCAGGAGAGGCTGCGCCAAAATCCACAAATTCATCCCGGCCATCGGCCTCAATCTTAATTTCAAGCAGAAGTCTTTTGTCACCGCGCTTTATCTCGGTTATGGTGCCGCTTACCGGTGAGGTGTAAATGATGTTTTCACGATACTTATCTATAAAAACAGGACTGCCCGCTTTTACATGATCACCTTCTTTAACCTGCAGACGGGGAAATACTCCGATAAAATCTGTGGGTTTTATCGCATACAAGCGGGGCGATACCTCCTTAAGTGTTTTCCCGGCTTCTCCTTTGAGCCGGATATCCAAACCCCGGGTTAATTTAATCGTTTTTGGCATAATTGTGGTGATTTCACACTTGCGTAATGATTTTGCAAAGGTATTTAATTACGGACATAGTTAATTATCTACATTAAAAAATAATTCTGCCGCAGATAATTTGCAAAACTAATCAAAATCAACAAATGAGTATACAAACATAGACTAATATTGATAAGTTTCTCACATTGATGATCGAACATGGCTTTGAATTGTTATTTTTGTAACAAAATCGACCAAAATTAAGCTTATGTGCTGCAATATTCGACCTTTTAGCATCAAATTTATTTGTGTTATGCTTGCCTTCGTTTTCTCTGGTTCCATGGTTTATGCTCAGGTTGAGCGCAAATCACAGGATAGTGAGGATTACTATGACCAGGCTTTTTTCCGGTATGAGGATTTTATTTATGATGCATCCATTGCTTCGGTGCTATTTCACCGGAATGGTTTTGAACTTTCGGGACCCATCATGCAATTTAACAGTGATGAACAGCTTCGGTTGAGTTTTGACCAACTGGATCATGATTATCAGTTGTGGCAATATACTGTCATTCATTGCGATGCTCTCTGGAACCCAACTGATCTTTGGCAAAATGAGTATATAGCCGGCTTTACAGAAGGTTACATCCGCGATTACGCGTATTCCTTCAATACACTTCAGGAATATACGCATTATGAACTGATTTTTCCCAACAACGAGTTTCAATTTACTTTGCCGGGAAACTATTTACTTAAGGTTTATCCGGATGGGGATGCAGACCACCCCATTATTACACGGCGCTTTATGGTGGTGGATCAACGGGTCACCATTGAAGCACTTATAAAACAATCGAGTGTTGTAGACCAGTACTTTACCCATCAGGAGGTGCAATTTTCCATATTAAATCCTTCCTATCCTATACTGGATCCCCGGGAGCTAAAAGTTGTTATCCTTCAGAATGACAGATGGGACAATGCCATCTGGGGTCTGGAACCGCTTATGCTAAGACACAACGAGATAGATTATCATTATACGGATGGTCGCAATGCTTTTGAAGGAGGCAATGAATTCCGTTATTTTGATATCAAAAGCCTTAGATACCATTCGGAGCGCATTGCAGCAATAGAGCACCGGCGCGATGGTTATTTCGTAAAATTACTGCCTGATGCAGTACGGGCTTCTAAACCCTACATTACCTACGGAGACATAAATGGTAAGCATCTGATTCAAACCGAAGATGCTCCCGATGTTAGTATTGAAGGTGAATATGTTTGGGTTGATTTTTTTCTGCCTTACCAGACGCCTTTTACCGACGGAGGGGTATATATTATGGGCGACCTTACCTATTGGCAATTCAGCGCATTGGCCAATGCCCCACAAGCCGCTTTTGGAAAAGCGCAAATGAAGTATAATTTTGCGCGACAGGGATATGAAGCCAGGTTATATCTTAAACAGGGTTATTACAATTATTTGTATGCTTTTCTGCCAAATGGTTCTACAAAGGCCGACCTGTCGCGTTTAGAAGGAACACACTACCAGACACGTAATCGTTACACCATATTGGTTTATTACCGGGAACAGGGCACCCGTTTCGACAGGCTGATAGGTACCGAGGTGATCAATCAATAAAAAAATAAAAAAGCGGGAGATGAATCCCGCTATCTGAATTTTTTAATCCCTCAGTGGTCAGATACTTTCTGTTTCAACTATCCTGGCCAATAAATCGGTATAAGGAACGATGAGGTAAGGTTTGCCCTCAAAATCAATTTCGGTTCCGGAAAATTTGCGAAACAGCACCATGTCACCGGTACTTATTTCACTGTTTTCAATCTGTCCGGTGGCAACCACCTTTGCCATTTGCGGTTTTTCCCTGGCCGTATCGGGAATGATAATCCCTCCCGAAGTGCGTTGTTCACCCTTTTCCTGGCTCATGTCGAGCAATACATTTTGATGTAATGGTTGTAGTTCTTTCATTTTTGTAAAATTAACCGTTAATATTTAGCATTGAGTTCAGCCGGGCTTTGTCGAAACCGACAATCATTTGCCCGTTTATTTCTGTTTGGGGTACGCCCGTATGGCCTGATTTTCTTACCAATTCCTGAGCCATATGAGGATCAGCCGCTACATTGATATCGGTAAACTGAATTTTATGCTGACGCAGGTAGTTTTTCAGGGTAGTGCACCAGGGACAAGTAGGTGTGCTGTATACAGTTACCGAAGGCGCTGATTTGCCGGATGATGAAACATTCGATTGATAAAGCTGATTCTCTATCAGGTTTTTATAATATGATGCTGTCTGACATCCTTTGATGATGTTCTTAAGCTCGTTTTTCTCGAATACCAAAAGTGACGGAACAGTATCAACACCATAATCAGGATGGATATCACGAACCTTATTGGCATCGGCTTTCAAAACATTTCCCTCTTTTAAAGCTGAAACGGCTTCCTCAAGATACGATTCGGCGCATCCCGAAGTCGCTGATCCCCCTTTATAGAGCAATAGAAAAGTGCGCTGGTTTGCCGCAAGCATGGATTTTAATTCGCTCAAAGTGTTTATTTCTTTTACTTTCATAATGGCTTTGTTTTACCGGCAAAATTTTCAAATTCTGTGCCATAACAGGTAAGTAAAAATATAAAATCCTTAAAATAGTGATAATTAAGCGATTTAAGGTCGTTGTAAAATCTAACTTATATATATAAGACAGGACAAAATGTCAGTTTTTTTGAATGACGTCGTACCGGGCCAGCCCGGGCGCCTGAACCGGAAAAGAGGAGAGAATGACTGGACATGAGAGGAATGAATATTCTTGAGCGTGGTGATTTGTTTTTTTTTGTTTATTGGGAATGATCAGTTTGCGGTTACCATTGAGTTATTTTAGACTCTCTGCTCGCAAACATGACAGCTTCCCAAACCAATGAATGTAAAACCTGTCATTGAAATAAGTAAAAACTTATTGCTTAGTTTTGTCAAAAAAATAAAGCTACCCTCATTCACCCGACACAATGCAATATAATTTAGAAGACAAGCCGCGCTTACTACCCATGATTCTATATGGACTGCAATGGTGGATTGTAACAGTACCCGCTTTGATAGTTATGGGTCTGGTATTGGCAAAGCTTCATTTTGGTGCAGATCTCCTTGCACAAGGATACTACATGCAGAAACTGTTTGCCATTCTTGGTCTGACGCTTTTGGCGCAGATTTTTTTTGGACATAAGTTGCCCCTTGTAGTAGGCCCGGCATCCGTATTGCTTGTCGGTATTCTTGCTTCACTTTCATCTGGTATCCCGGCTATTTATACAGCAATAATGATTGGTGGGCTGGTTATGGCAATTATGGCTGCTGCCGGCATGCTTAAAATTTTGCAACGGTTGTTTACCACACGCATTATTGTCACCATCATGTTTTTAATCCCCATAACCCTTACGCCTACTATATTAAACCTGAGTTTTAAAGGTGCTTCTAATCCATTATTCAACCTGGGATTTTTGCTGGTTATTACCATATTGCTCATTGTTTTAAACCGGATGTTGAATGGCATTTGGAAATCAACCACACTCATTTGGGGTATTCTTATGAGTTCATTTTTTCTTTACCAATTTAATTTAAACCCGGTGAATGTTACCACGGAGCCTGGTGAAATCAGTAATGCAGGGTATGGTTTGTTTATTATTCCTGAATTTGAATTTGGGGTAATTTTTTCATTTTTGTTTTGTGCCCTGGCTATTCTGATTGCAGAGGTGGGTTCCATTCAGGCCGTTGGAAAAATGATTGGTGCAGATCAAATGGTAACACGCACGAAGCGGGGAGTCTTTTTTAGCGGTATTTCCAGCGCCGTATCGGGTTTGACAGGAGTAATTGGTTCCACGGACTTTTCGTTGAGTCCCGGAATTATTGCGGCTACACGCTGTGCATCGCGCTACCCTTTTATTGTTAGCGGCATATTGCTGATTCTTTGTGCTTTCTTTCCGCCGCTAATTCAAATGCTTTTGTTAATCCCAAATATAGTTATGGGAGTTGTGCTACTCTATGTTATGACCACCCAGTTTGCTGCCGGCTTTCAAATGCTGGTTCAGCAAAAAGCAGTTATCGGTTTTAATGATGGAGTAATCATCGGGATGCCCCTTATGGTGGCACTTTTAATCTCCTTTATTCCGGGTGATGTCATTGCACAAATACCTGCAATGATCAGACCGCTTCTGGGAAATAGTCTTGTTATGGGTATCGTAATGGTGCTGCTGATGGAACATCTGGTTTTACCGTCGGAAAATAACAGCGGAGATTAAATGCTGCTGGTAATCTGTTCATTTTTCCTAGTGTTTTTCATAGAGAAAGGGGAGAGGTAGAAACATGCATTGCAACAATCAGGTTGCCTGAAAAAAGATGGTTATAGTTTCTCGGGATATTCAGGAACATCCCGGTTTTCGTTGCCAAATAGTTCTCTCGAATCATTTGAAAAAAGCCTGATTTTCGAAAGTGAAGCCGCATCCAGGGTAGTGTCATTTTCAAATTGGGTTACCGGCAGAATGTAATACTGTTTCCGGCCATCCTCCATTGGTGTATAAACCCAGGTAAGATGATATTTTGGATTAGAAACCCGGTGCCCGTTCCAGTTTTTCGACAATGTAAAACTTATCATAGCTCCTCCATCGCGAAAGCGATCACGCTGATTGGAAACATAGTTGCCCAGCGAATACACAACCAACTGGCCGTTGGTGGTATCTGAGGGGGCGTAATATTCCATACGTTGCAATACGTGAGGATGGGAACCAATTACCACATCAGCCCCATGGTTAAAAGCAAGTTGAGCCAGTTCTTCCTGGGTATGGTTGGGATGGCTTTGGTATTCCTGACCCCAGTGAAAATAAACAATAATAAAATCAATGCCTGGTCGTCTGGCGGCTTTCAGGTCGCTAACCAGATGCGATGAATCAATAAGACTGACCATAGCCGGATAATGAAACGGGAGCCCGTTGGTACCATAGGTGTAGTTGAAAAGTGCAACGGTGATGTCGTTTTTATGAATCATTAATGGATGATTATTGCGGAAATCAATGCTGTCGGTGTAAGTTCCGGTGCGGGCAATACCTGTTTTTTTTAAGGTTTTAACGGTACGGAGAATGCCATTATCTCCCCGGTCGCAGGAATGGTTGTTGGCAGTGCATAGAACATCAAAACCTGCATCTTTGGCTGCATTGGCCAGCTCATCGGGAGCACTGAACTGAGGGTATCCGGTATAAGGTTCTCCTGCAAGAGTTACCTCAAGGTTGGCAACCGCCAGATCGAATTTGCTGATGATGGGTTTAACATATTTGAAAACCGGAGTATAATCATAAGTGGAATCGTTGATTTTAGCTGCAGTAATCTGCGGAGTATGTTGCATGATGTCGCCGGCAAACAAAACAGTTACAGCAGTTGAGTCAGGTGCATTGTGTGGCTCAGCCAGTAGAAGCTCTCCTGAAGACTGCGCCCCAACCAGAATAATGAAAGCCAGCAGATATTTAAAATACTCCGTAATAATTTTCATAGCTAATATATGTATTGCACACCAATACTCCCCCAAAAATGATGCCGTCCTCCTTTAAACTCTCTGCCGAGGTAATGCTGAGTAAGGTTAATCTGAAAAGCGCCATATCCTGTAAACAGACCCACGTAAGCTTGCGGAACAATACGTTGTATCTCATTTGGTTTCAGGGTAAACACATTATCATGGTTAAATATTCCGCCCTGAAGTGTGGCATCATATCCTATTATATGAAGCGACAGGCCGACATTCGTTCCATACCTCCATTCCTGACGGGCAGGCATATTAATCAATTGCTGCCTTACAGCGTGATTGTGCTTTCCAAGTTGCATGTCAAAACGGCCAGATGCCTGAGTATATAATGTTCCCAGACTTACCTCAGTGCCCCCATAAATTTCAACAAAGGGCTGGTTTAAAAACCGATGGCTGTAGTTGATGCTGTAATCCAACACCAGATCATTACGAATCTGAGTTTCCCAGCCCAATGGAGCATCGTTGCCCGGCAGAGTAGTATGAACCGACTTCTGAAGCAATTGTCCCAGCGCAGCAGCACCAATAACACCAACTTTAATGGATGAAATGATTTTATTGGATGCAATGGCATTAACAGCCGATTGTGAGTAATTTAAAAATAGTGTAGATGCGTAAGGCCTGTCATTGCGCAATTGCGGAGGATTCTTGGTCGTATACGGTGTGAACATGCTATGATGCAAGAAAATAGATGAAGCCATTATGCCATTTGCCGGCCCTGCCGGCATTAGCTTGTTGATAACAAGAGTGCTTAAAGCGGGAAATGATAACCCAACTACAATACCATTGGTATAGTATCTGTCAGTATTACAAAATATATCGTTGTCGAATTGTAGCCAGATACGTCGTTCTGCACGAATGTAACTAAAGGAAAGTTGCTGGTCGTCGTTTCTGGCAGAAGGAATCTTAAGTGCTTCACCTGGTAAGAGCCTAATTTTGCGGGAAACTGGAAGCAGGTCTATAAAGCTGGTTTTTCTGTGAGGGATATTCCTTGTTTCCGCGGTATCAGCAGATTTAAAGAGGTGTTTATTTTTGCCGGTGGCCTTAGCTTTAAATTTTTTTCGAGAATCTTCATGGAAATCTGGAGAATCAGTTTTTGCAGACTGATTCAGCCTGCGTTCGGGAAGGACAATATTGGGTTGGGCATCAGGGCTTTTGGGCACAGAACTCACTTTATCAGTGGATTGCTGACAGGAAAGAGTGGCAAATGCAAGCCCAAATACCAAAAGGTTTACAACCGTTCGCATGTATATAAATAGGTATTGAAGTCCTATGTAACCGGTAAAAATAAGAAAATTACCCCAATGCCAGCGTTTTGAATTTCTAAATCATTAGAATTTAACGCGCATCCCAGATCTAAAAAGAGCATATTTCTTGTCAGATAAGCAACTAAGCTATCGAAGTACGGTAAAACGTTCTGTCATTATTTGTCTGCCGTTGTCAATCATCAGGAAATATGTTCCTGCGTCCAGGGTATTTAAAGGAAGTTGAAGATGGTTGCCTGAAAAGGATTGAATATTAAGCATGTGTTTACCTGAGATGTTATAGATGTTTATATCGGCTTTATTGACTGTCTGTCCAAGTCGTACATTCAGAAACTTGCTGGCAGGAACAGGATAAAGGGTCATTTTGTTGTGATTTTCCTGTTTAGACAGTAATTCGTTGTGTACAAATAATGGTTGACCGGAATAAGCATAACCTTTCAAAGTTGTATCAACGGAATAACCGTTAATCTTAAGATAAAATGGACTTCCGGCTTCAATACCGGTGTGATTCCATATCCAGGTGGTATCGGTAATCCCTTGAACCATAGCATTATAATTAGAGCTGTCATTCATACTGATCCAGATATCATAACTTACCGGACGACCTTCGTCCGGATTGAGCAGTTGCCAGGTAATGGTGGTTTGATCGTTTCGGGTTACATTCGGAACTGGATTTATCAGTTGAATCAATGGATGTTCGTAAGAATGCAAAAGCTCTGCAAAGCCTGAACCGCTCACCGGAGTATTGCCAACCATTCCTTCTACAGTCATCAGTCCTTCATAGAAACGGAAAGGTAAAAATACCTCCTGATTATCGTGTATGGTAGTCAAAGTCAAGTCAATACTATCATAGACAAAATGAAATTGTTTGCCATAGCATCTTAGGGAATCTTCCATAAATACATATTGGGTACGATCCAGTGTGAAACTGGATGCTGAAAATGAGCTGCTATCATTTACCCATGCACTAAAATGCCGGTAATCCGAATTGTCGGGAATGGTATTGTCTATTGTAAATAAATTGTAAATGTTAAGGTCCATCCCATTAGATAGCTGTAGCGAAAACCATTCATATTGCTCCGCTGTACTCGGATTGAAATTTCCGTACTGATGGTCTATCCAGCACGTTCCGTTAACATTTTCTGTTATGCCATTAAGGGTAAGGGAGCCATTTGCCAGAATTTGGGTAAGCGAGTAATAATAGGAATAGCTGCTTCCTCCCTGATGGCAATATCCGGTATCGGCAATTAAGAGTGGACTTTTCATACTTGCCAGATTCAGCAGAAGGCTCCCCGATTCTGACATGGCAGATAGCACATACTCAAATGGGATCAACTCCCCGTCATCATTAAGAAGGGTAGTCCAGCTTTCGTTATTGCCTCCATACAATGCAGCCTGAATATTAAGGTGATCTTCTGATAGAGTGGGATAAAAACAGGGGAGGGTTTCCGGGAAAAATTCACCGGTGGTTTCATCTGCAAGGTTAAAAATCCGAAACCCATCGAAACCGAACATCGGCACATGAAAGTAGGAAATCATGAAAGAATAATCCTTGCCGGTAGTTTCTCCGGTAAGAGTACCATTTATGTACCACCACTCCACAGGTTCTTCGGGATGAAAGCCTTCATCTTCGGGAAAGCCTACCAGACTTCCCTCGGGTTGATATGGATAAACTTTCCAGGGTTGAGCATTAGAATTAAAAATCAGGGCCGAAAAAAGCAAAAGTAAAAGCAGACGCATGGTAATTGGATTGGTTACCTGGGGTAAACGTTCCAGTCAGGACAATTGTTTACACTTTAAAGGACTGTCCAGGGAAATGTTTTTTCAGTTTATAATTCACTGCGCGTCTTTGTATCATTGCTTCTCTGGTTGGGATAGATGATATTGATAAAATCAGGAATTAAACAAGTTAAAATAGTAGTCCAATATCACTCTATTCCCTCTTTTACCCCTCTAACTCCCCCAATGAATAGAGGGAACCTTTCAGGCATAATTTTATAAAAATTGATATTTATTACGATCCACAGCCTCCCGCATCATAGGGAGGCTGTGGAGGGTAAGTGCATTAATGCTGTTTTCTACCTCCTTCAACTCCCCCCTTTTACCCCCTCTAACTCCCCCTATGAATTGGGGGTGAACCTTCCAGGCAATATTGTATTATAAAGTAAAAGCTTGATATTTAGTAAGATCTGCTCTCTCTTAAAATACGTAATGTCTCCTCAAGCATTTCATCGGTAAAATCAAGGTGGGTAACCATACGAATGGACTGCTTGTCGAAATCCATACACAATAATCCTGCGGAGGCGAGTTTCTTAACCACATCAGCAGCCGCCAGACCCGGGCGTGTTTTAAAGATCAGAATGTTTGTGTCCACAGGCAATACCTCATCTACCCAATTTAATTCAGAAAGGAATGCTGCTAAAACTTTAGCCTTGCGATGATCTTCATTTAATCGCTCCAGGTTATGATCGAGGGCATAAATCGCAGCAGCGGCCAGATAGCCTGCCTGCCGCATGCCTCCTCCAAATACCTTACGGATGCGGCGTGCCTTATAGATAAAATCTTTTGATCCCAGCAGAACCGAACCCACAGGTGCACCTAAACCCTTAGAGAAACACACGGAGATACTGTCAAACAACTTCCCATAATCTGTGGCATTTTGTTCGGTTACCGCCAGTGCATTAAAAATTCTGGCTCCATCCATATGGTAAGCCAGGCTGTGTTTTCGGGCTACTTCTCCAATTTTTAACAATTCATTGAAGTCATATACTGCACCTCCGCCTTTATTCATGGTATTTTCCACAGCCACCATAGTAGTCAGTGGACGGTGCACATCATCAGCGGGATTGATGTGATTTTCCACATCCTCAGCGGTAATCATGCCGCGTTCACCTTCGAGCAAACATACCGAAACGCCTGAATTGCGCATCATGCCGCCACCTTCATAATAATAAAGGTGTGAAAGTTTGTGCAGAATCACCTCATCACCCGGACGGGTATGCACGTTTACGGCTATCTGGTTGGTCATGGTACCGGAAGGACAAAAAAGCCCTGCCTCCATGCCGAACAGCGTGGCCGTCTTTACTTCCAGCTCATTGATGGTGGGGTCTTCTTCAAATACATCATCGCCAACCTTAGCCAGAAACATGGCTTGCATCATAGCCGGCGTTGGTCGGGTAACCGTATCGCTGCGGAGATCTATTTTCATAACTATTTTTGATGCAAAAGTAGCAAAAGAGAGTTATGGATTCAAAACTCATCTTCTTCCATCCTTTCAACAGGTAGTCACATCACGAAAAATAAATGTTATGTTTTACCATGAATAATCGCATTCACGCCATAATTCCCGTTCCTGTTCAATGGTTAGTGCTGCGGCTTCTGTGGGAGTGTATGCATCTGACGTTTTATGATACATGCAATCGCAATGATCTTCTGCTACGGCATCCGTTACACCTTTATCAACAAGCATTTGGATACATTCTGTTTTCCATTGTTTTTCCTGATCCGCCGTCCAGGATTTAGATCTTGAGTTGGAATTGCAGGCAGTCAGTAACAATACGGCTACCACAGCCAGGGTAGAGATTTGATTTTTCATGGTGGCTTTTTTTTATCGATTTTAAGAGGTTTAAATTTATTTAATCTTGACAGAAGAAAGTTTTCAAGGGCTGATTTTCCTGCTGATAAGCACTTTTTTAAAGCCTTAAACCGGCAAAATGGATTATCCGGTTTCCCCTTTCCAGGATATCCGCAGCCGGATGCGTTGCTTTCTCCTTTGAAATACTAACAATTTAAATGGGCTTTTGCCTATTATTAGTGGATATTTTGATTTCAGCTATTAAGCGGTTTTACTGTTTATGCTCCAGGTTGATTTCATAAACTGAAGGTAATTTTCCCCAAACGGTGCACGAGAAAGGAGATGGAACTAACCCATCCCGTATTTTGTTGCTATTTTTGCAGAAATCTAAATAAGAATGGCAAGAAGGCAACGTAAGAAAGAGGACATCATCCGTGAATCGCATGAACGAAGCAGCAAATATGGCATTAAGCCCGAACAGCGCTTTTCACAGCGTATATTGAGTGGTGAAGCAAAAGAAATTATACTCCGTGATAACCAGGACCTGATAGAGGTTGCCGGGCCTTTTCTTGATTTGCTTTATGATTTTTTAAAAGAATCGGGTTTTATTTTGCTGTTGACCAGCAAAGACGGCTGCATTCTACGCATCACGGGCGACGAAACCACCCTGAAAGCAGCAAATGATCTTAATATGGTGGTTGGTGCGTTCCTGGATGAAAAAAATGTGGGCACCAACGCTATGGGAACCGCCATCAGTGAAGATATGCCCATTCAGGTTTCTGCAACCGAGCACTTCATTACGGCTTATCAAAAATGGACTTGCTCGGCAGCGCCCATTCATGATGAAAATGGAAATATTGTTGGAACCATAAATCTTACCGGTAGCTATGAGTTGGCGCATCCGCACACCCTTTCTCTGGTGGTAGCTGCCGTAGTAGCTATCGAAAACCAATTGCAAAACCGGCTAAATGAACAACGCTTAAAGGAATCGGTGCGCTTTGTAAACCAGGTAATGGATTCTATGCTTTTTGCTGTAATTTCCATGAGTGAACGGGGCATTATACGATCGTCCAACAAAATGGCCTATAAACTCTTAAAGATTCAAAATGAGGATTTGCCCGGAAAACATATTTCGGAAGTGCTGCCGGAATGGAATAAGTTGTTTGATGCGGTAAAGGATAACCGGGTAATTTTGGATGAAGAACAAAGCCTGATTACCTCCAGGGGAAAAGAGCCTTTTAGCATAAATGTTTATCCCATCACCCTTAATGATGGATACATAGATGGCATGGTGGTGGGCTTCAGGGAAATGAAGCGGGTTTATCGGATTGTGAATAAATATACCGGTATGAATGCCCGTTATACCTTTGAAGACCTGATTGGCGAAAGCGATGAGATGAAGCGGGTAACTGAATATGCCCGTGCAGTAGCCAACAGTCCATCTACGATTTTAATTACCGGCGAAAGCGGTACAGGTAAGGAAGTAGTTGCCCAGGCAGTTCACAATGCAAGCAATCGTATGGACAATGGATTTGTAGCCTTAAATTGTGGAGCAATTTCTCCCGGTTTGATTGAAAGCGAACTGTTTGGCTATGAAGAAGGTTCATTTACCGGAGCGGGGAAAGGTGGCCGGCCCGGCAAGTTCGAATTGGCTCATGGCGGGACACTTTTTCTGGATGAAATTGGTGAAATGCCACTCGATATGCAGGTAAAATTACTTCGGGCCTTACAGGAAAGCGCTATAACGCGCGTAGGTGGCAACAAGCTGATTCCGGTGGATGTACGTATTGTAGCGGCTACCAATAAAAACCTGAAAGAGGAAATTGCAAAGGGAAATTTCCGCAGCGACCTTTTTTACCGGCTGAGCGTTATCCCTATTCATATTCCCGCATTGCGCGAAAGAAGGGAAGATATCCCAATCCTCATTCAATACTTCTTGAACCTCAAAGCAATAAAGCTGGATAAAATGGTACCCGAAATCAGTAAGCCTCTATACACCGAACTCGTTCAGTATGAATGGCCGGGAAACATCAGGGAACTGGAAAATTTTATTGAGAAATTTGTAAATCTGGATGGTGACCTCTCCTTTGAAACAGAACCACATTCTGGTTCGCCGCTGCCGCTTACCGAAGCTGTAAATGCATCAAACAATACAGTGCGCAGCCTGGCTGCCACCGAAAAGGATGCCATTCGTGAAGCACTCAATGCTTTCTCTGATAACATCAGCCAAACGGCAAAAGCCTTGGGCATTAGCCGAAATGCGCTATACGAAAAGATTAAGAGGCATGGGATTTGATTTCGGATTGCAGATAGCAGATTGCAGATTGCAGATTGC
>DHSR01000071.1:34596-34741 GCA_002410555.1 Bacteroidales bacterium UBA5281 | reverse complement strand
AAATCAACGAATCAACAGATTACCAATTATAGATCACTGATCACAGATTACGGATCACAGATCACCAATCACCAATCACCAATTAACCGCAAATTACACGGATTAACGCGAATTGATTTCTTAACGACTCAACAAATCAACGAAT
>DHSR01000071.1:1207-34293 GCA_002410555.1 Bacteroidales bacterium UBA5281 | reverse complement strand
GATCACAGATCACAGATCACTCAACAAATCCTTCCTCACCCCCTGTAAAACTCAATCAGCGCATTGGTCGAGCTGTCATGATTCAGCGGTTTGTCCTTTTTCTGAAGTTCGGGGATAATATTCTGAGCCAGCTTCTTGCCCAGTTCCACACCCATTTGATCAAAGGAATTGATGTTCCAGATCACGCCCTGAACAAAGACACTGTGTTCATACATCGCAACCAGTTTTCCCAGATTTCCCGGAGTTAATTTATCCAGAAAAAAGGTGGAAGAAGGCCGGTTTCCTTCAAATGTTTTGTGTGGCACCAGTTCTTCAGGCACACCTTCTGCCCGCACTTCACCAGCCGTTTTCCCAAAAGCAAGCGCCTCTCCCTGTGCTATCATATTGGCAATCAGATAATCCTGATGAGGAGGTAGATCATTCAACGATTCCTTAAACCCGATAAAATCACAGGGTATTATTTTAGTTCCCTGATGGATCAACTGATAAAAGGAGTGCTGTCCATTGGTTCCGGGCTCTCCCCAGTAAACCGGGCCGGTCTGGTAATCGGTTTTTTCCCCTTCACGCGTAATGTGCTTGCCATTACTCTCCATAGTGAGTTGTTGCAGGTAAGCCGGAAAACGTTTCAAATAGTTTTCATAGGGAAAAACAGCCTGGGTCCGGACATCAAAAAAGTTGTTGTACCAAATGCCCAGCAACGCCAGGATCACGGGTATATTTTTATGCAGGGGTGCGTTGCGGAAATGTTCATCCATCTGATGGAAGCCATTTAACATTTCGTGATAGCGCTCCGGCCCTATGGCGATCATGGTGGAGAGGCCAATGGCTGAAGTCATGGAATAGCGGCCTCCAACCCAGTCCCAGAACTCAAACATATTTTGGGTATCAATACCAAACTCGCGCACGCCCTTTTCGTTGGTTGACACTGCAACAAAATGCTTAGCCACCGCGGCCTCATCATGCAGTTGCTCCAGCGCCCATTTACGCGCGGATTGGGCATTGGTCATCGTTTCGAGGGTGGTAAATGTTTTGGATGAAATAATAAAAAGAGTTTCATCAGCGCGCAGATTATTGACTGCTTCTGCAAAATCGCTGCCATCCACATTGGATACAAAGAGGAAGTTCAGCTCACGGTCACTGTAAAATTTAAGCGCCTCATAAGCCATTATCGGCCCCAGGTCAGAACCGCCAATGCCAATATTAATGATATTTTTAATGGGCTTACCAGTATGCCCTTTCCAGACCCTGTTTCTGATTTTATTGGCAAACTCAGCCATTTTATCCAGTACAGCATGTACATCGGGTACCACATTGTGGCCATCGGTCATTATGGTAGCGCCTTTGGGAGCCCGAAGTGCCGTATGCAATACTGCCCTGTCTTCGGTGGTGTTTATCTTTTCGCCACCAAACATGGCTTTACGCCGGGCTTCAAGATTACGTGATGCAGCCAGTTTAAGGAGCAATTCGAGGGTTTCGGTCGTAATCCGGTGTTTGGAATAATCAAAATAAATCCCAACATCTTTAACCACAAGCTCCCGGCCACGGTTTTTATCTTTCTCAAACCATGTTTTTATGGTAGTATTTTTTATTTCCTGATGATGCTTTTCAAGCGCTTTCCAGGCTTCTGAACGCGTAAGTGAGGTTTCCATGTTCGTAAAATTATAGTTGGCTTCTTTTATTGGAAATACTGTTTATCAAATTGTTCCATGATTTATTGAACGCTTCCGCACCTTCTTTTTGAAGCTGCTCTGCCAGTTGAGCATAATCTACTGAAAGATCCGCATACTGTTTGATTATTTTATCAGCAGCGGTGGTATTGTCAGGCAAAGATGTGCCAATTTCGCCGTGGTCGGCAAACGCCATCAGGGTTTTGTCGGGGATGGTGTTGATGGTATAAGGGGCAATAAGGTTTTTAATGTACAGAATATCCGATGCATTAGGGTCTTTGGTGCCGGTGCTGGCCCATAACAAACGTTGGGGTGAAGTACCGAAGTTCATGATGCGCTGTACCCGCGAAGATTTTAGAAATTCGAGGTAAGCCACATATGTTTTTTGTGCCACAGCAATGCCAAGCTTATTTTTAAGATTTTCCGGAGCCTCATCCTCCACGGCTTTATCCCATCGACTCACAAAAAGCGAGGCCACCGATTTTACATCGGCATTCAGGCCTTTTTTTATCCTGGTTTCAATACCCTGCAGATAGGCCATAGATGCGGCCTGGTACTGTTCGGCAGAAAAAAGCAGGGTTACATTGACCGGAATGCCTTCGGCAATGGCTGCTTCAATGGCCGGCACGCCCTCAGGGGTTCCCGGTATTTTAATAAAAGCATTGGGCCGGTTTACTTTACGGTGGATTTCTTTGGCAGATTGGAGGGTACTTTCAGTATCATAAGCAAGCAGTGGGGAAACTTCTATGGAAACAAAACCATCCAGACCATTGGTTCTATGAAACACCGGCAGAAACGCATCGGCCGCACGTTGAATGTCTTCGATGGCAAGCTCGAAAAAGAGGGCTTCATCATTCAGTTCCGGCTTGTTGAGGCGGGCAATGGCTGAATCGTAATAATCGGTTTGCCCGATGGACTTATCAAAGATGGAAGGATTGGAGGTAAGCCCGGTAATGGAAAACTCATTGATATACCGATCAAGCTCCTTATCGTCAAGCATCTGACGCGAAATATTGTCCATCCATAAACTAACGCCCTGATCTTGAAGTTTTTTTGTGTTTTGATTCATTTTTGTTCAGTTTTTTAAATTGTTATTGTACTTAGTTTCGGTATGCATTAAAAGAGGGGCGAGGGACGACTGCTTTAGGCATTAGACCTTAGAAATTAGAAATTAGAAATTAACCTTTCCCTTCCATCGCCCACAACTCCCTAGTTCTTTTCTCAATCTTCAGCAGTCGACGCTTAAACCGTTCTTCTCTTGAAAATTTAGCCTCCAGAAATGCAATTGCAAGTTCCAGTGCTTTTTCGCTGTCGATTACCCTGCCTCCCATGCACAACACACTCATGTCATCGTCTTCAACGCCCTGCCGGGCCGACCAAAGATCGTGAATGAGGGCTGCCCGGACTCCCGGAACCTTATTGGCCGCGATAGATGCTCCCACACCGCTGCCACAAATGGCTATTCCTCTTTCCACCTTATGCCCCGCTACAGCTCTGGCCAAAGGTATAACATAATCGGGAAAATCATCGTCAGGATTATATATCGTATTTCCAAAATCCACAATGATGTGTCCCAATCCGGTTAACTTTTCCTTCAGGTCCTGATATATTGTAAAACCCCCATGATCCGATGCAATTCCGATTTTCATTTTGGGTATCTTTTATTGTTTTAGCTGCTGCTGTTTTCATCAAGTTTTGATGCCGCTTCTTCATCAAGCAACCAATAGAGTGTTCCTTTTTCAGGGTGAACCATTGCAGCCGGGAGCTTTTCCCACCCTTTGCCTTTCTCAAGAATGGTTGCAACCATGGATGATTTGGCTTCACCGGTAACCAGAAATACAACATTGCGGGCATGGTTGATTAATTTTCCGGTGGCGGTAATCCTTTGCTGACCGCTTTCGGGATGCACCGCTACCTCAAAGAGCTTATCCGAACGAAACAATTCAGGGTGATCCGGAAAAATGGAAACCGTATGTCCGTCATCGCCCATGCCAAGCATAAAGAGGTCAAAGACAGGCATTTTGTCAACCCTGTATACGTTTTGTTTCACTTTTTCTTCGTAGGCTGAGGCTTCCGTATGCGGAATATTTTCTCCCCTGATCCTGAAAATATTTAATTCTGGAATCGGGACAAGACTGAGCAGGCTTTCCTTAGCCATTCGGTAATTACTTTCCTTATCATCGGGTGGCACACAGCGTTCGTCACCCCAAAATACCAGCACCTTTTCCCAGGCAACCTGTTCTTTGAAATGCTGTGCCAGAAAGTTAAAAACAGCTTTAGGTGTTGAGCCGCCCGAAAGTGCTAATGAAAAAGTCTGATCCTCCGGCAATTCATCTACACCTTGCTTCAGCAGCTTTCCAAAATAGAAAGAAAGCTCATCAATGTTGTTAAATACTTTTATCGTGGTTTCCATATTGAATATGTTTTTTATCAAAATCTATTCATTGCGTCACTGTCAACCTGAGGCGGGGAGGCTAAATTGGGTTTTCCATGCACTGATACACACCTCCTGTTTACAATTCACAATAAATGCCATCGTTCGATAGGTTTTTACAGGGATAACGCCAGTTGCCGTCAGCCTCTTCAATCAGATTATCGGCGGTTTCTGGCCCCCAGGTCCCGGCAGGATATCCGTACAAAGGGATATCAGGGTCATTCTTCCAGCTTTCCAGCACCGGAGTAAGAAACTTCCAGGCTTCAATGAGTTCTTCGGTGCGCGCAAACAGCGTGGTGTCACCAATAATGGTATCATTAATCAATCGTTCATACGCCGGAGGAATTCTCTGATTGGCAAGATCAGCATAATGAAAATCCATATTTACAGTTTCCACATTGTAACCTTCGCCGGGCTTTTTCATACCAAACTTAATCAGTATGCCTTCATCGGGCTGAATTCTGATAATGAGCTGGTTACCGGGAGTAACACATTTTTCAGAAAAAAGAAAATGCGGCGTTTGCCTGAAATGTATCACCACTTCGGTAACCCGTGTTGGCAGGCGTTTGCCGGTGCGCACATAAAAAGGCACTCCGCCCCATCGCCAGTTATCAATATAAAACTTAAGCGCGGCGTAGGTTTCTGTTACCGAATCCGGAGGCACATCTTCTTCATCGCGGTAAGCTGTTACCTTCTCATTTTTAATGGTCGATTCCAGATATTGTCCCCGGATGGCACAATGCTTAATTTCCTCCTTTTTCAGGGGACGCAACGATTGAAATACCTTTAATATTTCATAGCGAATGGCATCAGCCTGTAAAGAAGAAGGGGGTTCCATAGCTACCAGCCCCGTAACCTGAAGCAGATGGTTTTGCACCATATCGCGCAATGCGCCCGATGAATCGTAATAACCTCCCCGTTTTTCAATACCTATACTTTCGGCAGAGGTAATTTCCACATGGTGGATGTAATTCCGGTTCCAGAGCGGCTCAAAAATGCCATTGGAAAACCGCGTAATAAATACGTTTTGTACCGTTTCTTTTCCCAGATAATGATCAATGCGGTACAATTGATCTTCAGTCCAGTTTTCAAGCAGTTGTTCCTTAAGTTTTAGCGCTGATTCCAAATCATAACCAAACGGCTTTTCAATCACCAGCCGTTTCCAACCATCATCCTGTTTGTTTAAACCTACTGCAGCAAGCTGAGCAGGTATAACACCATACAGGGACGGCGGTGTGGACAAATAAAATACAGTGTTGCCGCCAATGTGAGCTTCTTTCCGCAATTTTTCAAGTCTGGATTCAAATAGCCGGTAAGCTGAAGCATCATCATATTTTATGGGTTGATAATAAACCTTTTGAAGAAAATCTTCTATTTGCGTATCATCTTCAATTTCATTGAATTCATGCAAGGCCAATTCCATTTCCTGCCTGAACTGATCATCTGAAAATTGGGTCCTTGCCACACCCAGCAAAACAAAATTATCAGGAAGCATTTGCTGAACAAACAGCGCATATAAAGAAGGCATTAATTTTCTTCGGGTTAGGTCGCCGGAAGCACCAAAAATTACATAAATATGACGCTGGGTTTTAGGCATAATGGGTTATTTTTTGCTTTTGCAATATGGGCGTCGATTTTTTTCACAACTTATACACAATCTGATGCAGGAATTCTTATCCTGCAACTAAAAATATGTGTGAAACGTGAAACTGCAATAAAAGTATTCAATGCTCAATATCGACGTTGACATGTGAACAATAGGTTAACACTTTATCGCTGAACAATGTTTCAGGAGCATTTGTATTTTAACTACTCTGTTTGCATTATTTAACATTGGAATTCTGGACTATAGTTTGTCCGATTCATTTGCAAAACTGATTTGCGAAGTCGGTACATAATTTTAAACCGGACAGGTCGCAATTTTCAAGCGTACCCTGAATTTTAAAAAAAAATTACATTTTTAAGATTACAAATTAATTTTATTAACATAAATAACGAAAGAACATCTTAATCTGATTTTTCATGCAACAGATGTTGCAATTCTGAACAAAGTATGATGCTGGGCCGTTTATTCAGGGTTTGACTTTGGATCGCACCCTGATTCTCTACAAAGTCTGGATTAAATCTGAACTTATTCCATTTTTTTTTGAACGTTAGAATGGGTCGGATTTTAAAAAATTTTATCCTCAACTTTACATGACTAAAAGTTAAAGAACAATACGAAAACTTAATAAACCCAAAACCAAAACTTATGAAAACAAAACGAATCCTTACTTTCCTGACTTTTATAGGAATCTCAGCAACACTGGTTTTTACTGCCTGTAAAAAAGACAAAGACGACGACAAAGAAAATTCATCTGAAAACGTTCTTGCAAAATCTTATTTTACTGTTGCTGAGGGAACTTATCAAAATGCTGCTTTCCCGGCCGGGTCGACCTCTGACGATGCCCCGTCAATAAACAGCCTGAATGGAAATCCATACATATTGGATGGTGGCAGCAATCACATTTCAATTGAAACTTCTGATAACATCAAGGAAGTACTGATAGGAGTAAAAGATGTAGGAGGGTTTTATACAGTTCCGGCAGCCCCCACGAAATCTACCGACCGGACACATCTGCTGGTGTTGTTTTTTAGTCAAAACTTAGCGAAAGAATCCTTTGTTATCGTCATCGCCCTCCGCGACCAAAACGGCCTGGTAAGTGCGCATGAAACCATTACCGTAACTAAAATAACAGCAGGCACCGGCACTTTACAGGTGAGCTGCTCCTGGGACAAACCCAATGATGTAGACCTGCATCTTATTGAACCTAATGGAACAGAAATCTATTACGGCATGGATCAATCCGATAACGGGGGCATGCTTGATGTAGATTCCAATGCAGGCTGTGAGCTGGATAACATCAACAATGAAAATATTACCTACAGTTCTGAAGCCATTGTTGAAGGTGGCACATATACTGTATTGGTTGATCTTTGGTCCAACTGTGATGTCTCGGGGAATACCAATTTCAGTGTTACTGCTATTTATAAAGGTGCTATCATCGCAACCAGCAGTGGCAACAATCCTTATATTGGACAGTTCGTTCCTTCGGATGAGGATAATGACGATCCCCGGCAGATAATGACATTTGTAATCCCTGCCTCTAAAGCTCAGGATGTTGATGCAAAAGCACTTAAGTTTGACTTTTCAAAACGCAACGCAGTTAAAAGTCCTCAAAAAATGCGCTAAAATTCAGCCCCTGTTTATCATAGCCATGGATAAGTCTCATGGTCTGTTTAAAAGAGATCCCTCCGCCACGCGAAGGGATTTTTTTAAACCATAAAGTATAAAGTTCATTGCAAGATATCAGCCTTAAACAAGGCATGCTGAAAAACTCACAACCTTTTTTTATTTCGGTGCCCTGCACCTCCCGAAATCACTAAACATACATTTTCTACAAATATTCCCCCTCTATGACTCTTTTTTTAGGTACAGTGCACCTTTATAGAAAGAATAAGTAAGAACGATAATAAGTTGCAGAGCACCGTAATATAAATGCATTGAATATAGACGTATGCCGGGAAAAGCCTTACATTTAATGTTAAAAACAGCATTATACAAAACTGGCATCCAATGAGATATTAGTTTTTCAGCATGCTCTGAATACTTGCCTTAGGCTTACCTCCACTGCCGGTGACAGCACTAAGCTCCAGTTAGTTTTTCATTTTTGTCTTAACTCAGGAAAAGTTAGTAATTTAGCGGTAAATCTGGCAGGCATTAACTTTAAATTTCAAACATTTATTATGAAAATACTTATCATTTTTAACCGTGAACCTTACGACAATACCGACGTGACATGGAATGGCCTGAGGCTGGCCGAAACATTGCGAAAAAATGGCGAAGAAATCAGGATTTTCCTGATGAACGATTCGGTAGATATGGCCCGGGACGCCTGCAAACCACCAGCTAATTATGATCAGGACTTATCGCAGATGCTAAAAGACCTTATTGCCAAAGGTGCAGAGGTTAAGGTATGTGGCACCTGCATGGCCCGGTGTGGTATTTATAAAAATCATCCCTACTTTGAAGGAGCCCATAAATCAACCATGGGCGAACTGGCTGCATGGGTAACCGATAGCGATAAAATTATCACCTTTTAATTTGACTCTGATTTTTATCAGTTACCAAAGGAGAATGTTATGAAAATAAACGATTTTAAACTCGAACGTTACTTTGCCCAACATGAGTTTACGGCTAAATACCTGTTCTCCAGTTCGGATTGCGATGGATTCGAAATGAAATATGTGCTGGAACAAGCGTCGGACAATGAAATGGGGTTATGGGAAAAACAAACTCTTGGTTATACCGAAAGTGAAGGGCATCCACTGCTACGCAAAGCCATAATGCAATACTACAATTCCGGCAACCTGACGAATGTAGTAGTTGCTTCGCCCGGTGAACTAAATTTCATCACCATGAATGTTTTGCTGCAGGCCGGGGATCATGTGGTGGTGGTTTCTCCCTGTTATCAATCCCTGTCGGAAGTGGTGAAGTCGTTGAACTGTGAAATCTCTTACTGGCAGCCTGATCTGGGTTCCTGGGAATTTGACCCCGCTGAGTTGGAAACCCTTATACGATCGAACACCCGCCTTATTATTCTCAATTTTCCGCACAATCCCACCGGAGCTTACCTCAAACGGCAGCAACTGGATGAAATCATTTGCATTGCCGAAAAACACAATGCCTGGATTTTCTCTGATGAAATGTATCGTAAGCTAATGATCAGCGAAATGCCGGAGCTTCCGCCCATCAGCGATATTTATGTCAAAGGCATCAGCCTGTGGGGAACCTCCAAAACCTTCGGATTGGCAGGCTTGCGCATTGGCTGGCTGGTTGCTCAGGACAAAGCATTTCTTAATAAAGTAGTCGCATTTAAAGATTACCTCAGCATATGCAGCAGTGCTCCTTCAGAAATACTGGCCATGATTGCACTAAATCATCCGGAGAAATTCATTCAGCCCAATCTTAAAAAAATAAAAGCCAATATCGAAGTATTCTCAGCTTTTACCCTGCATCATAATGAATTATTTACCTTTATTCCGCCTAAAGCGGGTTCCGTGGCCTTTGTAAAAATGAATATCCATGAACCTGCCCTTGATTTCTGTAATCGCCTGGTGGAAGAAACCGGAATAATGACGGTACCCGGAGAAATGTTTCACTATCCGGGAAAATTCCTCCGTGTTGGCTTTGGCAGAAGGAATTTTCCGGAGGTATTGGAAAAACTGGAAACCTACCTGGACCAAACCACCCGGATTTAATGAATGAGCTTAGCATACAATTCTTTTATTGCTACCAAGGCATAAAGAAACAAAGCCCACCAGGTTTTAACCGCTGATATACAGAGCTTTGTGCAGGCTGGCAACTTCGTGTTTTAATGGCTTTTTTTTATTTATACCTTTTTAGACTCATGAATGCATAATTTGATTGCGGGGCCTTTCTTAAAAAAATAAATAACAACTAAGCCATACCGATTTTTCAACAAAGCCCGTCCATCAACTGTTTAAACATAATTAGAATTTAGAAATACGATCATTAAATACTGCCAGGCAGCACATGAAATCAGAATCTTTGAGCGAGGTTCATTCATCCGTCAGAACCAATAAAAAAGGCTGGCGTAAGATACTGGCTTTTCTGGGACCGGCATACCTGGTAAGTGTTGGTTATATGGACCCGGGAAACTGAGCTACAGATATTGCAGGAGGCTCACAATTCGGGTACAAACTGATTTGGGTGCTGCTCATGTCAAACCTTATTGCGGTGCTGTTACAGTCACTAAGTGCCCGGTTGGGCATTGTGAGGGGTGAGGACCTGGCCCAGGCCTCAAAAAATGCCTATCCCGCCTGGGCCAACATACCATTGTATGTATTGGCAGAAATAGCCATTGCCGCCTGCGATCTTGCAGAAATAGTGGGTATGGCCATAGGACTTAACCTCCTCTTCGGGCTTCCTTTAATCTGGGGTATCAGCCTCACCGCATTGGATACCATATTGTTACTTTTTCTGATGAATAAAGGAATGCGAACCATGGAAGTTTTTATTGTATCCCTGGTATTTATTATCGGCATTTCTTTTTTAATTGAAATGTTCATTGTATCTCCGGTTTATGCCGATGTGTTAAAAGGTTTTGTACCCTCTAAGCTTGACGAAAATGCACTATACATAGCCATTGGTATCATTGGTGCAACGGTGATGCCCCATAATCTTTATCTGCATTCCTCCCTGGTACAAACACGAAAGTTCGATAAAACAAGTGCTGGCATGAAAAATGCCATACGGCTGAACTTTTTTGATACTGCCATTGCCCTTAACCTGGCCTTTTTTGTAAATGCAGCCATTCTCGTTCTTGCTGCGGCAGCATTTTATGTAAACGGGTATTATCATATTGCTGAAATTCAGGATGCATCCAAACTATTGCAGAATTTATTCGGCAATACAGCCCCCACCTTTTTTGCCATTGCGCTGATTGCCGCCGGGCAAAGCTCCACCATTACAGGCACACTGGCCGGGCAAATTGTAATGGAAGGTCACCTCAACCTGAGAATACAACCCTGGCTGAGAAGATTGATCACAAGGCTTTTAGCCATTGCACCCGCCATATTCACCATCATTTTTTTTGGCGATCAGGCACTGGGAAGCTTGTTGATATTAAGTCAGGTAGTTTTAAGTCTGCAATTGGGCTTTGCGGTAATTCCGCTCATTCATTTTAATTCGGATAAAAAACTGATGAAAGAATTCGTCATCCAACCCTGGGTAAAAATCATGGCATGGATCAGCGCTTCCATTATTGTATATCTGAACATCCAACTGGTAATTGACGAAATAAATGGATGGATAGCCACTGCCGGAGAAAATAAATTCCTGATATATACCCTCGTTATTCCCATTGCACTGGTTTGTCTGGCATTATTGATCTATGTATTCATTCATCCTTTTTTAACATCCCAAACCAAAAGCAGAAAACAACTTCCACACGGACAAGCCATGGATTTGAGTGAAATCAAGCCAATAACTTACCGTCATATTGCTTTGGCGGTTGATTTTTCAGGACAGGATCAGCGAATTATACAAAGTGCACTGAATCAGGGAGGGAAATCTGCTCATTATACCATAATACATGTAGTAGAAAGCGCCGCGGCAAGGTACTCGGGCAAAAATACCCAGGATTATGAATCGCAACTTGACCATGACAGCCTGCTTAAGTATCAGAACAAACTAATGGAAATGGGTTATAAATCAGACTTGCGGATAGGGTTTGGCACCGCATCTTCGGAAATAGTACGTATAATCAGCGAACTTGACGTCGATCTGCTGGTAATGGGCGAACATGGACACAAGAGATTTAAGGATTTGGTGTTTGGAACAACCATCAATGCGGTGCGCCATAAATTAAAAATCCCGGTACTTATTGTGAGGTGAGATCATTTACTGAGATAAGAAGAATCGAAATTAACCGCAAACATCAACATTCTATCATCCGGAGACTACAAGCATCTGTGTTTTATTTGATATTAAACTGATAATCAATCCTTTTGAATTTATGTTAATTAAATGTTAACAATAAACAAATCTAAAAATGGTATGTTATTAGTTTAAATCAGGCATTGCTTTTTATAGTTAGTTTGGGTTGCATCAAAGCTCTTTTTTTATCTCAAAACAAAACGACATGATTAAGAAAGCTACCTTATTGTTTTTCCTTCTTCAGATTTATTCCGGTTTAACTTTTGCACAACTACCTGAACAGTTAATTGCTCCCTACGGGCCTCCCGATACGGCCAACCAATGGACAAAATATACCATACCACTTACTGCGGAGTCCTTTAGTGTAGCAGATTCAATATTTCAGGCAGCCATGACCAATATCACTTCGTTATGGATTCGCACCGAAATGCACACTGGATACGATTTAGGCGGACTGGATGAAGTCAAAGTGGGAAATGTTTATTCCAGTTATTTTGATGTTTCTTCTGAATCATGGACTTCCGGGGGAGATGGCACCATGTCATACATTGCCACAGGTGGAGTAAATGGAGGATATTTGCAGATAGAAGACTGGGCCAGTGGTGACTGGCATTATCTGATTTCCCCCTTTTCATGGGCGGGTGACTGGAGTGAACTGACAGGCCAGAACATTGAATTCTGGATGAGAACCGATCAACCGTCGTATGCAGCTGAAGTCATTTTAACCACCGGGCCGGTATCCCGACTCGCCCTTGTATTGCCCAACAGCAGTACCGTAGCAATCAACGATTCAGTGCTTATTGAAGTAGCGGTAGACCCCATTCCAACGCAAGATGTTACGGTGACTTTAAATTCTTCCAGCACTTCATGCATTACCATTCCATCCCAGGTAGTGGTACCCGCCGGACAGTCACATGCCGTGGTATATGCCACCACTGCTACCGGTGCCACTATGGGCTGCCAGTCGGTAATAGAAGCAAATTCTTCAGGATACCTTACGGCACGAATGACCATAAAGGTGGATGGCTATGCCGGAATAAATGATATGGCTACCGGACAGGAAGTGATTATAAGTCCCAATCCCATTAAGGATGTATTCAATATACACAATGCCTCAGGCAAAAAAATCAACAGAATTATGCTGTTAGACCCTAATTCCAGAGTCGTACTCGACTTAAAAGGCAACGACCTCAGCAATACGGATATCAGGATAAGTGATCAGCCTTCGGGAGTTTACCTCCTAAAAATGCATGTTCAAGATAAAATACTTATTTCCAAGATTATAATTCAATAATTTGGTTAATCCTGGGAGTATTATGGTCATACATACGACGCTTCTCTCACTGATGAGAGAAAACTTCCATTTACCGGCTCGTTAAAATAAAAACTTTTTAATTAAAATTATCCCGGTACCTTTGTGGTGTTTTACGTATCCCTTTAATGACAAAGGATGCACATACATCAAATCTTTTTCAATATGAAGAAAACACTCATTACCGCATTTTTTATCGGTATGTTCATCCATGGCTCCGGACAAATTAATGCTGTTGATTCAACGGTTCAGGTAATCGCTTATTGGGATAAACTTGAGAAGCAGACTTTCAGTATATCAAATGAAAAAGTTAAGATTCAGGCGGGTGATACCATTACACGGGACCTGACCCGCTACGAAGTAGACATTACCGTGCTGGACTCAACCCAAAATGAATATGTATTAAATTGGTATTATCATGATTATGTGGTTGAATCAGACAATGAAATGATAATGAAGCTATCCTCAATCATCGAACATATGAATGTTCAGATAAAAACCGATGAGATGGGTACATTGATTGAAGTGATAAACTGGCATGACATCAGAGATTTTATTTATAAGGGCACATCCATGCTAAAACAGGAGTTAAAGGATATTGCTGGCATAGAAGATATGATACAGAAATATGAGGTAATGTACAATTCCAAAGAAGCAATAGAAGCGAACGCCATAAACGAAATTTCACAATTTCATTATTTTCATGGTTTGAATTACAAAATGTGGGAAGAGCATTCTTACGATACTCAACTGGCCAATATGTATGGCGGAGCACCTTTTGATGCTTCTGTGGAATTCTGGCTGGACGACATTAATAATGAGGAAGATCATGCTACATTTCGGATGCATCAAACGATCGATTCAGTGCAGCTAACCGATGAAACTTATCGATATTTATCAAAAATGGCCGGTGAAATGCAGATAACCCTGCCATCAAGGGCAGAATTTCCGGCAGTTCATCATCAAACCTGGCTGGCATCCGTTATCCATGAGTCGGGTTGGCCACTCTATTCGGTTCAAACCCGGGAAATAACTTCTGGAGATATCATTCAGTCAGAAGAATGTATTATTTTCCTCAAATAAAACCTTGAATAGTCATGCCCGATAACCCTCATCTTATTGAATGGCAGATCACCTCTATTGTATTTTCAACTAAAAAAGCAGTAGCAGTTTGGCCTGCTAATTGGTAACAAGTACTTAAACAAGCAGGATTAATTATATTTCATTTATAATAAAAATGGATCAGCATCAAATAAGTTCTTATTTGTCGAACGAGTTAAATAAAACAATATCAACCGGTGTATTCTCTGAATTTTCTGATGCCATACGCGCAGATATTCAATCGCTGGATGCAGGCAGTTGTAAAGATTTGTTTGTATCGGTTGTTAATTTACATGATGCCATGAATGCCGGCACAAAATTTATCACAAACCTGGCTTCTGGCAAACTCTCGCAAGAAGTTCCTTCAGGCAATTATATAATTTCCTCATTCAAGCAATTGCACACCAATTTATTGCATTTGTTATGGCAGGTCAAACAGTTGTCGGAAGGCGATCTGGATCAAAAGGTTGACTTTTTGGGCGATTTTTCCATATACTTCAACAGGCTGACCCAGTCCTTAAAAGAAAAAAGAATAATTGAGCACAAATTAAAACAAAGTGCCGAAACGGTACGCATTGCCATTGACCATGCAAATATTGGCATAATGACGGTAGATCTGTCAGGTAAAATACAAACTACCAATAAGGAATGTGTTAATATTTTTGGATACAAACAATCGGAAATGCAAAACAGAACAGTAAATGATCTGGCCATTCCCGAAGATCATTCTGTTAGCCTCAGTTTTATACAACAGGCCCTTCGTAATAGAAACCAATCAAAGGCTGACTTTATCAGAAGGTATTATCATAAATCAGGAAAGATCATAACCTGCCAGATTTCCTCCTCTTTAATGTATGATGAACAGGACAAGCCTTTGTTCTTTATCTCACACATCAAAGACATAACCCGTCGTATAGAATCTGAAAAAGCGTTGAAAGAGCTAAACAACAAACTCGCAGAAACGGTAAATGAGCTAAAGAAATCCAATGCGGCCAAAGATAAACTTATAAGGATTATTGGTCACGATCTTAAAAACCATTTCAATGCTGTACTGGGTTTTTCTGAATTTTTGTATGAAAATGTCCATACAGACTCAGCAGACGAAATAGAAATGCAGGCCTCTATCATATATCAGTCCTCCAAAAATGCCTATAAACTTCTGGAAAATCTTTTGGATTGGGCCATTTCCCAAACAGATCGCATTTCGTTTAACCCACAAACACTTAGTTTTAAAGATATTTTAACGGAGGTTTTGAATTATAGTGCCGCGCTTGCTAAAAGTAAAGACATTACCATAACTCATAATCCGACTGTCTCGTCTGAGGTATTTGCTGATGCGAATATGCTCAGGACGGTACTTAGAAATCTTATTGGCAACGCCATAAAGTTTACAAATGAACATGGTGAGATTAAAATTACAACACAGCATACCGGTGACGAAACCCTCATAACGGTGAGTGATACAGGCATAGGTATTGCCCCTGAAAATGCTAAAAAACTCTTCCTCCTTGAAGAAATGATCAGCATTCCTGATGAGGATGCTCCTAAGGGAGGTACCGGACTTGGCTTATTGCTTTGTAAAGAATTTGTAAATAAACATGGGGGAGAAATATGGGTTGAGAGTGTTCCGGGGAAAGGAAGCAATTTTAAATTTACACTTCCGGCCAGGCCTTTAAATAACCCCCCTGATGCCACAACTCATTCTCAGGCAAATCATTAAATCTAAATTTAATTCTCATGCATATGATTTCATGTATTCAATTTTTCAACAAAGAAACCATCAAAGGGCTTATCTCCTTACGGGAAGGTGAAGAAAAACTGGGCGAAACCTTACATATTTCACAGGATGGTCAAATCAGTGAATTCCCGGGTCAGTTTGTAATTTTAGGCATCTCCGAAGATATTGGGATAAGGGCAAATCACGGGCTGGCAGGCGCAGCCTCAGCTTATCGCTCCTTTGTTAAAAGCTTTGTAAATGTTCACAATACCTCTAAATTTAATGGTGACCAGTTTTTATTACTGGGCCAGATCCCAACCGACGATTTAATGAAACAAAGTCAGGGGGCCGATATACAAAAATTGAGACAACTCACAGCCAGGCTGGATGACCTGGTATATCCTGTAATTGAAAAAATTGTGTCTGCCAATAAAATACCCATCATCATTGGTGGTGGGCACAACAATGTTTTTCCGATTTTAAAAGGCTGTTCAATGGCATGTAATGAGCCTTTAAATACTATAAATCTGGATGCGCATGCCGATTTCAGGCACACCGAAGGCCGTCACAGCGGAAATGGCTTCAGGTATGCTTATGACGCCGGTTTCCTGAAAAAATATGCCCTGCTGGGACTGCATGAAGCTTACAACAATGAAGACATTGTAAATGAGCTTATTGAGAATGCCGATTTCTTACCCATTTTCTTTGAAGATGTATTCTTAAGAAAGAAAGAATCATGGAAAGAAGCCCAGCGTCGTGCTGTTATCTTCGTTAAGGATCAAAGATTCGGGGTAGAATTAGATGTCGACAGCCTGGAAAACCTGCTTAGCAGCGCATGGAGTTCTGTGGGCGTATCCTCCAGTGAATCCCTGCATTATCTTTATACCTGCGGAAAACAAAAACAGGTATGTTATCTGCATATTACAGAAGCAGTATATAAAAGAAGTGATGGAGAGGAAAACGTTTTGATCGGCAAACTCATCAACTACATGGTGCAGGCCTTCTGTAAAGGTGTCCAGGAACAATAACTGTTTTCACACCGGCAATCCATTCTGCCCAGGCTTTTGGGAATATGACAAAACCAGACCTTCGGCCGGATTTAAATCTCAAATAAAGTTCATTTGGGTAAAAAAGATTAGCAGCTGTTGATTCTTTTCCTCACCTCATCTGCAGCCATTTTACTTTATGGGTGTCATAAATGATAAATCAGGGGTAAAACAATCAATTCCATCTACATATCAAACATAATCAGTTATATTGTTCATTCCGGCAGGAAATTTGAACATTTCCTGTATATATTTTTTTAATATACAATCGTTTAAACGCAATCACCATGGAAACATTAAAAAAACAACAATCACTTTCTATTCTGAATCTGATATCCGTGCTTTTTGCCATTGGCATCAATTATTACTCCCAAATTTATAAGATTAACGGTAATACTGTAAGTGATATCAGCCAAAAATACAATAATTTGTTTACTCCGGCGGGTTATGCATTCTCCATCTGGGGACTAATATTTATAGGGATCCTGATTTTTGCCGGTTATCAGGTTTACCGCACTTTTTCGCAAAAGCAACCTATGGATTTCATTACGCAGATAGGTGGTTGGTTTGCCCTGATTAATCTGGCCAATGGATTGTGGATTATAGCCTGGCTGTATGAATACATGCTGGTGTCGGTAGTACTGATGCTGTTGATGCTAATTTCATTTATAAAAATTATACTGAACACCAATATGGAGCGCTGGCATGCACCTGCTAAAACCATCGTATTTGCCTGGTGGCCTGTGAGTATTTACGCCGGATGGATAACCGTAGCCACCATTGCCAATATAACAGCCTGGCTGACCAAAATCGGCTGGGATGGTGGCTTTATAGGTGAGTTCTGGTGGACCATTATTATGATTGTGGCAGCCACTTTTATCAACCTATTGATCATCTATAAACGCAATATGCGCGAATTTGCTAAGGTTGGGGTGTGGGCATTGGTAGCCATACATATACGCCATCATTATGACATGCTGATGATTGCCATCCCGGCCATGTTTGGTGCATTGCTCATTCTTGTGTATGTGCTGAATCAGGGATATAGAAACCGAAAAACAAATCCGGTGCTAAAATACCTGCAAGGCGACAAAAATACCGGAAATTAAGCCGAATTCAGAAACAACCCGGCGAAACAGCCGGAACAGAGTTGAGATAACAGGGAATTCAGGTAGTGCGCGCTGCCATTACATGTACATCCATGCGGGGCAATGGCATTTTCAGCCCTTCATTGTTGAATGCTTTGTATATTTTCTCGTTCATATCAAATTTTACACTCCAGTAATCTGCTGCTGAAACCCAGGCACGGACAGCAAACTTTACTGAACTGTCTGCAAGTTCCGCAACGGCGATAAATACCTCCGGATCGTGAAGTATGCGACCATCGGCATCACACAGGCGCTTAATGGTTGATTTTGTTTTATCCAGATCGTCACCGTATGTCATACCAAAGCTCCAGTCCACCCGGCGCCGTGCCTCCACTGAATAGTTTGTCATAGATGAGTTAGATAAACTACCGTTGGGAATTATAATGGTAACATTGTCAACCGTTTTAAGAATGGTATTAAAAATCTGAATCTCACGCACGGTACCCGAATGGCCTCCTGTATCAATATAATCACCCACCCGGTAAGGTTTAAACAACAGTATGATAACACCACCTGCAAAATTTTGCAGCGTTCCGGACAGCGCCATTCCAACAGCAAGTCCTACCGCACCAATAATGGCAATAAATGAGGTCATTTGAATACCCAGCATACCAAGTACAGTAATTACGAGCAATACTTTAAGCAATCCACTCACCAGTCCGGCCAGAAATGGCTGCAGAGACAAATCCACATTTCGACGGGCAAGCATTCCTGAAAACCATTTTGACAGAAACCTGATGATCCATAAACCTACTATCAGAACTACTACCGCTCCAACCAAACGGGGCCCATAATTCACTATAATGAGCATTAAGGTGTCAATTATTTCCTGTGCATTCATAATAAAAAACTTTTGGAATGAATAAAAAGAAGTAAAAAAAGGTGGAATTATCTTTCAAAGCAGGATAAAGCAGCTCAATGTGAGCAAACTTCGGAAGCATCACCAAAAAATACCTAAAAAAACAAAGTTAAACATTAAATTGACAATGGCTTTACAGTCCGGCAATCAAACCTAAAAACATATCTTTGCGGCCAAAATGAAGACTCCTGAATGGCTTTCACGTACCCACTTGTTGCTGGGCACCGATAATTTATGTAAATTGCAGCAGGCCAATGTTTTAGTGGCCGGTCTGGGTGGTGTAGGCGCTTATGCTGCAGAACATCTGGTAAGATCCGGTATTGGAAGGCTTACCATAGTGGATGGCGATACGGTACACACAACCAACCGCAACAGACAACTACCAGCCCTGGTGAGTACTACAGGAAAACTTAAAGCCGAGGTAATGCGTGACCGGCTGCTTGATATAAATCCGGAGCTAAAAATTACATTTTATTCAGAATACATTAAAGACCAACGTGTTGTAGAAATACTTGAACAAGGTTTTGACCACGTTGTGGATGCCATTGACACCTTATCGCCAAAGGTATATTTGATTATGCATACTTTACGCATGGGCATTCCATTGGTAAGTTCAATGGGAGCCGGAGGAAAAACAGATCCTGCTCAGGTTCAACTGGTCGACATTTCGCAAACTCATCATTGCAAACTGGCTTATTATATACGCAAGAAACTTCATAAAATGGATATTTGGGACGGATTTAAGGCCGTTTATAGCCCAGAAACGATATCACGACATTCCATCGCATTGATAGAAGGCGAAATGAATAAAAAATCTACCGTGGGTACCATTTCATATATGCCGGCACTGTTTGGATGCATGTGTGCCGCAAGCGTAATCAAACAACTTATCGATGATAAACCAGCGGAGACCTGAAGCTCTTTCCTTTGTGTTGAAACAGAAGAATCTACACCTTAAACATTTTTATTTTTTATCTCAGAAAAAAAACGTATTTTTACTGCCTCACAAATAATTATACTGCATGGCTTATAACTGGTTTGAACATGATGACCGGGAGCAGGACATAGAAAAATCACTACAGCTTAACTGGATAGAACATCTGCCTTTTCCAGCTATTATTACTGACAAATACTGGAACATACTTCAAATAAATCCTCCTTTCACTACCATCACCGGATTTACTTTCCACACCCTTCCCGACAAAAATATAACTGCCATCATCAATCCCGATCATATAATCCCGGTTGATCCTGTTTTCGGTGCTGACCATGGTATCTGCCAGCTATTGTGTCACGATGGCACCAAACTGGACTGCAATATTTCACGGAAAATATTTTTAGCCGAAAAGGATATTTCCTTGCGACTGATTACCATTACTCCTGTGGATTTTAAATTAAGCAGAAGCACCCCAGGTTTATCGGCATCTTCAAAACGGGAATCCATAACAACAGGACCCCTACCCTCTCCTTCTGCTGATGTGCAGCGGACACAAATGCAGTTAAAAGAGCTGCTGAACCAGACTTCAACAGGAATATGGGAGGTTGTTTTTAGCGACGGGCAGGAAATCACCCGGGCCATGAACTTTTTTGAATTACTAAATCTGCCTTTACCCTCAGGCCCACTCAATCCATCACTTTTTGACCACAGTCCTTTGGTGTATATTGAAGACTTACCTGTTTACTCGCTCATTTCAAAACAATTAAAAACCGGCAGCCCGGCATTTTGTGCCATAGATTACCGAATAAATGATCCCAAAGGAAGAACACGGTACATCCATGCAGAATCAAAAATAAGCAGGGATGAAAATAATAATTTAAGATTATGGAGTGGCAGTATTCAGGATCATACCCATAAGCAACGGGCTGCCATACTGCAGGAATCAGCTTTTAATATAGCCCGCTTTATACATCCCCAACAAACCATTGACGGTCTTATAGATGCGCTTAAGAAAATCCTTGGTGCCCTGATGCCCATACCTGATTTTTCGGTGGCGTTAATCAACAAAGAGGGAGCATTACATTACCAGTTTCCAGAACAACTTTTAAAAACAAAACCTGTTCATGGATTGCCCGCCTATGTAGTTAAAACCGGTGAGCCACTGCTTGTGTCTCAGGAGGGGATTAAACTGATGATAGATGAGGGAATTATTGTTCTTCAGGAAATTATACCATACTCTTACCTGGGAATGCCTTTGATTGCCGGAGATAAATGCATCGGAATCATCAGCCTGCAATCATTTAGCCCCAAAACTATTTACACTGAGGATGAAAGTAATCTGTTACATTTTATTTCCCTGCAAGCCGCATTGGCCATACAACACATACTTAATGAAGGGGCCCTGTTAAAATCAAAAAATGAGGCCGAGGATTCCAGCAGGCTAAAATCCTCCCTGCTGGCCAATATGAGCCATGAGCTGCGCACGCCTATGACAGGCATACTCGGATTTTCTGAAATCCTTTTCGAGGAACTGGAAGACCCAAGGATGAAATCAATGGCTTCCACCATCTTTAAATCTGCCGGCAGGCTCATGTCAACGCTCAATTCAATCATTGACCTTTCGGCAATAGAAGCTGACAAGAATAGCCTGAACATGAAGCCCATTAATACGCGGCAATTGTTTCAGCCTCTGCTCAGGGTAGCTCATTCCATCGCAAGCGACAAAGGGCTTTACCTGCGCACCTCTATACCCCCTGAGCAATACGTGCTATCCGATGAAAAAATGTTGAGTCAATTGCTCTATCATTTGCTGGACAATGCCCTCAAGTTTACCGTTGATGGTGGAATATCGGTCAGCGTTTACAAACCATCCAAAACAAGTAATGAGATTGTAATTCGCATCAGCGACACCGGAATTGGCATTGCACCGGAGCATCATAGCTTTATTTTTGAGGAATTCAGGCAGGTAAGCGAAGGTTTTTCGCGCACTTTTGAAGGCAGTGGATTGGGATTGTCCCTGTGTTCTAAGATTTCCCGTTTAATTAATGCACGTATATGGGTGGAGAGCATTCAGGAAAAAGGCTCCGATTTTTTCGTGGCCCTTCCCCTGAGCGAACCACTTGTTAACATAAAAGATATTGACGAAGCAACCGCTCAGAAGATTCGCACCAGCCGCCTGAGCCGGGGGCCAGTGCCGGAAGTGCTTATTGTTGAAGACAACGAAATCAATCGCAGGCTTGCAGCCCTTTACCTGCGCGAGATTTGTAACACCGAAATGGCTGAAAACGGGTACGTGGCCCGTGAAAAAATAAGTCGTAAAAGGTACGATGCCATACTTATGGATATAAACCTCGGTGCCGGCCCAAATGGACTGAGTATTGCGGGAGAAACCAGAAAAACGGGTTTAAACCGCTATACACCCATCATTGCTGTAACCGGTTATACTATGCATGGCGATCGCGAAAAATTACTTGATAACGGCTGCACCCATTATATTCCTAAACCCTACGACAAGAAAACCCTGTTGAAGTTATTCACTGAAATTCTCTATGCCTGATTATTGGATGTTATAAGTGATGCCATCTTCTACTATTACTGACTCTTTAAATATACTTTGAGCTTCTTCGAGCAATGGCCCCATTTCCTCATACCTTGCGGAGAAATGGCCGAGTAAAAGTCTGCCTACCTTTGCTTTTGATGCAATGGTGGCAGCCTGAACACTGGTAGAATGTCCTTTTTCAGCCGCAGATGATGCGCGGTCGTGCATAAAAGTAGCTTCATGATATAAAACAGTGCTGCCGGCGATAAGCGGTATAAGTGATTCATTGTAAGCCGTATCAGAACAATAGGCATAACTGCGGCTTTCGGGCCCTGGCAAAGTGAGCTCAGCATTGGGAATCACCTTACCGGATGGTTCTGTAAAATCAGCTCCCATTCGTAAAGATTCAATAGCCTGGAATGGCACTCCATAGTGCTGGATGGTTTGCGGATTTATACGTCGCGGCGGCTGCTTTTCCTTAAAAAGAAATCCGGTAGTAGGCACCCGGTGAATAAGCGGCAGGGTACTAACCTCAAGCTGGGGATGATCGAGAATGAGTTGTGGAATTTCAGCGCTTAAGGGATAAAACGTAAGCGGATAGTTTAATTCGGTACCCGATGCTTCAAGTTGTAATTTCAATATATGTTCTAATGGTGCAGGCGCATAGATATCCAGTGCTTGCACGCGCCTGAGCAGATGCCAGGTGGATAACAGTCCAATGAGTCCAAAAAAGTGATCCCCATGTAAGTGACTGATAAATATGCGATTGATGTGCCCCATTGGTATTTTGTAACGTTTGAGTTGAAATTGTGTCCCCTCACCACAATCGATTAAAAATAATTCACGCCCGTAGCGCAACACCTGCGCTGTTAATCCCCGGTTGCGGGCAGCAATGGCAGCACTGCTTCCCAATATGGTTACTGAAAAAGTGTTCATGAGTAAAAGAAAGATAATTGTGTAATCATTATTTTCAGGGCAATTATTGCGACAATTTTCAGGCCATAGGGCGAAAACTGCATAAAAAAAGGCTGCCAGATGTGACAGCCCTTTTTATGATTTAGATTCAGACCATTTATTCAGCCTTTTTGTTTCTGGCTTTTTTTTCTGATTGCTCCATGTCTGATTTGAGGTTTGCCAATGCTTCCAGATCACCCAGAGTAGTTCTCTCCAGATTATCTTTCAACTTCTTAACCGCACGTTTGGTCGAAGTTTCTGCACTTTCTTTGGCAGCATTTTCCTTTTGACGTTCAGCAGCAGTAGCTTCCTGGAAAATGCGGGAATGCGACAGGATAATCTTCTTATTTTCCTTCGAAAACTCAATTACCTTAAAGTCGAGACTTTCATCAACCTTGGCCATGGTGTTGTCTTCTTTGGTAGCATGACGGGTAGGTACAAATCCTTCCACACCATAAGGCAGAGAAACTACCATTCCTTTATCGGTTGAACTGGTGATGGTTCCCTTGTGTACCGAACCCACATTAAATACGGTTTCAAATACTTCCCATGGGTTTTCTTCCAACTGTTTGTGACCAAGGCTTAAACGACGATTTTCCACATCTACATCAAGCACGATGACTTCAATTTTTTCACCAATTTTTGTAAATTCTGCCGGGTGCTTGATTTTTTTAGACCAGGAAAGGTCTGAGATGTGAATCAATCCATCAACACCTTCTTCCAGTTCAACAAAAATACCGAAGTTGGTGAAGTTACGCACGGTAGCTTCGTGTTTAGAGTTGAGCGGATATTTTTCTTTGATATTTGTCCACGGATCGGGTATAAGCTGCTTGATGCCCAGAGACATCTTGCGTTCTTCACGATCGAGGGTAAGGATAACAGCTTCTACTTCATCGCCCACTTTCAAAAAGTCCTGAGCGGTGCGCAGGTGCTGTGACCATGACATTTCCGAAACGTGAATCAATCCTTCAACACCGGGAGCTATTTCAATAAATGCACCATAATCGGCTATAACAACCACACGTCCTTTAACCTGATCACCTACTTTAACCGTTTCGGCAAGCGAATCCCAAGGATGAGGTGTAAGCTGTTTCAGACCCAGGGCAATGCGTTTCTTGTTTTCGTCAAAGTCAAGAATAACCACATTGATTTTCTCATCAAGCTGAACAATTTCTTCAGGATGGTTGATGCGACCCCAGGAGAGGTCGGTAATGTGCACCAGTCCATCAACACCCCCAAGGTCAACAAATACACCGTAAGAGGTTATGTTTTTAACAGTACCTTCAAGAATCTGGCCCTTTTCGAGCTTGCTGATGATTTCGGCTTTCTGTTGTTCCAGTTCATCTTCAATAAGCGCCTTGTGTGAAACCACAACGTTCTTGTATTCCTGATTGATTTTCACCACTTTAAATTCCATTACCTTATCAACATAGATATCGTAATCGCGGATGGGTTTCACATCAATCTGAGAACCTGGCAGGAAGGCTTCAATACCAAATACATCAACGATAAGTCCACCTTTGGTGCGGCATTTAACATATCCGTTGATAATTTCTTCTTTTTCGAAAGCCTGATTTACACGTTCCCATGAACGCAGGATGCGGGCTTTTTTGTGGGAAAGAATAAGCTGACCTCCAACATCTTCCTGGGTTTCAACATATACTTCAATGGTATCGCCAACTTTAAGGTTGGGATTATAACGAAGTTCTGAAACAGGAATAACACCATCGGATTTAAAGCCTATGTTTACCACCACTTCACGGGTATTTTTGGCTACAACGGTACCGTCAATAACATCGTGTTCAACTATTGAACTGAGTGTTTTGTCATAAACTGATTCCAGCTTCTGACGTTCACTTGCTGAATAATTTTCATGTTTTTTGCCAATGGCGTCCCAGTCAAATTCTTCAGGGTCTGTTTTGGGCTGAGCCACAGGTTCATTTTTTGCTTCAGGTTCGGCAACTGTTTCCTGGGGTTCTTCTGTAGTATCGGCCTGAGTTTCCTGTGGAGCGGTTTCAGCAGATACTTCAGGGGCTGATTCAGTTTCCGCATCTGTCAGCGTGTCTTCTGAAACAATTTGTTCGGGTGTTTCGGTGGGAATTTGCTCTGACTGGCCGGCTATAGACGTAGGTTCAGCAGTTTCTGAAGGTTGTTCGCCGGTTTCAGGGTTTGTTAATTCTTCATTGACGTTTTGTTCGTCGTTTATCATCTGTTCAATCGTTGTGGTACACTATAAGTACCTGGTTAATACTATGAGAGTTACAGGTTTCAGCCAGTCAGGAACGCCCCGGGTCTGCTACGAATCAGGGTGCCGGCAAAACCGGGGTGCAAAGGTAAACATTTTTTGTTTTCCAATGCACCCTGTTTTAACAAATTAGTTTCATGAGATAAATGAAGCAAAATCTACTTCAATCCGTCGAAAGCAATTACCTTTTTCCCTGATTTTTAGCCATTTCTTCAAGTCGCTTCTGAAAATTAGACTTCTTAACCGGTTTCTTTTTGTTCTCCTGAATCTGCGCGTGAAGCTTTTCTTCATTTACGAAACTTCTGATTAAAAACATCTGTGCGAAAGTCATCAGGTTGGCAAGCAGATAATAATAACTCAGACCTGAAGAATAACTGTTAAAGAATCCCAGAAACATAATGGGCATCAGATACATCATCATTTTCATACCCGGCATTTGATTGCCTGTAGACATCATGTCATTATTTAACTTGGTATAAACAATGGTTGAGATGGTCATAAGCAGGGTAAACAGGCTTACATGGTCGCCATAAAATGGAATGTTAAAAGGCAGATCAAGAATTGAATCATAACTCGACAAGTCGGTAGCCCACAGGAAGGACTCCTGACGCAATTCGATGGAAGCCGGGAAAAAGCGGAACATTGCCAGCAGAATGGGAAACTGCAATAGCATGGGAATACAACCAGACATCGGATTGGCTCCCGCTTTCTTATAAAGAGTCATCACCGCCTGCTGTTTCTTCATGGCATCTTCCTTCTTCGGATATTTTGCATTGATCTCGTCAATTTCAGGTTTCAATACCCTCATTTTGGCCGACGACATGTATGTTTTATAAGCAATGGGGAAAAGCACAATTTTGAGTAATACAGTCAAAATCAATATTATGATGCCATAATTGAGGTTAAAACCTTCCAGAAAGTTAAATACGGGCAATACTGCAAACCGGTTTATCCATTGCATCAGGAAGAAACTCCAGCCAAGAGGTATCTGCCGTTCGAGATCAAGTTTATATTTTCTGAGAATATTATACTTAAGTGGACCAAAGTAAAATTGCATGCCGACCTGTTTGTCCATGGCCGGATTAAAGGGCAGTGAAAGATTGGCAGTCATTGTTTCGAGGTACCTGGGCTCTTTTTCCGGCTCCCCTCTTTTTTCCAGGTCTGTATTGATAAAATATTCATCAGCAATCAGGGTACTGGCAAAGAATTGCTGCTTAAACGAGATCCACTTTACCCGGGTTTGAATCTTCTCGTCATCGTCCTTGCGCTCACTCAGGTAATCCACTTCGCCGTCGGAATGGCGGTAATGGATAGATGTATTCATTTTCTCAGTAGAAAGGCTTTTTTCCTGCCTGAGCAGGCGGGCATACCAGTTTACATTCAGGTCTTTGGTGTTCACCGGCAATACCTGATCCATGTTCACAAAATTCACATCAAAGCCCACCATATACCGATCGCTTCTGACAGAGTATATGAACTCAATGTATTTATCGGTATGGGTAACTGAATCAGAAGCACCCGCATAGAGACGCATGGCAAAGCGAAGAGAATCGTTGCCGGTAATCTGCAGATTGTTTTTGCCGGTAAAACGGACATCGCTCCATTCAGGCTCAAAGTAAAAATGACTGGTATTAATCACACGGTTGTCGGCATAAAATCCGATATCGAACATGGATGAATCCGGCACAAACAGCAATAAAGGTTTACCATCAAAGGTTTTATAATCTTTCAGCTCCACCTGGCTTATGCGCCCGCCCTTATTGCTGAGGGTAAGCCTGAGCAGGTCGGTTTCTATGATAAAATCCTGTTGTGTGCCTGCGGCCGAAGCAGCAAAAACACCAAACCGATTTATGACTGCTGAGGAATCACGCACTGCCATTTCAGCCGGAGCAGAAGAGGCAACGGGAAGCGTGTCGGCCTGTAATGGCCGTTGAGACTGTCTCTCCAGTTGTTGCTGCTGTTCAATGGCCTGCGCGGCAATAATGGAATCGCGGGTATGCTGCCGGGCAGCCAGTTCTTCTTCCGAGGGAGCTGACCACCAGGTATAACCTATCATAATGGCAAAAATCAGCACCAGACCAATAATGGTATTTTTATTCATTCTAAAAGGTATTGTTTGTTAGATTGCAGGCGCAAAATTAGTAAAAGCTGTTGATTACCGCTTTAAATTATTAAACAGGTTGGTTTTAAAGGTTTAATCCTTCGTTTTTTGATACTCCATAGCTGCTTTTACAAAGCTGACAAACAATGGATGCGGATTGGCTACAGTGCTGAGGTATTCGGGATGAAATTGAACACCAATAAACCAGGGATGATTGCTCAGTTCAACAATCTCAACCAGATTATTCTCTTTGTTAATGCCTGCTGCCTTTAAACCGGCTGTTTCAAACTGATCCAGATACTGATTGTTAAATTCGTAGCGATGACGATGACGTTCAGCAATTTCCTGTTTTTGATATATTTTTTCACTCATAGAACCAGGTATAATCGAACAGGAATAAGAACCCAGACGCATGGTACCCCCCATATGGGTCACTCTTTTTTGTTCTTCCATGATATCAATGACCGGAAATGGCGTTTGCGGTTCCATTTCGGTTGAATGGGCATCTTTTAAATGAAGCACATTGCGTCCAAATTCAATTACAGCACACTGCATTCCAAGACAGATACCGAAAAACGGAATGGCATTTTCGCGGGCATAGCGAATGGCTTCAATTTTGCCTTCTATGCCCCGGTATCCGAAGCCCGGAGCTACCAATATTCCATCCAGCCCCTCAAGGGCCTGTGCTGCTGTACCGGCTGTTATGGATTCGGAATGCACAGGTTTTATCACTACGCTACATTTATTGGTAGCCCCGGCATGTACGAAAGATTCACGGATAGATTTATAGGCATCTTTCAGTTCCACGTATTTGCCCACCAGTCCAATGGTAACCTGGCTCTGGGGATTTTTAAGACGATCAAGAAACTCCTGCCATTTAAGGAGTTCCGGGGTTTTCCCCACCGGCATACGCATTTTCTCAAGCACCTCTACATCCAGTTTTTCATCCCGCATCAATAGAGGCACTTCATAAATAGACTCCGCATCAATAGATTCGATTACCGAGGTAGGATCCACGTTGCAAAACAGGGCAATTTTATTACGAAGTCCTTCATTCAAATGCCTTTCGGTACGACACACTATGATGTCGGGCTGCACTCCCTGTTCGAGCATGGTTTTAACAGAGTGTTGGGTAGGCTTGGTTTTAAGTTCACCGGCAGCAGCCAGAAAAGGAACCAGGGTAAGATGTATGACCAGGCAGCCGGTACCAATTTCCCACCTGAGCTGACGCACCGCCTCGATGTAAGGTAAAGATTCAATGTCACCAACGGTGCCCCCTATTTCAGTAATTACAAAATCATATTTTGCATTTGCGCTCAATAATTTAATCCGCCGTTTTATTTCATCGGTAATATGCGGAATTACCTGCACTGTCTGACCAAGGTAATCACCCCGCCTTTCCTTATCAATTACTGCCTGATAAATTCGACCAGTGGTCACATTGTTGGCCAGAGAGGTGGGAACACTCAGGTACCGTTCATAATGACCCAGATCAAGATCTGTTTCCGCGCCATCTTCGGTAACGTAGCATTCCCCATGTTCATAGGGATTAAGTGTTCCCGGATCAATATTGATGTATGGGTCAAGCTTTTGAATGGTTACAGCATATCCCCGTGCCTGTAGCAGTTTGGCCAGGGAAGCAGATATTATTCCCTTTCCAAGGGAGGAGGCAACACCTCCGGTAACAAAAATATATTTGGTAGTTGGCATACCGATTGTTTTTTAAAAGCAATGTAATTTTTTAAAATTTGCTTACCGGCCAATAAAAAACAAACCATTCAATTCCGAAACCTTCTCAGATTGACAGGATAACGATAAAAATACGGGAATAAGGCATCGTCCGGTAAAGTGCAAATGTACAAAGCCGGCGCCAATGGTTGACCAAAATTTTAAAAAAAGTTGCTTATTTAAGCACAAATAAAGCTTAATTCAACTTAACATATTGAAGCACTGTTTGATATATTTCTTCTTTATTATAAGGTTTAGACAAAAATTCATTCATTCCGGCTTCAAAGCTTTTTTTTCGGAATGACTCTTCTGAATAAGCTGTGATTGCAATGATTGGGATATGGATATTTTGTCGCCGTATTTCTATGGTAGCTTCCCACCCGTTCATCCGGGGCATATCTATATCCATAAGGATTACATCATAATCATCACTAAGGCAGGCATTCACTGCTTCCTGCCCATCGGGAACCAAAGTATAGTCCCAGCCCATTTTTTTTATTAAAATCTCTATAATGCGTTGATTCAAAAGATTATCTTCAGCAATCAATACTTTGATGGCATTATTTGGAACAGACATTGTTTGAGTGAGCCTTTCGGTCTTGAAGTTCATAATAGTCAGTGTGGAGTTTACCCGAAAAGTTAATTACAAAAAGGATAAAAAGTAACTTCATTTTTGTAAAATGTTTCCGGGGAAACCAGAGAGTTTCTGATGTATTCATTTAACCCGCCACTTATAATTAAGAATGTTGTTAAACTAACAAAATGGCTAAGTAAAATTAATTTTTAAAACGGACTGCAAAATTAAACAAAAATCCCTTTCCCGGTTAAGGAAAGGGATTAAATAAATTGATTATTTTACTACTGTCCCAGGTAAGCCTTCAAAAGTTTACTACGAGATGTATGTTTCAGGCGGCGTATGGCTTTTTCTTTAATTTGTCGTACGCGTTCACGGGTGAGGTCAAATTTGGCTCCGATTTCTTCCAGGGTAAGTCCATGGTTCATTCCGATGCCATAATAAAGATTTACCACATCCCGTTCTTTTTCGGTAAGGGTAGCCAGAGAGCGCTGAATTTCCCGTGCCAGAGATTCCCGCATAAGGCCTGCATCAGTTACCGGTGTATCTTCATCGATAAAGATGTCGATAAACTTCATATCTTCATCTTCGGTAAGGGGTGCATCCATTGATATATACCGGGTAGAGATTTTAAGAGCTGCGTCAATCTTGTACTCTGGTATTTCGAGGGAAGCGGCAATTTCATCCGGCGAAGGCGGACGCTCAAATTTTTGTTCCAGTCTGGAGGACTCCTTTTTGATTTTATTGAGTGAACCCACCTGATTAAGCGGAAGACGCACTATTCGGGATTGTTCGGCCAGAGCCTGTAATATACTCTGACGGATCCACCACACTGCATACGAAATAAATTTAAAACCACGGGTTTCATCAAAGCGTTGTGCGGCTTTAATGAGTCCGAGATTGCCCTCATTAATGAGGTCAGGCAGGCTAAGCCCCTGGTTTTGATACTGTTTGGCCACCGAAACAACAAACCTGAGGTTGGCCTTACACAATTTTTCAAGGGCCTGTTGGTCGCCTTGCTTTATGCGCTGTGCCAACAAAACCTCTTCGTCTGCGCTGATCAATTCCTCCTTACCTATGTCCTGGAGGTATTTGTCAAGCGAAGCGGTTTCGCGATTGGTAATGGATTTGGTTATCTTAAGTTGTCTCATAATGGATTTCGGGTTAAAGAAGGTACCATAATGGCCCTATCCTTATCATTAACAAATCTCAGCATATAAAGTTCAGCGACCTTTGCCCACCTTTGCGTTGGCATAAGCTGCAAGGCGGGCAGGTCAAATCCGGCTGCTGAGTTTTTAAAAGCCGGAAGGTGGCAATTACATGCCAAAACCGTAATAGGCTCTGGTTTTATTGGGATAAATGCCTTCTATCAACACGCCACCCTCTTTATTTTCGAGTGCTTTGGCAAGTGTTTCCAGACTATCGATGCGTTTACCGTCCAGTTTAAGGATAATAAACCCTTCACGTATTCCGGCATTGCGCAGCTTCCCATTGCGTAGTTGTACAATCTGCATGCCATAGTCAAGACCCAACTTATCTTTAAGTTCGCTATCTACTGGCTTGAGGCTTGCACCCAGCACATTTTCCACATCTATCACTTCTCGTTGTACGGGGTCGGTAGTACCACTGCGATTTCTCAGTGTAACGTTAAAATTCTTATCATTATTGCCCCGGCGCACGGCGACTGCAATTTTATCACCAGGACGATGCTGCCCCACAATCTCAAGCAGCTCAGAAGTAGAGTTTACCGGCACACCTTCGATATTCAGAATGATATCGCCCTTTTTAATACCTGCTTCATCGGCAGCACTCTTTTCGGTAACATCAGCAATGTAGACTCCATCCAGGGCGCCAATTTTTTCTTCCAGGGCCAGTTTACTATCGATATCGCGAATACTAACGCCCAAAAATCCTCTTTGCACGGTGCCAAATTCTCTGAGATCAGCCACCACTTTCCGCACAATATTCACTGGAATGGCAAATGAATATCCGGCGTAATAACCGGTACCGGAAGCAATGGCAGCGTTAATTCCTACCAGTTGCCCGGCAGTGTTAACCAGAGCACCTCCGCTATTTCCTCTGTTTACGGCCGCATCGGTTTGAATAAAGGACTCAATAGAAGAAGAGCTGCCATCGGGTGAACCGAGAATATTTATATTTCGTGCCTTGGCACTTACAATGCCCGCAGTAACCGTGGAGGTAAGATTAAATGGATTACCTACTGCAAGCACCCACTCTCCTATCTGCAGGTCGTCAGAATTTCCATATAACAGGTAGGGCAGATCGGTCGCATTTACTTTAATCACAGCCAGATCGGTAGAAGGGTCAGTACCCACCACAGTGGCTTCGAATGTCCTTTTGTCATTTAAGGTTACTTCCACCCTGTTCGCCTCGGTAACTACGTGATTATTTGTAACTATATAACCATCTGGCGATATAATTACTCCCGAACCCGTGGCTATGATGGGTTCAGGCCGACCGCCACGTTGCGGTGCGCGCTCTCCAAAAAAGTCACGGAAATCGAAAAAATAATCATATACACTGCTCTTGCGTTCGTATTCGGTTTTCACGTGAACCACTGCATGGATGGTGTTGGCTGCTGCTACGGTAAAATCAGGTAAAATCATTGGACCCGACGACAAGGCTTCTCCAGCCGTAAGATATGCCGGTACCTGATTTTTAACTCCTTGAGGCTGTTGATTGTTGTTGTCTCCAATCCAGGTATAGGCTAAAAGTGCAATTACGCCTCCTGCAATAGCAACCAGTAAACTGCTGACAATTCTTTTCATAATATCAATAATTTGAAAAATTTATAGTTAAGTTCCGTGACATAAAGATATGATCATGTTCCGCGGTGAACCATTTAACGCAATTAGCAGACCAAATGTTACGCTGGGCGCTGTTAAAAAATGTTAAGCAAGTAATTGAGAATTAGCAAGGTATATAATTCACTTTTGAACCTCGAAATATACAAAGCACATTTATATAACTAATTGATAATAAAGAATGTTTAGTCAGGTTAAATTTAATAGGTTAATAATTCTAAACTAAAGAGTTGCGGTCTCTTGTTAAAGCAAACACCCTACTTTTACCCTCCCCCAGCCCTAAAAAGCAGCACCCTACTCTACCCTTCCCAGTGATTGGTGATTGGTGATTGGTGATTGGTGATCTGTGATCTGTAATCTGTGATCAGTGATCTATAATTAGTAATCTGTTGATTCGT
>DHSR01000071.1:0-1091 GCA_002410555.1 Bacteroidales bacterium UBA5281 | reverse complement strand
TGATTCGTTGATTTGTTGAGTCGCTGAGAAATCAATTCGCGCTAATCCGTGTAATTTGCGGTTAATTGGTGATTGGTGATTGGTGATCGGTGATCTGTAATCTGTGGGTTTGTTGATTTGTTGATTTGTTGAGGTGTTAAGCCTTTGAAACATAATTCGTGCTAATCCGCGTTTACCCCGTTGTTTCGGGGTAATTCGCGGTTAATTGGTGATTGGTGATCTGTAATCTCTGATCTGTAATCTGTAATCTGTTGAGTCGTTGAGCCGTTGAGCCGTTGATTCGTTGAGCCGTTGAATTATAGAATCGCTGAAAAATCAATTCGCGTTAATATGCATAATTCGTGGTTAATTGGTGATTGGTGCCTGCACCGTCCTCCCCCTATTCATAGGGGAGTTAGAGGGGGTAATTAACCTCTACCAAACTGCTACCTACGACCTGACATTTTGGCAAAAACCCAGCATAACTATGACAATATTTCCATTCTCCTATTATTTTGAAATTACAATCTTCCCGGTTCTCTGGAAATTGTTGGTTTGAAAACGATAGAAATACACCCCGTTTGCCATTTGTCGCGCATCCCAGACTGTTTTCTCTGCAATAACGGATAAATGTGCTACGGGCCGGCCCAGTAAATCGGAAATGGAAATAAATCCTTTTCCTGAAAACGCACTTTTAAATACTATATCTTCGGTAGCCGGGTTTGGATATATCCTTAGGCTCGCTTTCTCCATTTCATTGTTTGTTCCAAGACTACTGAAATTACCCATAGAGTCCGTTTTGGCGAGAAAGGGAAAATTTTCCACATAAGAATCTTTGGGCATTTGAAGGACTTTTTCCGAGAGAATGGTTCCATCAGGAAGAAACCTGATCACATGGTTCGTTGGAGGGCCATATTCATATACCGTGTTGACATATGCGCTAAAGAGCTCATTCCCCACAGCATAAATATCACTGAAAGCATATCCGTAGAAAAGCACAGAAGAAATGGTATCCCCATTATGATTAAATGTGGAAATTACGGCTGAAATAATGTGATCCATATAACTGGACTGTACTGTGGTATTCACTATAACCTAAATTGAGCGATTCA
>DHSR01000042.1:23819-29343 GCA_002410555.1 Bacteroidales bacterium UBA5281 | reverse complement strand
AATCACCAATCACCAATCACCAATTAACCGCAAATTACACGGATTAGCGCGAATTGATTTCTCAACCACTCAGCAAATCAACGAATCAACAGATTACTAATCACAGATCACAGATCACAGATCACAGATGAATCCTCAATATCACATTCCCTGTTTTTTGTCCGGATTCAACATAATGGTATGCCTCCACGATTTGATCCATGGTGTATTGTCTGTCAATCAATGGTTTGTAAACGCCTTGTTCAACCAATTCTTTTAAGTACACAACCTCTTTCTTATTTATGGAAGGAATAGCAAATTTTACCTTTTTCCCGCCCCCAAGCGGTGTTATGAGTGCCAAAAACAGGTTGGCGGAATTTTTACCCAATTCGGTGGAAATATAAATTCCTTTTTTATTCAGCAAGGGCCTGCACTGACCAAATGAACTTTTGCCCACGGCATCAAAAATAAAATCAAATTTGGTTTTTGTTTTTGTGAAATCACTTGTTTGATAATCAATTACTACATCTGCTCCAAGCGATTTGACAAGTTCCACATTCTTTGAATTACATACTGCGGTAACCTTTGTCCCAATGTGTTTCAGTAGCTGAACAGCCGCCGAACCAATGGCTCCGGTAGCACCATATACCATAACGTTTTGTCCCCGTTCTGTTTTTGCTGCCCTGATGTTATTTAAAGCGTAGTGCGCACCTTCAGTAATGGGCGCCGCCTCGTAAAAGTCAGTGTTTGCGGGTAAAAAGTCAACGGCCTCATTCTCTCCAATGGTTAAATATTCCCCGTGACCACCAAAAGTTTTATCGTTGTATCCAAAAACATTGTCTCCTTTTTTGAAAGAAGTTACCAGCTTCCCCACCTCTTCAATCCTGCCGGCAAACTCAGAGCCTAAAATAGTAATCTTTGGCCGAAACAATCCACTCCAAAACCGTGAAATAAAATAAACAGCACTGCGAAAGCCCGCATCTGTGCGGTTTACAGTGGAGGCAAATACTTTAACCAATACTTCATTGTCTTTGGGCGTGGGTTTGGCAACCGCTCTTATGCTGACAACCTCAGGTGGGCCATATTTTGTATGAACAATCGCTTTCATTGTGTCTCCTTACGATTTTCTTCGGTTTATAAACGGTAATCAATGGTTATAAACAGCATTCCCACCAAAAAGGTGCATAACGGCTTTCTTAAATCCCTGAATAGTGGCCTTCTTTACACCGGAATTACTAAAATGCGGGGCACTATCCTCCCATTTTATTTAAAAACATGAAGCATAACCGATAAATATTCCGTCCGATTCAATCATTATTTATTTAACAGCAGTTTCCTGAAACATATTTATTAAAAAATGAGGTTCTCACTTCAGCGTAAAGTTAAAAATACCTGATCTTTTTCGGACAACAATGAATGAATTCAGTCAAAAAATATATAAATAAAAAAAGCCATTAAAAACATGAAGTATCCGGGTGGCACAAGACTTTGTATATCAGTGATTAAAATTTGGTGAGGCTTTGTGCCTTACTGGTACAAAAGGAGTTTTTATACTAAGCTCATGAATTATTAATTTAAATTTTAGAGACAGAAAGATTAAATAAATGATCTTATCTTTGGAGGTCAGGAAAAAGGGAGCAGCTGCTATATCCGATATTTATTTTAATGGCAATACTCTATTTCTGTGATGATGGTTGGAATTAACACCTTTTGTTGATTTTATGACACAAATATAAACGCAATAAGTATATCTTTGCGAGTGATAATGAGTACCCGTCTGTTAAGTGGGGTGTCCAGTTCATAGAGTTCAGGATCAAGACATACAAGGCCCCGGAAAGCACAGGTTGCCTTAGTAAATGTGCATTTCGGAGGGCGAGCGTAACGAAGATACTGGACTTTATAGACGAACACTAATTAATTTGCCGGAGGATAAATTACCTGGGCTGGCAATGATAGTGTTGTTTTGCTTACTTTAATTCTGAGTGCTTTGCAAAAAAACGCAGAACAATAACTTCACACTCCATCAGCGGCATGTATTCTCTTTTTGACAAAACATGGCGAAAATTTTGCGATATATGCTAAACAAAAAAGCACATAACATATCTCTGGATGAGTTGTTGAAAACAAAAAAAATCTCAGTACGAGCATATAACTGCTGCGAAAATGCACAGTTGGGTTCACTTTATGACATTGTTTCATATTATAAGATGAACTGGGATTTTATGAATATCAGGAGTTCAGGTAAAACAACCAATCAGGAGTTGATTAACTTATGTCGGATTGAATTTCCACAAGTAATGGAAACCATGAATTTGCTGAAGAAAATGAGCGATCCCCAGCTTACCTTTAATCAATATCTGGAAAGCCTGGAGAATGTTGATCATGGTTACATGGATTATATAGAACTGAAATATACGAAGTTACTCAATCAATGCACCAATAAAATAAAAACGATACTGCTACAATTAACTTTTCCGGTATTTATTAAATCATTTCTGTATGCAAATAAAAAAAAATTGTTGAAAATACGAAATGTGCGCAGTAATTCCGCGAATGGACTAATGGATTTTCAACTGAAACTCAGAATTTTTCTTGAAGATTTTATAGCAAGCGAAATTACTCCTTCTCAGTTAAATTATGCTATAGCTGTATGTAAATATGGAGATATTTGTACCAGTAAATATGTACGTGAAATTATTGAAGAAAAGAACCATATTCCAATGTTATGGATCCTTCAACAGTTTATTAGAAGTTCGGATAATGTACAAATTAAAATAATCACAGAAGGATTACCTGTTTTTAACGATTTTCAAAAAATCAGATTAGTAAAAATCGGACAAAAATATAATTATACGAGAGAAAGAGTCAGACAGATACACTCATATGCTGTGCATAAATTGTTTGAACTGAAAAGTGAAGCAGTAAGAAATCAAGAAACCGGGGATTTTGTGGGTGGTTATCCATTTTTTAAGTTCCAATCTGATTGGAAATACTTATTAGACAAATTTAATGACATTGATTACATCAACGAGCAGGATAAAATAGTAAAAAATATTTTGAAACAGGAAAACAGTAGCTTTTCGGGAACATTTTTGTTGCAAATAATCGCATTTTTCCTCAAAAATAATTATACCCTTTTTGGAGGCATTGATAGATCCAGAAAAAATATTTGGAAAAATGCTTTTCTAATTAGCAATGTATACCCGGAAATATTTGATTTTGAGAGAGCAAGAGGAGAAATTGAAGAAATTGTAATCAACAGTGATATGAATTACCTGTTAGACGTTGAAGAATATGTAATAAATTCTAAAAGTTGGATACAATACGATTTCAGTAAAATTAAAAAGATCAGCAAAATAATAAGAAATATATTCTTTTATGAGTTTGGCCAAAATTCCGAATCCAAACATGGTCTTGTTAGGATTAAAGCAGCCAGGCGGGTAAATGTGGCAAAAGTAGTATATGGAATTTTAAAAAAGAATGGAGCTCCAATGCACCTGAACGATATTTTTGTAGAATTTAAGAAATTATACCCCAGCCATCGCTTTACAGAACCTATACAATTGAAAAGCGGTATCTTACATCACAAAGATATTACCTACAGGAACATGAAAAGTTTATATACACTTATTGAATGGAAGCAAATAAAAAGCGGAACCATCCGGGGCTCTATTATCGAGTATCTGTCAAAAAATGATGATCCCATGACTTTGAACAACATTACAGAGCATATATTACAGTTTTTCCCAGATACTAATGGTAACAGTATTAAATCAAGTATGAAGAATGATACCAAAAATCGGTTTTCCATTTTTGAGGGAAATAGATTTGGGTTAAAGGATAAAATATACCCACCTGAGTATAAACAAAGAAGATAGTATCCAAAGAAGTGGGTATGATTGGATTAATTTTTTTCTCTTGAAGATACTGCCCCTGCAATGTCAAGACTATATAAACAGTTGAAAAGAATTTTACATCCCGAATGGCTGGTCAAATTTATATGGTGGGGTGGAGGCGAATTTGCTGAGAAATATCCTTTTTGAAAATTAAAAAGGCTGCTCATGTGAGGCAGCCTCTTTAAAAACCGGTGGGCCCACCTGGACTTGAACCAGGGACCACTTGATTATGAGTCAAGTGCTCTAACCAACTGAGCTATAGGCCCTTGCAGTATTTCAACTACATCCCATATCGCTATGGGACTGCAAATGTACGAAATATTCAAAAATTGCAAGCTATGTTAGAGAAAAATATTCAACACGTCTTGCGCATCCTTAATTTTTATTGGTCTGGGATTGATAATCTACTGAAATGTGATGCAGACTTCAACCAAATAGCGCCGGTGGGTGTTCTTAACTATAAAACATTCCATGACAAACTCCTGCAACTGGCCTGGCAATGACCCATTGATGATTGAATATCATGATAAGGAATGGGGTGTTCCTCTGCATGATGATCGCAGGCTTTTTGAGTTTCTGGTGCTGGATGCTTTCCAGGCCGGGCTGAGCTGGAAAACCATATTGCATCGGCGGGAAGGCTTTCGGGCAGCATTTCATAATTTTAATGCAACCCGGATTGCGTTTTATGCCGACGATGACTTCAACCGCCTGATGAATGATGCAACAATTATCCGCAACCGGGCCAAAATCAGGGGAACCATTAAAAACGCTCAAATCTTCCTGGAAGTCCAAAAAGAGTTTGGTTCTTTCGATGCGTACATCTGGCAATTTACTTCAGGTAAAACCATCATTAATCGCTATACAGATCACAAACAAATCCCTACCACCAGTCCCGAATCAGATGCCATGTCCAAAGACATGAAAAAGCGTGGTTTCACCTTCTGTGGGAGCACCATTTGCTATGCGTTCATGCAGGCGGCGGGCATGATTAATGATCATCTGGAAGGGTGCTTCAGAAAAAATGTACTTGCTGAATAGAAAAGACCATATATGAAAAATAAAGAAATCTGGACTATTGGACATTCTACCCGTTCGTTTGAAGAATTTGTTGCCATGCTTCATTCTTTTCACATTGAGCTGGTGGTTGATGTCCGCAGTTATCCCGGATCGAGACGGTATCCACATTTTAACAAGGAAATATTGGTCAAATCTTTGCCGGAAAACGGAATAGAATATTTGCATATGTTGGGATTGGGCGGTCGCAGGAAAACCTTGCCAGATTCAAAAAACATGGGGTGGCGGCATACTGCATTTCGCGGCTATGCCGATTATATGGAAACCGAAGAATTTGAAACTGCCGCCAAAGAACTGGAAAAGCTGGCAGAAGTTAAACGAACGGCTTATATGTGTTCCGAAGCCGTTTGGTGGCGTTGCCACCGCTCCATGATTTCAGACTGGCTGAAAATGCGTAAATGGACGGTTTGGCACATTATGGCCGTTAACAAAAAAGAAGAACATCCATGGACCGGACCGGCCCGCGTAATTGGCGGCAAGCTGGATTATAGTAAAGAGTGAGAGAATTTGATATATGAGAACGGAGAGACAAAGATCAGTAATCTGTGATCAGTAATCTGTGATCAGTGATCTGT
>DHSR01000042.1:23322-23613 GCA_002410555.1 Bacteroidales bacterium UBA5281 | reverse complement strand
GGCTTATACGCGGACAGGCCTGTCAGAAAACATACCTGTAAATTTTGTAAATCCTGTCAAAAAGATGATTTCTCTGCGTCTTTGCGTAGTTCTGTAATCTGTGATCAGTGATCTGTGATCGGTGGTTAGGAATTCAATCCGTAATCTGCATTCCGCAATCTGCAATTTCGACCGCAAAGGCTTATACGCGGACAGGCCTGTGAGAAAACAAAACTGTAAATTTTGTAAATCCTGTCAAAAAGATGATTTCTCTGCGACTTTGCGTAGTTCTGTAATCTGTGATCAGTGATC
>DHSR01000042.1:19330-23123 GCA_002410555.1 Bacteroidales bacterium UBA5281 | reverse complement strand
GGCTTATACGCGGACAGGCCTGTGAGAAAACAAAACTGTAAATTTTGTAAATCCTGTCAAAAAGATGATTTCTTTGCGTCTTTGCGTAGTTCTGTAATCTGTGATCGGTAATCTGTGATCAGTGATCTGTGATCGGTGGTTAGGAATTCAATCCGTAATCTGCAATCCGCAATCTGCAATCTTGACCGCCAAGGCTTATACGCGGACAGGCCTGTGAGAAAACAAACCTGTAAATTTTGTAAATCCTGTCAAAAAGATGATTTCTCTGCGTCTTTGCGTAGTTCTGTAATCTGTGATCGGTAATCTGTGATCAGGGATCTGTGATCGGTGGTTAGGAATTCAATCCGTAATCTGCAATCCGCAATCTTGACCGCAAAGGCTTATACGCGGACAGGCCTGTCAGAAAACAAACCTGTAAATTTTGTAAATCCTGTCAACAAGATGATTTCTCTGCGTCTTTGCGTCATTGCGTGGTTCTTAAATTTGCAATCTGCAATCCACAATTCCAAATCCCCTACCTTTGCACCATGAAATTACCTAAACACCGCCCCCTTACCGATTGGTTACCTATCAGCCGCGATGAGCTTGATCGTCGAGGCTGGGACGAGGTGGATGTGATTATCATTTCAGGTGATGCTTATGTAGATCATCCTTCGTTTGGACTGGCCGTGATGGGTCGATTGATTGAAAAAGAGGGTTTCAGGGTAGCCATTCTGCCACAGCCAAACTGGCGGGATGATTTGCGTGATTTTAAGAAATTGGGTAAACCCCGCCTCTTTTTCGGGGTAACTGCCGGTGCCATGGATTCTATGGTAAATCATTACACCGCAAACAAACGTCTGCGTTCGGATGATGCCTACACGCCCGGCGGAGTATCCGGTTTCCGGCCTGATTATGCCACGGTGGTTTATTCCGGTATCCTGAAAAAGCTATTTCCGGATGTGCCGGTAATCCTTGGCGGCATAGAAGCCTCCATGCGCCGCCTCACCCATTACGATTACTGGAGCGACAGCCTGAAACCCGACATCCTTACTTGGAGCGGTGCCGATATGCTGGTATTTGGCATGGGTGAAAAAAGCATCGTCAGCCTGCTCCATCGCCTGGCTGATGGCGAAAAAATTGAACAAATCAGGGATGTTACGCAAACCGCTTTTAGAATGCACAAAGGGGAGTCCCTGCCAGATTGGGAAGGCATTCCAACAAAGCAGCTGCCCAGCCATGAAGCTTGCCTGACCGATAAAAAGGCATTCTCAGACCATTTCAGGCTATTTGAAGAAGAATCTAACCGTTGGCAGGGCGCCCGGCTGATTGAAGCCCACGGTGACTGGCTAACCATTATAAATCCGCCCTGGCCTCCCATGCAGGAAGCCGATATTGATGCTGCTTTCGACCTTCCTTACACCCGCCTGCCTCATCCGCGTTACCAAAAACGAGGACAACTGCCTGCCTTTGAGATGATTAGAAACTCAATCAACCTGCACCGGGGCTGTTTTGGCGGGTGTGCTTTTTGCGCTATTTCAGCTCACCAGGGAAAATTTGTGGTCAGCCGCTCCGAAAAATCAATCCTTAATGAAATAAAAGAAGTTGCGTCAGTCCCTGATTTTAAAGGACACCTTACCGATATGGGCGGCCCTTCGGCCAATATGTATAAGATGCAAGGCGTAAATACCGATCAATGCAAAAAATGCCGGCGCCCTTCCTGTATATTCCCGAGCATCTGCAAAAACCTCAACACCGACCACCGCCCAATGACCGCTCTTTATCAAAAAGCACAGAAAATGCCCGGAATAAAGCGCATCACCATCGGTAGTGGGATACGCTACGATATGCTTGTTGGCCGGAGCGAAGCAGAAAGCAAGGCATTCGGACTGAACGAGTATATGCAGCAGGTAATTTCCAAACATGTTTCGGGAAGGCTGAAGGTAGCGCCTGAACACAGCTCAGCGCAGGTGCTTCAGCTTATGCGCAAGCCACATTACCGCACCTTTATTGAATTTCAAAAGCAGTTTAACAACATCAACCACCAGCATGGATTAAAACAGCAACTCATCCCCTACTTTATTTCTAGTCATCCCGGTAGCCGGCTTGAAGATATGGCCGAACTGGCCTGCGAAACCAAAGAGCAGGGTTTCCGGCTGGAGCAGGTGCAGGATTTCACACCCACGCCCATGACTTTAGCCACCACCATCTATTATACCGGCATTGATCCCTATACTTTAAAACCTGTATACGTAGCGAAAGCCAAAGAAGACAAAATCAACCAGCAACGCTTCTTTTTCTGGTATAAGCCTGATAACAAGCGGTGGCTAAATGATACCCTCAAGAAGATCGGACGGAATGATCTTCTGCAAAGATTTAACAAGAGGTAAGCGATTATGGACTCCAATTCAAATAAGCCTTATGAATCAGGCTTTCTGACAGGATATCAAAGAAGCCTATTTTAGGTCCCGCTGAAAAACTCCTAATCATCTAATATCTCATAAATTATAAATTTGTTTTTTCTGACATGATTTACAGTATTGTTTTTTGACAGGATTTACAGGATTTACAGGTTTTATTTTGGTCTGCTGAAAAGCAAGGAAGTGGACGTATGGCGAGATAAACCTTGCATGTAACATAAAATATATCATCATACCATGCTGAAATCCAATCATATATTATTTTTTCAGCAGACCCTATTTTAAACAAAAGTAGATTCCACACAAGCCATTGGAATAATAAAGCTTGAACTACTGATTGTTATGAATATTCTCTTCAAACTTTCCACGTCTTTTCTTCTGAATTTCACTTCAGAAACTGCTTAAAGTAAATTAAACCACTTATTGCTTTTTGTACCGAAACCCAACTTCAAAATTTTTCAATGGATCAATATATACAGAGTCAATTTTATAATTTTGTTCAATATAATTGACCCAATTGGTATGAATATGTTTGATTGTATTTGTTTTTTCCTTCATTCCCGGGTAAAGTATCAGAAATCCCAGTTCATCAATTTCTTCCATCTGCCGGGATCTTTCACTAGTAAAAGGAGCATTTATAACATAAAATGTGTTGATATCTTTTAAGAGTTCTTCAGGCTCATTTTCATTTGGATTATATGCTTTAACTTGTGATCTCAATTGCTTGAAATAATAATTGTAGAAAGGCGCTATCTGGCTGACCACAATGGCAGCGGAATCTTTAGAGACAGACTTTTCAACCATTTGAGATATCTGCTTAAAGTTCTCTTTGGCATTTTTTGTGTAATAAGTATTCAAAAAGGCAAAGTTGAGGATGTTACTTATAAAAATAGCTGCAAAAAGCACAATAATAGTTTTTAGGTTAAATTTCTGATAGCCAATAGCAACAGCTATTACCACAAATGGCATAGCATCCATCATACTCTGCTGATTAATTACAGGTTTAAAGAAGGATACTATATAGGTAACTATGATAACGGAAACCAAACTATAGCCTGTTAATAAATAGCCAGGATGCAGAAATAGTTTGTCTCTGTTCTTTCCGATGAAAAACATTGTTACAAACAACCCTATACCAAATATATAAAACAGTGTAGTTAAAGGCTCCTTCCCGGTATAGATATATAAATACTCGAAAAAATAGCCGATACCAGGCAGATCCATAAAAATTGTTTTACTTGCATGGCAATATGAGATGATATACAATATGATTTTATTAATATTTTTACAATATTGTGTAAATAAATTTTTTATGTTCAAATAAAGAGTAAATTTGCGAAAAATTCTCAGAAAAAATGAGCACGATGTATACTTTACCCCCCCCCCCCCCCCCC
>DHSR01000042.1:711-19205 GCA_002410555.1 Bacteroidales bacterium UBA5281 | reverse complement strand
CCCCCCCCCCCCGGCCTGCGTGCGGTATGTTTATTTTTTCACTATGAGAATTTCAACAGAGTACTTGCTTATTTTCACCTAAGCGTACTGGCAATTATTTATTATAGGGAATTTCATAATAATTTATTTGAAACTACTTTTAAGCAACAATGGACTCCGCATTATAATACCAAATACATTTTCAAGATAGGAAAAAATAAGTTCGATTAGTCCAAGCCGTCTGACAATAATTTCTGGTCAGATGGCAATTTATGGTTACCACCCAAATCTGTAAATTAATCTCTAAAAAAATTTAACTATGAAACGTTTTTTTCTACCAATAATTGGACTGATGTTCATTTCACTTTCATGTGAAAAAATAAATCCTGAACAAGACAATAAACCTACGAATTCCAATGTTTATGAAAAAGCAAACGTCAGTTGTAAGAATGGGATTCTAATCTTTAAGGATTATGCAACACTTCATGATTATGAAAGTGTGGCAAACCTTATGGATATTGAATCACTTACGGAACTTGAAATGGGGTTAGGCTTTAATTCTCAAAAGCGGTTATTCGAGAATATTGCAATGAAAGAGTATGACTTACAAATAAGGCCGTTTGAGGATAAAACAGAAGAAGAAATGAAAAACATTCCATTCCCTGGTCATTCTCCTGAATACATGGAAGCTATAAAATTAGGTTTCATTAAGGAAATAAACGAACCCGAAGGAAGTTATATAGATTATAACTTAGCAGATCGTTCAATGGCTGCCTATCTGAATAGCGATGGGTTTGTAATGGTTGGTAAAGTGCTTTATTTTGTAAGAGACAATAGTATTAAAAGCCTAGAAAATGCAACCGTATACGATGGAACAAAATTGATTGCTGAGACAAATAGCAAGAGTTCTGAGATTTTGGATACTAAAAGTGTTATGTCCGGAATTTATACTGCATATCAGCATGATGATATAAGCGGTGCTTGGGTAACCGTAGGCAACTTTAGAACTAGAATGTCAGCAACATTTATCATTAAGACTTTTGGCTATGATTCAGGCTCAAACTGGTCTAAATATATTGAGTGTCATCCATTAAGTGTAGGCACAAACTCACAAAGGAAGAATGGCTGGGGTAAATGGAATCAGTATTGGGGGCCTCAAACAATCAATGGAACTGCCAGCCTGAAAATCGAGTGGAGCTTTGAATCGTATGGTCCTTATATTTATCAGGGCATTAATAGTAATTTTTCAACCTACCGCCATTTGCCTTCAGCCAGTAATGCAACCATTACGTATCATCCTTTTACGGGCGAGCCAGCTCCCTTTCTTGATTATGTCATTGCTGAGGCACCAAATAACGGCTATTACGGTTGGGGTAATAAACCGATTTCATTTGACATTACAGCAAATTTGCCCGGTGGATGCTGCGGCTTTACACGTCATGTGATATGGTAAAACCAAATCTGAGTAACTCACCCGGGAACAAAGCCTTAAAACTGGACTCGCAATTGAATATTTATTTATTTTGTAAGCCTCCGATTTCTTAAGGTTAAAATATCTTTAACTTGGTTCCCGGGTATTGTTAAACCTTTATCCACATAGTTCATATGAAAAAGTTCCTATTAATATTAACATTAGCTACATTCTCTATTTCTTCCTGCCAGAAAATCAGGGACGATATGTTGCCGGAAGGAAGAAGACAGATGTATTTTCAGTCTATTTTAAACCCCGATAGTTGCATCAGGGTGTTTGTTGGGCAAACAACAGGCATTCAGGATGATATACAATCACCGGTAAATGATGGCATTGTTTTCGTATTCATTAACAATGTTTTTTCTGATACGTTACAAAATGTTGAATCGGGCATTTACGAGTCGGAATTAAAGCCAGCTATTAATGACACTATAAGAATTGAAGTGCTTGCTAATACTAAAATGACAGGGGAGACGATTATTCCTACTCCGGCTGTCATAAGCAATCCTGAGTATAAATACCCTACATTCTACGATGCTATGAGTCAGCAAAATTATGGTACGCTCACATTTTCTATTAACGATAACCCGGAACAAGAAAACTATTATGAGATATTAATATACAATTCCCAATTTAGTGATTATACCCAGGAATACTGGTACACATATGAAAGTAATTACTGGACTATTTATAAACCGGATATAGTTATTCAAAACGAGGGGGATTGGGACTTTATACCAACTACATTGTTTTTCAGTGATGAGCTTTTTAATGGAAAAATCAATATTTTCTCATTTATTACGCATGCAAGCAATAGTAGCTACATTTTATTGCGCAGCATTTCAAAAGAGTATTATTACTTTCGTAAGTATTACACCCGCCATGCGTTCAATGCGCAACTTCATACTGACGGAATACATAACCTGTTATTTGCGGGAGAACCTTTAGATATGTACACAAACATAAAAGGCGGACTTGGGGTATGTGCTGCTTATAGTTCAACAACAGCAACCAAAATAGTAGTAATACAATGAAATACATGATAATAACCTATTTTGCTTTATTTATAGGTACTCAGGCCTTAGCTCAGCATACCATGCAGGGCTATATTTCCGATACAAAAACCGGCGAAAAGCTTATCGGTTGTTCTGTGTATATTTCAAGCACTACGGAGGGGGTAACCAGCAATAATTATGGATTTTACAGCATAAAAACCAATAAGCTACCAGCCCGACTGGTTTTCAGCTATATTGGATATATCTCTGATACCCTTGAATTTAGAAATTCAGTAGAAAATAGTAATATATCACTAACTCCAAAAACGAGCGACCTAAAAGAGGTGGAAATAAAGGCCACAGGTACAGCTACCTCAACCCCACGTACAGGAGTGCTTACTATACCGGTGCAACAGATAAAACAATTACCGGCCCTGGGAGGTGAAGTAGATGTGTTGAAAGCCTTTCAACTTATGCCCGGTGTGCAGGGTGGCACCGAAGGAACCAGCGGTTTGTATGTGCGCGGAGGTACGCCCGACCAAAATCTTGTACTGCTGGATGATATTCCTTTATACTACGTTAATCATATTGGAGGTTTTGTGTCGGTGTTTGATGTAAATGCTATCAATGATATAAAACTTATCAAAGGCGGTTTTCCTGCCCGCTATGGCGGACGTTTAAGCAGTGTAGTGGACATAAGAATGAAAACCGGAAATTCAACTGGCCTTAAAGGAGAGTATGGTATTGGCATACTTGCCAGCCGATTATTTATTGAAGGTCCTTTATCCAAAAATAAAAAAACAAAATTTATGTTTAGTATTCGCAGGTGCAATATCGATTTGGTCACCAGATTAGCAACAAGAATGCAAAGTAACCTGGAATACAGTGCAGGATATACTTTTTATGACTTGTATTCAAAAGTTACACACCAATTCGATGCAAAGAATTCCTTGTCATTTTCATTCTATAATGGACGGGATAATATCTTTTTCAAACAAAGAGATCGTGGTGATGTCGGGGCGGTTACCTTTTTTGATTATAAGGCAAATATCAAATGGGGAAATACCCTTGCATCATTCAAGTGGAATCATCAATACAACAGCCATGTTTTTGGTAGTCTCACCTTTGCTTATACACATTTTGATTACCTCAACGGAGTTCAGTACGTAGAAAAAAATAAAACTGACAGAAAGGTTGTTGAAAAAGCAAATTCATCTTTTGTTTCAGGGGTTAACGATCTGATTCTGAAGAAGGATTTCGATTACTTTGTCTCTAACATATTCTCACTTAAACTGGGAGCAGGCTATACCCATCATCAGTTTAATCCGGGAATGAATTATTATAAGAATGTTTCCATAGATTCTATGGCAGGTTCTCCTAAATTACAATCTGATGAAATTACAGCCTATGCCGAAAGTGATTTTAAACTTTTTAAGGACGTTAATGCAAATGCCGGAATTCATTTTAACACTTATTTTGTTGGAGGGTCCATTTTTCCAACATTACAGCCAAGAATAACGGTGAACTACAAAATGAGACCCAATTGGTCAGTAAAATCGAGTTTTGTTTACATGCAGCAGAATCTTCATCTTTTATCAAACAACGGAGCAGGATTGCCTACAGACCTATGGGTTCCGGCAACATCAACCACCAGCCCGCAATACAGTTACCTTTATAGTCTCGGGCTATATCACACGCTTAAAGACAATGGCATTGAACTAAGCCTTGAAGGGTATTATAAATCGCTGAACAATCAAATTGAGTTCAGCGAAGGCGCAAGTTTTTTTGGCGGAACCAATAATTGGGAAGATAAGATCGAAAGAAACGGCAAAGGCAAAAGTTATGGGGTGGAATTTCTTGCTCAAAAAGAACATGGCAGGCTAACGGGATGGATAGGCTATACCCTTAGTTACAATTACCGGAAATTTGATAATATAAACAAGGGACAATGGTTCCCTTATAAATTTGACCGCAGACATTATCTTACCCTGGTTGCGAACTATGCTCTTAATGAAAATATAGTTTTCAGCGGCGATTTTGTGTTTAATACTGGTAATGCAATTACACTTCCCGATGGCAAATATCCAACCATAAATGAAGAATTTAACTATGGATCCTTCGCAAACCCTTTTCCCGTATTTACCAGGGTATATGATAATACATATACTTATCCCGGCAGAAACCAAAGCCGGATGCCGGTTTACCACAGGCTTGACTGTGCGGTTAGGTTCATAAAAGAAAAGAAAAAAGGAACACGTGAATGGGTGATCTCAGTATATAATGTTTACAGTCGCCAAAACCCCTATTTTGTTTACATGGAGCATGATAAGCAAAAACAACTCCACCTCTACCAGATCAGCATTTTCCCAATAATCCCTTCTTTTACTTATGTGAGGACTTTCTAGGAAAACATGAGCAGCGTAAAACTCACCAAAGCAGACAAAGTCAACAAATTATCGAAACTCCAATGCCTACCATTTTAAACCGGCCAGCTTTTGTTTCACCTCTTCCATATCGGGGTCGTCTCCAAAAAGCAGATCCGGTTCAAGGTAATGCAGGCTGTGTTCCCTTTTGAATCTTTCTTCTCCACCGCCGGTAATATTAAGCATAATTAAGGCATCTTTATCAATAAGACCTTCATTAACTGACTTAATAAGCGAAGCAGTAGCAATGGCCGAAGCAGAATAGATATCGATGCCTTCTTTTTTGAGGAACAGCTCTTTAGCTTCCCGGGCCTCAAGATTAGAAGCCATCAATACATCGCCGTCAGTATCGGTAAGGGCATCAAAGAGGCCACCGATAATCGGATAGGGTGGTTTTCGGTTCGACAATACCTTGGCTTCTATTTCAGTAACATGTTGGCGGGCCAACTCACTATCATATGAAAGCATTTCACGGGAATGTGCTTTCCAGGCCTTGTATATGGGTAGGAAAGGATTGTTTTGCGATACCATCAGCTTCATTTTGTTGCTGCCATAACGGCCATCCTCAATTAGTCTGAGATTGGCCTCCCAGGCTGCAATGGCACCGGTTCCACTGCCTACGGCCTGAAAATAATAATCAGGTATGCGGCCAATGGTAGTTACCGCCGATAGGGTAGTAGTACCCATCCCATCCCGTCTTGCCACATTTTTAGCACCGCCTTCTGCCAGAAAGCCTTCGCATTTGGCAATTAAATTAGACAAATGTATGGCATCATAATAATCTGTATCGAATGCAGTAACTGCAAGTTTTACACAATCCTTCACTGGCTCACTGAACCAAAGGGCATCTATATAATCGTGTGGTACACACAACAATAAAGGAATATTATTGTCGGAACACACTTTAGCGAATGCCCGGGCAGTGTTTCCGGCTGAAGCAACCACCAACACCTGCTTCTGCTCAGGATTCATCCTGCCACAAACTGCATAAGCTTCGGTTTCTTTAAAAGAACAGGTAGTCATGCCGCCGTTTCGTTCGGGCCAGTAGCCACTAAAAGTTATCCATAGGTTTGACAGCCCGAGTGCTTTACCCAGCCCCTCACTTTTGTATGTTACGGGTGCCGATGAGCCTTCTAACAGGCGTTTGATGGGAAGCCAGTTTGCAAAAGCGTAAAGTCCATAGCTGGAATCCAGGGTAAGTAATTGCTTGTGGTCATATATGGCCCGGATAAGTGCGGGTTTTTCTTCGCCCGGAGCATCCAGGGTCCAACCATTGTCTTCAAAAATATTACCACTGGCCTGAGATTGTAAGCGGTAACGCGTTGGGGTAAAATCAGCGTACATAGTCTTTCTGTTAAAGAGGGCAAAAGTAAGCAATGTAGATGGAATGTACGGGTCTTAAACCGCTTTATAAGGTCGTTGTTCTTTGGATTTAAAGCCAGAAACAGGATTTTATGAATCTAATGCTCAGGATTTGAATTATTTTTGCAAAAAGCATTGTTATGACTTCATTTGAACTTCACGGATCTGATCACATTCAATTAAACCAATTGCTAAAATTGCTGAATCTTGTTGAGAGTGGGGGAGAGGCCAATCAGGTAATCCTGGCAGGTGAGGTCATGGTAAATGGAAGCATAGAATTAAGAAAACGTAAAAAACTTTATCCCGGCGACAGGGTAGAATATGACCGGAAGTCGATAAAAATTGTTGACAGCTGATCATTTTAGATCAAAGGTTAAAGGCGGTGGCAGGGTAGGGGAGCCTACCCGAAATTTGCCAGATGCATTTCCAGATCGGTCATAATGTCTTCCAGGTTTTTAATTTTTCCTTTCTCAGCATTAAACACCAGTTGAATTTCACTATGTGCCTTTAGATGGCTGTGAATTTCCTCCATTCTGGTTTGCCCGGGATAACCTTTGATAAAAATAAAGTAATCCGCATGTTTAAGAGACTGAATCATCGGCTGTTGCGTATTGTTGTTTCCAATCAAACAATAATAGAGCCGCTGTTCTAAGTCATGGAAGGAAAAGATGGGATAATACAGCACAGCATTGAATCTGGTAAAGAAAACCGGTAAATCATCCAGTTTCTTGAGTTTAAATCCAAGCAGGGTATTCATTAAAAAAGCAAGGCGGTAATCTTTTATCTGGGTACTTAGTCCCGTTATATTCAAATCGGGATATGAATCCGGGGTGCGAATCAGTTTTTTTTTTGCCATAACGCTAAATTAATATAACCTGGCAATTTATAAAAATATTACTTTTCGACCAGGGAGTGATTGTTAAGATCAAAAAGTTCAATGGCTTTCATGGCTGCCTGCTGTTCGGCTCCTTTAATGGAATAATCACGTCCCGAACCTGAGGGCTTGCCGGCAATCCGGATTTCAACAATGTATTGCTTTTTATAACCAGTGCCAACTTCCTGAATCACATTGAATTCAACCGGTTTTTTTTCTTTCTGGGCCCACTCAATAATTTTGCTTTTGTGATTAACATCTGTATGAATGAGCACATTAAGGTCGAAATGATTTTTTATTACCCTGTTTATTAATACTTTGCGCGTAAACCGATAGCCTTTGTCCAGATATATGGCACCAATCAAAGCTTCAAGGGCATCGCCTTTGATGGAACGAAAAACACTGTTATTGTTCTGCGCATGAATAATAAGCTGATCGATGCCCAGACGAAAGGAAAGTTTATTTAACTGTGCCCGGCTAACGATTTTAGAGCGCATTTCGGTAAGAAATCCTTCGTCTTTATAGGGGAACATCCGGAAAAGGTAATCAGCCACTACTGTACTCAACACGGTATCTCCGAGAAACTCAAGTCTTTCGTTGCTTATTCTCATGCCATTGATCATTTCCTCGCTCTGTGACTTATGAAGAAATGCGAGTTTATACAAAAATATGTTTCCCGGATAAAATCCGAAAATATTTTTGATGGCTTCGTAAAAATGTTTATCACCCGAAAGGTAAAACCTAAAAGGTTTTATTTTGAATGGAAACACAATTAATCATTGAATTTTTTGAATAAGATGGATGCATTGTGTCCGCCAAAGCCGAAAGTATTGCTTAATGCAATCTGAATCTTACGTTCCCGGGCTTTCCCGAAAGTGAAATCAAGCGAATTGTCAATATCCGGATCATCGGTAAAGTGATTGATGGTCGGAGGTATGATGCCATTTTTAAGTGCCAGAATGGTGGCGATGGATTCAATGGCACCGGCAGCACCCAGCAGGTGTCCTGTCATTGATTTGGTACTGTTAATGCTGATTTTGGGGGCATGTTCTCCAAAGAGTGCAACGATGGCTTTTACTTCGGCAACATCTCCCAAAGGGGTTGAAGTGCCATGGGTATTGATGTGTTCAACATCCTGAGGGTTTAATCCGGCTTCATCAATAGCGCTTTTCATGGCCCGTCGTGCGCCATCACCTTCGGGATGTGGTCCGGTCATGTGATAGGCATCAGCCGTAAGGCCTGAGCCAATTATTTCTGCATAAATTGCAGCTCCGCGGGCTTTGGCATGTTCATATTCTTCGAGAATGAGTGCTCCTGCTCCTTCACCAATTACAAATCCATCACGATCTTTGTCGAAGGGTCTGGACCCGGTAGCCGGATCATCGTTGCGCGTAGAAATAGCATGCATGGCATTAAAACCACCTACACCGGCTGCATTTACTGCAGCTTCAGAACCACCGCAAACAAAAATTTCAGCTTTGCCCCATTTGATGTAATTGTAGGCATCAATAATAGCGTTGGCTGATGAAGCGCAGGCAGAAACTGTTGCAAAATTAGGGCCTTTGAAACCATATTTTATGGAGATGTGACCGGCAGTGATGTCGGCAATCATCTTGGGAATAAAGAAAGGATTGAAACGCGGGGTCCCATCTCCTTTAAAGAAATCTCCAACCTCCTCCTGAAAGGTCAATAACCCTCCAATGCCTGAGGCCCAGATTACTCCTGCCCTTTCTAAATCGATAGCAGAAAGATCCAGCCCCGAATCGGTTATGGCTTCGTCTGCGCTAATCATCCCATACTGAGCGTATGGATCGAATTTACGTACTTCTTTCCGGTCAAAAAAGGCGAGCGGATTATAATCTTTGATTTCACAGGCAAATTGCGTTTTGAATTTGCCGGCATCAAACCGCGTAATGGGGCCAGCGCCGCTTACACCATTAATCAATCCCTCCCAATATGATGGTATGGAATTGCCTATTGGAGTAAGCGCGCCGAGTCCGGTTACTACAACTCGTCTTACATTCATTAAGAAAGAAGATTATTTAGTGTTGTTTGTAATGTATGCTACAGCATCACTTACGGTACCGATCTTTTCAGCCTGATCGTCCGGAATAGCAATGTTAAACTCTTTTTCAAATTCCATGATGAGTTCAACAGTATCCAGAGAGTCTGCACCTAAATCGTTGGTGAAACTGGCCTCGGGAGTAACTTCATTTTCATCAACGCCAAGCTTATCTACTATGATAGCTTTTACTCTTGTTGCAATGTCTGACATTTTTTCTCTTTTTTAGGTTTGAGGCTGCAAAGAAACAAATTATTCAAATACCAAACAAAAAATTATAGCTCAAATACTTTTTTTATAATAGTTAATTGGCATAAAATCAATTACATGTAATAATGTATATGTATATTTCAACAGACGAGACAAGTATGTAATGATCACAAAATCAGACTAATATACGACGGAGAAGCTGTAGTATTAAATTTGGATTAAAAATGCAGTATGAAGATTTAAATACCATCATTCCTTCGCTGTTTGATGGCAAATAAGACATAAGAAACGATTAAATTTTATCAAAAAAAAGGCCGCCTGCAAATGGGCGACCTTAAAATCCTTACTTCAGAATCTTTATAGTTTTAAGGCAACTCCCACGTTAAACCATGCAATTCCGTAACCTATTTCAGCCATGGCTGCAAATGAATCGGAAAAGTAGTACCTTCCACCGGCATACCAACTCCAGACCACACCGCTGCTTGAGGCGTTGTAATTGTACATTGGGTCAATATTTCCTGTTTCTTTGGCAGAAACTACATTGAATCCAAGCATCAGACCTGTGTAGGTGTCCAGCCTGTCAACCAGTGGATAATGAAATGTCCCGCGTGCTCCTAATATAAAGCTGGAATACTTATAACCCCAATCATTTCCAAAATATGAATATTCCCATTTGGAGGCAGTATAGCCGAGGTATCCACCTACTCCAATAGAACCTACATCAAGAACATCATCCTTTACTCCTACCTCAAATGAAGCAGAAATCGGAGGAACGGTGGTGGAATAACCGGTTCCACTGTATAAGGTACTTCCAAAGCCGATTCCAATATTCACTACTTTTTCTCCCTTGGTCAAAAGATTGTCCTGAGCGGAAAGATTGAATGCCAGAAAGGCAGCAAAAACGGTAATAATTACTTTTTTCATTGTGTTTTGGTTTAGATTTAAAAACTTGTTTATTTGGGTTTATGGTCAGTTGTTTCGATGCTAATTGCTAAATTGTAGCCAGTATGCAAAATTTTAGTAAAACAAGTAATTGTGATGGTAGTTGGCATTTAAGTAGAACAAAGATAAGATGCTTTTGTATGACTTCAATACCTAAAAGTAGGTATTTTTTAATGAAATCGGGATTATTTTTACAATTAACAGATTTTTTTTAAAAGCTATATTATATTATCAACCTGAGACAGAATAATATAGATAATAAATGGTTCTGGCTGCCCGCTCCGTTATATTTGAGGCAGGAAACTGAAAATTAACAAAAAAATAACATTTCAGGAAGTCTATAAAATGCAATTATCACTGCATTAACGCATTACTTTTACTTCAATGGCATTTAATCCTTTGGGTGTGCGTTCGGTTTTGAAGTTGACTTTATTGTTTTCCACAATGGGTTCAGATAAACCATTTATATGTACAAAGATGCTTTCGCCGGTGTTGAGGTCTTTAATAAAACCAAAGCCTTTAGAGTCGTTGAAGAAAGTTACAATGCCGGTACGAAATTCTTCGGGGGCCATATCTTCTTTTTTGGGGACACCAATTTCAATGTCCTCAGCTTTAATCACACTCTTTTTAATTGTGGGATCGGGTGGTGTATCAGTTATTCGTCCGTATTCATCCACATAAGCAATCATGTCATCCAGGATGTTACCATCAACAGTATTGGCGGCCCTTTCCAATTTTTTGGCGGCTTTATCTTTTTTCTTTTTTAGTTTCTTTTTTTCGTTTTCGTGCTTATTCCATGATTGTTGTGACCGGGCCATAATTAAGTTTAAAGGGTTTAAATATTTATTGTTGAAACTTCTGCAAATATACGCATTATTTCTCATTGGAAGTCAATAAAATACACATACACACCCTTTCAGATGTGCTATGATATATTTTTATGTTTGCCGGCAGTGGTTTTTACTCAATGCGGACGAACCTTGCCAAAGGTGCCATTCGTGCTTTGTTTAAGTTCAGCTCATCTTCGTAAATGGTATAATTATCGGCAGTTTCGAATACCTTAAACAGTTCTTTTTCCATGTTAAGATCAGGACAGGCCATCATGGTGGATGCTATTTTTGAAAAAGTGATGCGGTTTCCTTCTTTTAATTCATAATTCCCAAAAAAATGGTTGCAGCCGGCAAAACCATTGACTTTATTATCCTCCTCGCTAAACTCAATAAAAGCAGGCTTTTCCTGACCGGTATCTTCATCAACAGGAGCACCGTTTATTTCAATCAGTTTCCATCGTTTGCCTGTCAGGGATGCATCCGTTAATCCTGAGACTTGTTTTTTCAGCATATAGTTATCTGCCAGGACTCCGGTAACCGGCTGTCCCTGAATATCAAGCTGAAGTACTTTGTTTTCACCAACAAGAAATTTGGCGGAGCGGTTTTCAATGCCCTCAAGAGTAATGATATTGCCCAAATCATTCCATGTAAATTTGCCCTTATCTGTATAGGTCTGTTCTGATTTTCCGGAATATGTGGTATGAAGTTCATAGGTGAGGTCTGCATTCAGCACCAGCGTGGTGATGATACCTTCGCAATCGGCACATGGTAAGGTGCCTTTGTAAGTGCCGGGCCAGTCAAGAGAGGTGGCACTATTGTCACCTTCAAATAAAGGTATATCAGGAGTTTGTGTTTTAGTACTTGTTTTGCAAGAGGCTAAAATTATTGCTATGCCGAAAATCAGGGTAAACAGGGTGTAATTTTTCATGGTATTTCGTTTTTTATTCAGAAGTATGTTTTGTATACCGTAGTATAAATACAAAAAGCATGCAATTATTTTAAATGCACACAAACAATCTTATCTCTGTGTGTTCATCGACCGGTTTTATTTTGAGTGGAACTTCTGCAATGAAACACTGTTTATAACGTTATTAAATGAACGTATACCATTGTTTGATAAGCTGCATATTGCTGAATGAATCCAAATTCATCCCATTCCTTCCGTAGAAAAAAAGTGTTGCTCTGGCTGATTGGATTGCCAGTGGGGATGCTTATGCTTGTTGTACTTGCGGGCTTTTTGTATGGCGACAGAGCAAAACAACTTGTCGTTGATGAACTAAACAGCCATTTATTGATAAAGGTTGATGTTGGAGAGATAGATTTTTCTATATTAAAAAGTTTCCCGGATGCATCTGTGGTATTGCGCAACATTGCTACCAGGGATGGTCAGTCAGAAATGCCTGTACTGCTCAATGCCCGAAGTGTTTCTTTGCGTTTTGGGATATTCGGCCTTATAACAGGTAATTACAGTATACAAAGCATTCAAATTGATGAAGCCTCCATTAACCTGTGGATAGATGATGAGGGGAAAAATAACTTTCAAATATGGGAATCAGGAGCTAAAACCAGTGGGAAGCCAGTCAATTTTGATGTAAACCGGGTGCACTTTAATGAGGTTAAAGTCTATTACCGCAATTTACAAACCAATCTTGATCTGGCTATTGGTCTTCCTGATTTCAATTTAAGGGCTAATAAACTGGGCGAAATCTATCATCTTGCATTAAAAGGCGATATTGCCGCTGAACGGATTACCCTTCATCAGAAAGAATATGGTATTTCAGAGCAGCTTTCACTGAAACTTAGTCTTAAGATTGATGATCAGCAAAAAATAGTCATCTTTGATAAATCGGATCTTATTATTGCTGGCGTCAATATTGCTATAGAAGGGAATTTTAAGTATGCCACTGCACCCTATCCTCTTGAATTTAATCTGACTACCACCCGGGCTGACATAGCGGAGATGTTTCATGTGCTCCCTGTCCGCCTCCGGCAACATATTGTTGGTTTTGAGGATTATGAAACCGCTGGCCTTCTGGATGCAGAGGTTGTAATTTCGGGTATGATCGGGAAGGATCAGGCTCCATTTATCAGTTCAGACTTTAAATTGAAAAAAGCGAGCCTGTTGCATAAAAAAAGCTCCACCAGACTGTATGGCATTTCAGCTGAAGGAAACTTTAGTGCCGGAAGCAATAAAAGTGAACACCTGTTGCTTAAGCATTTTGAAGGGTCTACGCGCAGCGGCAATTTTAAGGGAAAGGTTTTGGTTTCTGGCTTTAAGCAACCACTTATCGACCTTACCCTGAGTGCAAAGCTTAATCTTTCCGAAATAGAAGGCTTTATAGGCGACAACTTATTTGATCACCTCAAGGGACAGGTAATTACAGATATAACTTATAAAGGAAATGCATCGGGGTCGAATATTGCTGGTTCAACGCAAGGGAGCATACTGCTGGAGAATGCTACATTTACGCATAAACAGAGCGGACGATTTGTTTCTGACCTGAACGCCAGCCTGGAATTAGGAAATGGTGTAGTATATGTGAATGAACTCAGCCTTAAAAGCGGAAATACTGATCTTAAGCTAAAAGGACGCTTTCAAAACCTCATGGAACAGTTTTTCTTCCGGGATAAACCCCTGCATTTTGATGCGGAGATAGCCTCATCACAGCTCGATCTTGAAGATTTAATGGCCTTTTCGACATCCGAAAAGCAAAACGAAGGAAACATCCAACTGTTTCAATCTGGTTTGAGTTTTGATGTGATTTTAAATATTGATCACCTGAAATACCGTAAATTTTCGGCCACCGGGGCATCCGGGAACCTTATCCTGAATAACCAGGTACTAAAGGCTTCAAATCTTAGATTTAAAGCCATGGATGGAGATATTACCGGCAACGGATTACTGAATATGCGTTATGGGAATAAAGCCAGCGTACTGTGTGATGCCGACTTCCGCAATGTGGATATTCAACGGGTGTTTTATGAATTTAACGACTTCGGACAAAGCAGTTTAAAAAGCAGCCATCTAAAAGGCAGGGCTGATGTAAAGGTAAACTTCAGTTCTATGCTTGATGATTCTTTTGATGTAGATGCCAATTCGGTGAATGCCCTTGCCGATGTTGAAATCAGAAATGGTGAATTGGTAAATTTTGAGCCATTGCAGGAATTATCCAGGTTTCTTAATGCTTCAGAATTGAAAAATGTTAAGTTTTCGACACTTAATAATCGCATTGAAGTGCTGCGTCAACGAGTAATCATACCTGAGATGGAGGTAAAATCATCGGTAATGAACCTGAAAGGTTACGGCTCGCACACTTTCGGCAATGAAATTGATTATCATCTGAATGTGCTGCTGTCCGAACTTACCCGGAAAAAGTCGCGCAGGCCGGCGCCCGAACAATCAATGGAAACTGATGCTGCAGGCAATACCCGTCTTTTTCTGTACCTCAGTGGCACGGTTGATCACCCTGAATTCAGATACGATAGCCAGGCAGTGGCCCGTAAAATAGCCGGTGATTTTAAAAACCAAAAGCAGGAGCTTAAACAGGTGTTGCGTGATGAATTTGGTAAAAATAAACAATCCACCAGATCAGAACCTGCTCAAGGGGTGAAATTTGATATTGAATGGGATGAGAATAAATAACAGGCAAATATTGAATAATATCAAATCGTTTAACAAATCACTCTGCAGTTGTTTGTCTGAGTTGTTATAAATAAACGATATTTGTAAGATAAATCAATAGTCAATGAATAAACCCAGGTTATCGCAAAGGCGCGTTACCAATATTTATGAACAAAAAAAGACCTGGAAACGATGGCTCTTTTTGATGGCGCTGTTTATTGTTGGTGTTTCGCTATGGTATACCAATTTGTTGGTAAAAAATATTGCCCGCGATGAGCGCAACAAAATTACTACCTGGGCCAATGCCATACAACAAAGGGTGAATCTGGTTAATTACACCGATGATTTTTTTGATCAGATCAGGGTTGAGGAACGTAAACGGGTAGAGATACTGGCTGAAGCCACAGAAAAAATGGTAGAAGCCGGCGAGGATGAAAACATATTGTTTTACCTGAGCATCATTTCAAACAATACCTCTATTCCGGTAATTCTGGCTGACCCCGATGGTAAAATTAAAGAAGCGCGCAATGTGGATTTTAATACGGATTCTGTGCGCAGATTTACGCCCGAACTGCTTAAAGAATTCTCGGTTTACCCTCCGCTAAAGTTGGATTATTATTCAGGCAACCTGGTTTATTTTTATTATAAAGATTCAAAGCTTTTCAGTGAATTGAAAGTGGTACTCGACGACCTGGTGGAATCATTTTTCAAAGAAGTGGTCAACAATTCAGCTTCCGTTCCTGTAATTATTACCGATAGCAGTCGCAGCAATCTTGTTGCCTGGGGGCAGATTGATACCACCCGATTAAAAGAAGCTGGATATGTAAGTCATCTGGTCAATGAAATGTCAAAATACAATGAGCCTATCGAAATAGTAATTGCAGATCAGAAGCGTTATATTTATTATCAGGATTCCTTTCTGCTCACCCAGTTGCGTTATTTCCCCTATATACAACTAGCTATTATTGGTATTTTTCTGCTGGTGAGTTATTTGTTGTTTTCCATAGCAAGACGATCGGAACAAAATCAGGTTTGGGTGGGATTGGCCAAAGAAACAGCGCATCAATTGGGAACGCCGCTTTCGTCTATGATGGCGTGGGTGGAATACCTTAAATCGCGGGATGTGGGTGAAGGTACCATCGAAGAACTGGAAAAGGATGTAAACCGCCTCAATACGGTGGCTGAACGCTTCAGTAAGATTGGATCGGTGGCAAACCTAAAGCCTGAAAACCTGGTAGAAGTGGTATACAATTCGGTGGATTATTTAAAAACACGAACTTCTCAAAAAGTAAATTTCGTGATCCGGCCGGAACGCAAAACGGTAATTCCTGCTTATCTGAATGCACCTCTGTTCGATTGGGTTATTGAAAATCTGGTAAAAAATGCCGTGGATGCCATGGCCGGGCAGGGAACCTTAACCCTTGAAATAACTGAGGATGACAAACGCATTTATCTGGATATTTCTGACACCGGTAAAGGAATGTCGAAAAAGCAGTTTAGCACAGTTTTTAAACCCGGTTATACCAGTAAAACCAGAGGTTGGGGGCTGGGGCTCTCTCTTACCCGGCGCATCATTACCGAAAACCACAATGGAAAGATTTTTGTTAAATCATCGGCTGCGGGCAAAGGAACTACGTTTAGGATTATATTGAAAAAGTAACAAGGGAAAAACTAATTTCTAACCAACCGGCAAACTGGCAGGTTTTTAATCTCTGATTCCTCACCGCTCATCGCTCACCTCTAATTTCCAACACAAAATTTCCGGCTTGCGGAACCATATTTATTTGATATGCGCAAAAAATAAAATCCGGGAGGGAAAAAGGTGCAGTCCAGATCAAAATGCTTATCTGATATGAATTGTTGCATAATAAGACAGCCGGATGGATTAAACAGTTGTACACAAGTTTCTTCTGCTTCTTCCAACCAGGAAATGCGTGCGATGTCCTTAACCGGATTGGGAAAAAACTGAAGGTGAAGCTGAGGTGCTTCAGCCATTGGTAATCCGTACGGATTTCCTCCCTGGGATAAAGGCATTTTATAGAAGCTTAGTGCGGCAACAGTATCCGAATTTCTTAAATAACACTTTAAATCATATTGTCCATTGGGCAGAAAACCGGCATAACTCACTTCCTGAATCAATGATAATGAAATAGTATCCACCTCAAAATAAAAACTATTTTCCTTAATTCGGGGATTGTATTTTGGAATGCCAGGTTGGTTAAAACTAATTACTGAAAGCACATTTTCTAGAGCATCAGACAAAGATACATCCAGCAGTTGATCGAAATCCAGGTAAATGCATTTTCCTTCAGAGCGTACTTTTAAAATTGCGGGTGGCAATGGATTTAGATGGCTGGCTTGTCCATATATATCTTTTTGAATGAGGTTAAAAAGCCGGCGGCCCAATTCCGCGTAGGCTTCGGCCAAAAAGTGGATATGCTGACCGGGAGCTGGATTTTTTGGGCCTATACCATTTGAACTCATAACGTTTAGGTTTTCATAATAAAGGGGAAGGTTTCTCTGGTCTTCACTCACATAGCCTATACCCACCCGGGGACCTGTATAAGAAGCAACCTGAACTACGTACATTTTCCTGAAACTACCAAGGTAATCCACACATGACTGGTAAAGCCCGTCAAATTCGCGGGTGTAAATTCCGGTTTCAGGGTTGGGTGACCCACATTCATCTTCGCCGTTATACCAAATGATTGCACTAATGTCGTTTTCCAAACCTGCATAATATACACGGGTAAGCAGTGATCCCATTAAATATTGATTATTCACGAAATCAAAATAAAATGGATTAGATTCTAGCAGTTGGTGTTGATCCATGCCGGTTCCACCAACGGCGCCATTTATCAAACAAGTGGGCACATGATTGGCTTTTTGTAACTCATATTGCAATCTTAAGCCCCATACCCCAACACCATAGCCTCCACTCACCTGAGCGTTGCTCCAGGCGGTGTTTGGATTTATATGCCATCTGGTAAAAGTGCGGCTATACTTCCCGTAAATATTTGATTCATCGTTTCCATAACGCATATTCATAAGGGTTTCCTGCTCCTTATCGCTCTCTGCCGATGCATTGGATTGCCCCGAAATCAGTATTACATCTCCGCAAACTACATGATCAGCCAGTAAAATCCAGTTATTCCCATCAAAACTATAAAAAAACCGATATTCGGCTAATTTTGCAGCAATGAGAATATTAAGGCTAAAATGACCGGTTGAAGCAAGGGTTACCGGATAATAATCAATGCTGTAAGGCTGATTTAAAGGGTTGGTTTCAACCTTAAACAGTAAAAACAAAGTTCCGTGAACAACACCTGCGATGGAAACATTACCACATTATTCTTATTGCGCGGGAAAAGTTGAATGTGATATGGACGAACTTCCCGGTAATATTGCCCATTACATACTTGAACATTATCAAAAGTGAGGCTCGCCATTACTTTTGTATTGGAATCAGATTCATTCGCTGCATTATTGATATAATCGCCAAGCGGCATGCTTCCTTTATCTGCATAATGTTGGGCATACCCACCTGAGACCATTGCCAATACAAATAAAAGCAGTGGAAATACCCAATTTTTTGGATGTTTATTCTGATATGATAAATGGATAGTGGAAATTTTCACTTCTTTATTATGAGACAGTATCTGTGTTAAAAATTCAAAACAATTGGACTTATATTAAGACAATCAAAATAAGTTTAACCCCTACT
>DHSR01000042.1:0-574 GCA_002410555.1 Bacteroidales bacterium UBA5281 | reverse complement strand
TTTACCTGGGATAAAAGAAACACTTACTCTTTCACCCATTTTCCATTTCCTATCACTTTACCTTTGGCGGTAATGCGATATGGATAGATGCCTTTGGCAAGTGAGCTGGTATTTACCTGCTGCAAATCTGTGTTTATCTCTTTATCAAGCATTAATCGACCATTCATATCAAAAAGCTGCAGCGCAGCCTGCCGGTGTTGAATAGCTAATTTTACCTGTAAATAATCGCTGCCCGGGTTTGGGAAAACGATGGCTTCCTGAGCAATGGGCAAGTCATGGCTTTGGGAACTCACTATAAGCCCTTCGCTGTTTACTTTAAGCACGAAGGGGTCGAACTGACACTCATAAGGCACGAGAAAGGGATCGTAATATTCGCCTGTAACCACAATATGTTGATCGGATGTTTCGATAATATCCCGCGGTACATAAACCCCATCTCCACCATAAAATAACTGTTCTATTAATACCAGGTCATGATTTAGCTTGTTTAAAACCACCCACGTTGGTGAAGGGGAACAAAGCATCAATTGAGGGATAACATTGTACCAACCAACAGCCCAAATGTAATCAGCAG